>NZ_JAHWXK010000001.1:903125-1204166 GCF_023091155.1 Microbacterium sufflavum | reverse complement strand
ACGCTCGCCGGGGGCGTGCTCGCCGACCGCCACCGGCGCATCGTCCTCATGCTGCTCGGCTCCCTGCTGGGCATCGTCCTCGCGGGCGCCTTCACTCTGCTCGCGATCGGCGACGCCCTCACCTTCACGTCACTGCTCGTGATCGACGTGCTGCTCGCCGCCCGCAGCGGCCTGTTCGACGTGGCCGGCGAGAGCGCGCTCAAGGAAATCGTGCCCGACGAGGCGATGGGCCGCGCCCAGGCCGCGAACCAGGGCAGGGACGCGGCGCTCCAGCTCGCCGGCGGCCCGCTGGGCGGACTGCTCCTCGGCCTCGGCGGCTGGGTGGTCGGTGCGGTCATGACGCTGTGCCACGCCGTCGCCGCGGTGACCGCCTGGATGCTGCGCCGGCAGACGCGACGGGCGGGGATCGCCGACACCGGAGCCGAGGACGACGCGCCGGCGGACGAGCCGGCCCTGCGTCCCCACGCGGGGCGCGAGCTGCGGGAAGGCTTCACCTGGCTGCTCTCCCGCCGCGACCTCGGTGGCGTGATGATCATCCTCACCATCGTGAACCTCGGGTTCAACGCGGCCATCACGACCGTCGTGTACGCGCTGCAGCAGGCGGGACACTCCGAACTGCGGATCGGCACCCTGAGCGCGGTGATCGGCGCGGTCATGTTGGTCGGGGCCGTGCTGGCGCCGCTGCTCGTGCCGCGCGTCCCCGCGGGCATCCTCACGGTGGGCGGCCTCGCCGTGGTCGCGCTCGGCGCGGTCGCGCTCACCACGGTGCGCGAGCCCTGGGCGATCGCGGTGGTGCTCGGCGTGTCGGTCCTGCTGCTCCCCGCGCTGAACGCCGCCCTCCTCGGCTACTTCATGGTCGCGACACCCTCGCGGCTGCTCGGCCGCGCGAACAGTGCCATCGGGGTGCTCGCGATGGGGGCGATGCCCCTGGCCCCGCTGATCGCCGGGTTCGGGCTCTCCTGGCTCGGCCGCGAGGGCACGATCCTCGTGTGCGCCGGCCTGTGCCTGGTCGCGGCCGCGCTCGCGCTCGGCAATCGCGCGCTGCGTGCCCTCCCGGTCGAGGCGCGGTGGGCCGAGCACGCGGCCACCTTCGCGGCCGAGTAGCGCGAGGGCGGGCGGGAGTCAGGCGCCGATCAGTCGACTGACGGCCAAGCGGTTGAGCGACACGTGCTGCTCCGCCGCGTCGATCGCCAGCCGACGGTGCGCCTCCGGTGTGAGCCGAACCAGGAACTTGCCGGAGTAGGAGCGGTCGGAGATGGCCACGGGCGGCTCCTCCCCGTTCGCCGTCATGTCGTCGAGCACATCGGCGACGAGCTGTCGGATACCCCGGAACGCGTCGCCCTGGTCCTCCGACACCCAGGACAGCGAAGGCAACTCGGCAACCGTGCCGACATACGCGGCGTCCTCCGGGGACCATCGAACGCGGTATGCGTAGTGGTCAGGCTTCACTGTCGACATGTCCCGCTCCCTTCAGTCTGTCGATCGCCGCCAGGACCTGCCGGACCTGGTAGGCCTTCGCCGTTCCGTGATCGCTCTGGATGTTCACCCGCGGGTCTCCTGCCCGAGGCATTCGATACACGCGGTGGGAGGTGCCGCGCTGCCGCGGCTCTCCGAAGTGATGATCGCAAACCTTCACGAGGTCGGCGAATCGCACGCCTTTCGGTTGCGCCCGCATGCGTGCAACGAGGCCTTCCACAGATCCCATGATCGTGGATGGTATCAATAACGATACCATCCACGATCCGGCTGTGGAAAGCCCGCCCTCATGTATCACCGGACTCTTGCCGCGCTCCTGGTAGGTGTGATCACAATGGGCTTCATGATCGACGGTGCCTCCGGCGCCGCCCCCCTCGATCCTGCATCCGACGACGGCCGGGCACGGTGGGAACGTGCCGCTGACCTGTTCGGCGCATGGCGCGAAGGCGACGGCCGCGCGATGGATGAGCTCGTGCGACTGCTGTCGCCCGTGCTCTGGCACGTCGTCCGCGCCTACGGGCTCGAACGCACCCTCGCGGAAGACGTGGTGCAGACCACGTGGCTGCGGCTCGTCCGCGGTCAGGGCTCGATCGCCGACCCGCGCGCCGTGTCGGCCTGGCTCACCACGACCGCCCGCCGCGAGGCGTGGAAGGCCGCGAAGGCCAACGGCCGCATCGCCACGACCGAGGCCGACGACCTCGACACCCTCCTGCCCGAACAGGCCTCGGCCGAGGACCACGCGACGCTCGGCGACGAGAACCGCCGACTCTGGCTCGCCGTGCGCCGCCTGACCGAGCGGTGCCAGCGCCTGCTCCGCGTGATCGCCTTCGACGACCGTCCCGACTACGCCCGCCTCGCGACCGACCTCGGCATGCCCGTCGGCAGCATCGGGCCGACCCGCAGCCGGTGCCTCGCCAAGCTGCGCGACCTGCTCGACGCCCCGGCGCCGCACACCGGAGGGGGACGCTCATGAGCGATCACGACGACGCCCGCCTGTTCGCGCGCCTGCGCACCGTGTGGGACGAGATCGACCCGGTGCCGGCCGGACTGATCGACCGCATGGTCGCCGCGGTCGCCGCCGACGGGCTCAACCGCGAGTACGCGCTGCTGACCCTCGTGGAGGGGCAGCTCGGCGCCGTGCGGGGAGACGCCGACGCGCTCACGCTGCAGTTCAGCGACGGCACCACGAGCATCCTGCTGCACGTGACCACCACCGCGTCCGGACGGCGCCGCGTCGACGGCTGGGTCGACACCACCGCCGCGCGGATCGTGCTGGCCCAGGGCGACCGCACGCGCACCACGACGCCCGCGGAGACCGGGCGCTTCCAGTTCGACGACGTCCCGCCCGGGCTCAGCCGCGTGCGGCTGACCACGCTCGACGGCGACGAGGAACGCACGCTGGAGACCCCGCAGTTCGAGCTGTGACGGCGGGCGATGGAGCCCGCACGGAGAGGATGACCGATGGAGCAGCCCCAGGGATGGACGTGGCAGGACCGCGCGGAGGGATCGATCCGCCGCGGCACCGCTCTCGACCCGAGCACGGAACCCGTGGACGGCATCCGCGCCTTCCCTACCGCGTACCTGCCCGAACGCCTGCTGATCACGCGCACCGTCGGTGACCAGGAGGCATACGACCGCGAGGTGCGCACGCTGCGCGACGCCGCCGACACCTTCGGCTGGCGGCTCGAGATCGAATCGGCGGAGCGCGAGGCCGGCGGCGACGAGCTGGTACCGGGCGTCGCCGGGTTCCTGCGCGCGCGCCTGACCACGCCCGACGAGCCGGCCAGGGGCGAGTCGCCCGTGGCGCCGGACGCCTGGCGGGTGCTGCAGCGGGCACGGCGCCTGTCGCGGTCGACCATGCCGCGCACGAGCCTCGAGCACGTGCTGTCGATCGACCCCGTCGGCCTCAACCCCTTCACGCGCACGAACCCGTTCACACGCACCAACCCGTTCACCCGCACCAACCCCGTGCGCGGCGCGGGTGCGGGCACCGGCGGCAGCGACGACTATCTGGAGCCGGGCCGCGGGGCACGGCAGCCCGTCTCGTGGCTGGGGCCCGCGCCCGTGCGCGCTCCAGCGCCGAAGCGCGGACGACGCCCGGTCGTCGCGGTGCTCGACACGGGCTGCGGCGAGCACGCCTGGCTGCCGTCCGACATCGTCACGCGGCACATCGAGCTCGACGGCGTCCCGGTCGGGCTCACCGACGACGCCGACCCCGAACGCTACCCCGACCTGTACGGCCAGCTCGACGGCGAGATCGACGCGGTGGCCGGGCACGGCACGTTCATCTCCGGGATCGTGCGGCAGACCGCACCCGACGCCGACATCCTGTCGATCCGGGTGGCCGGCGCGCTCGGAGTGGTCGACGAGAGCACCCTGCTGGAGACCGTGGCGCAGGTGGTGGAGCTGCTGCGCCGGCACCGGGAGGACCCGAAGACGGGCTTCCCCATCGACGTGCTCAACCTGTCGCTCAGCTACTACCACGAGACCCCGACCGACGGGCTGTTCAGCCGCACGCTGTACGAGCTGCTGGCGAAGGCGCGCGAGCTCGGCTGCGTGGTCGTGTGCTCGGCCGGCAACGACGCGATCGACCGGCCGTCCTTCCCGGCGTCGCTGTGGCCGTGGCCGGGAGCCGACAACGGGCTGCCCGCCGACAAGGGCGCACCGCACGTGGCCGTCGGCGCCCTCAACCCGTCGTCGCGCTCGGTCGCGCTGTTCTCCAACGTCGGGCCCTGGGTGCACGTGTACGCCCCGGGCGCGGCGGTCGTCAGCACCTCGCCCGCGTTCGTCGGCGGTGCCCAGGCGGCGACCAGGGCCGACGTCGACGGCCTGGTGCGCGAGACGCTCGACCCCGACGACTACCGGGGCGGCTTCGCGGTCTGGAGCGGCACGTCGTTCGCAGCGCCGTACCTCGCCGGTCGCATCGCGGCGGAGCTCGGGGCCGTCCCGGTGGCGGGCGCGACCCCGGCCGCGGCGGCGAAGGCCGTGTCCGCCGTGCTCGCCGAGCTCCCCGACCCGCACGACCGCGGCTGACCCGCACTCTTCCCCACCGGGGTCGCGGCACGGCATCCTGGACGGATGCCCCTGTCCGCGAGCGAGCTGCATCGGCGCGGCGTCGACGCGGCGAACACGCGACGGTTCGCGCAGGCCCGCCGTGCCCTCGACGCCGCGGCCGCGCGCACCGACGACCCCGAGTTGCGCGCCCGGATCGACGGCACCCGCGCGTACGTGCTGACGCAGACCGGTGACCCCGCGGCCGCCGAGGAACTGTGCCGGGCGGCCCTCGCGCGCGCGGGACTGCAGCCCGAGACGGTGGCGCTGCTCGGCGGCCAGCTCGGCACCCTGCTCATGCACCGCGGACGACTGCCCGAGGCCGAGGCCGAGCTCTCCCGCGCCATCGACGCGCTCTCCGCCGCGGGGACCGAGAGCACCGAGCTCGCGAACTGCCTGATGAACCGCTCGGTCGTGCGCATGCAGCGCCACGAGCTCGACGCGTGCGTCGCCGACCTCCGCCGCGCCCTCGCCGTGTATCAGGCGCATGACGCCCGCGGCCCGGTCGCCGAGGCCACGCACAACCTGGGCTACGCGGCGCTGCTGGGCGGCGACCTCGTGGGCGCCCTCGCGCTCATGACCCGCTCCCGCCCCGCCCTGGCGGAGGCGAGCGACCTGGCCGCCGCGATCGCCGACCTCGATCGGGCCGAGGTGCTCCGCGACGCGGGCCTGACGACCGAGGCGGAGGTGCTGCTCGGGCGGGTGGCCGTGCAGTTCGGGGCGCAGCGCATGCGGCAGGCGCGCGGCGAGGCGGAGTTCCACCTGGCGCGGTCACTGCTGCGCCATGATCCCGCGGCCGCCGAACGCGCGGCACGTCTGGCCGCCCGACGGTTCACCGCCCTGGCGACACCGGGGTGGACGGCGCGGGCCGAGGCCGTGCGACTGGAGGCACGGCAGCGCGCCCACCCCGACCGGGCGATCCCGGCCGAGGAGTTCGAGCGTGTCGCCCGTGACCTCGACCGCAGCGGATTCCGCACCGAGGCGACGGCGCTGCGCCTGACCGCACGGCGCGAGGGAGCCGGGCGGCTGCCCCGCATCGCCGCGTCCGCCCCCACGCCCCTGCGGCTGCGCGTCCACGAGGTGCGGGCAGCGAGGGCCCTGCACCGAGGCCGCGACCGGGCGGCGCTGCGGGCCGCGGGCGAGGGCCTCGACCTGCTGTCGTCATGGCAGCAGTCGTTCGGCGCGCTCGACCTGCAGGCCTCGGTCGCGATGCACGCGAGCGACCTCGTGTTCACCGGGCTCACGGCGGCGGCGCGCCTCGGCGACCCGGAGACCCTGTTCGAGTGGTCGGAGCGGGCGCGTCACCTCAGCCAGCAGGTCGCGCCGGTGCGGCCCCCGCACGACGCGGACCTGGCGGCGGACCTGGCGGAGCTGCGGATGCTGCGGGCAGAGCTCGCGGGTGCCGACTGGACGACCGACGCGCGGGTGCGGATGCTGCGCGACCGGGTGCGCGAGAGGCAGTGGACGGCGACCGGCTCCGGCGCCGCGCGCGAGCGGCTCGGCCTGGCGGCGGCGTCTGCACTCCTCCCGCGCGACACCGCGGTGTTCTCCTACGTCTTCACCGGCTCCGAGCTGCACGCCGTGGCGGTGACCGAGGGCCGGGCGCGCATCGTGGAGCTGGACTGGCCGCGGGTGCGGGCGGCGCTCGACGGGCTGCGGGCCGACCTCGACATGGCCGCTCTCACCCGCGGCGGTGCGATGGGTGCGGTCACGCAGCGGTCCCTCGTCGCGCGGCTGGAGCTGCTCGACGCGGGGCTGCTCGCACCGCTGCGGCGGGCCGTGCCGCGGGCGTCGCGCGTGGCGATCACGGTGCCCGGCATCCTCGGGGGCGTGCCGTGGGCCATGCTGCCCGGCATGCGCGGGTTGCCGTTCACGCTCGTCACGTCGGTGTCGCGGTGGCTCGGAGCCGACCGGGCACCGCGCGCCGCGTCGCCCGTCGTGGGCTTCGCCGCCGGTCCTCGCGTGCGCCGCGCGGGCGAGGAGGTGCAGCGTGCGGCCTCGGCCTGGACGGACCGTGCCTCGACGCGCGTGTACGAGGGTGCGGAGGCGACGGTGGGTGCGGTGACGACCCTCGCGGGCGACGCGGAGCTGCTGCACATCGCGGCGCACGGACGGCACGCGGTCGACAACCCCCTGTTCTCCGGGTTCGAGCTGAGCGACGGCACGCTGTTCGGCTACGACGTGGACCTGATCCCGCGGGCGCCGCGCACCGTGATCCTGTCGGCGTGTGAGCTGGGGCGCTCGTCGGTGCGCTGGGGGGAGGAGGCGCTGGGCATGACGCGGGTGTGGTTGCACGCGGGCACCGAGTGCGTGATCGCGGCCCCCGTCGCGGTGCCCGACGACGATGCGTGCGAGCTGCTGGCGGCCGTGCACGCCGGGCTGACCGAGGGCGCTGCACCGGCGGACGCCCTGGCCTCCGCGGCCGTCACGACGGGCGTGATCGCGCCGTTCCAGTGCCACGGCGACGGATTCTGACCTTTTTCTCCAATCGGTGTATCAGAACCGCAGGCGGTGACTCCTGTTCTTCGGAAGGTGTCGCAGGCGAAGGGCCTCGAAGGAGGAGGCGCGAGGGAGGCGCCGTCGGATCTGGGGAAACAGCGCACTGGGGAGCGCGCACGACAGGGACACCAACTGCTCTGGGGAGCCGCGGATGCAGCCGCGACACCTCACAGGGCCTCGGCGATCTGGGGACGCCGGGGCCCTTGGGGTGCGCCCGCGCGGGCTCAGGCGAGGAGCACCGTCACAGGTCGAGGAAGTCTCCCAGCCACAGCCGGACGGAGGCGAGACAGTCCGCGGACACCCTCCCCGCGACGCCCGTGATCCGTTCCCGCGTGAGCGTGCGCGGCTGCTCGGTCATGACCCAGGACGGACGGTCCAGTCCGCTCGGCCCGTCGATGCGGATGTGATTGGGCCACCCACGGTCGGTCGTGGTGATCGGCAAGCCGATCACCAGGGTGGTGACGGCGTCCAGATACCCGGCGGAGGCGACGAGGAGGACGGGTCGGTGTCCACCCTGTTCGCGGCCGCGCACCGGTTCCAACGACACCCAGACGATCACTCCGGGGGCGAGATCAGGGTCTGCCATCAGGAGGCGTCTGCCGATTCGACCCGCTCCCACGCCGCCGTCTCGGCCGCATGCGAAGCGGCGTCCTCGGGAGAGGAGAGGGCGACCGCCGTGCGCAGCGACTCGAGGCGTCGGCGGCGATCCTCGGCGTCGGCGAGATGGGCGAGGTGAGCGCCCAGTGTCAGCCCGTCGCGAGCCGCCTGATCCTTCAGCCGATCGCGGAGCTCGTCACTCACCTTGATCGTCGTGGTCATACTTTCAGTATACCGAGCCCCCGCCGCGCGGGCTCAGGCGAGGAGCACGACGTACCCGGCGTTGCGCAGCGCCTCGACCAGCGCGGGCTCGGCCCCGCGGTCGGTGATGACGGTGTGGAACAGCTCGGGTCCGCCCACCGCGGAGAACGCCTCGACGCCGAGCTTGCTGCCGTCGGTCACCACGACCGCGCGCCGGGCACGCTCGGCCATCATGCGGTTCACGGCGGCCTCGCGCTCGTCCTGCGTGGTGGCACCCGCCGCGGCGTCCATGCCGTTCACGCCCAGGAACGCGATGTCGAGCCGCACCCCGCGCAGCAGCTGTTCCACGAACGGCCCCACGAGCTCGTACGTGCGGGAGTGGATGACGCCGCCGGTGACCACGACCTTGATGTCGGGCCGCGTGGCGAGCTGTGCCGCGATGTTGACCGCGTTCGTGACGACCGTGACGCCGCCGTCGGCGGCCAGGTCCTCCCTGGCGGCGAGGGCGGCCGCGATCGCGGTCGTCGTGGTGCCCCCGGAGAGACCCACCACCATGCCGGGCGACACCAGGTCGGCCGCGGCCTGGGCGATGCTCGCCTTCTCGTGCGTGCGCAGGTGGCTCTTGTAGCGGATGGGCAGCTCGTAGGCGACCGTCTGCGCCACCGCACCGCCGTGCGTGCGCGTGAGCAGGCGCTGCTCGGCCAGGGTGTCGAGGTCGCGGCGGGTGGTGGCCGGCGAGGCGCCGAACCGGTCGACGAGCTCGTCCACCGTGACCTCACCGCTGGCGGCGAGCAGGTCGAGGATCGCGTTCAGCCGTGCCGCCCGCTTCACCGCGTGCTCCCGGAGGAGTGCTGCGGCGGGAACCCGTGACCTCCGTGGTGACGGCCGACCGCGAGCGCCTGCGGCCCTGTCGCCGCCACGCTCATCCCGCGGCCGCCGTGTCGGTCTGCAGCGCGAACAGCCGCAGCATCCGCGCCGCCTCCTGCGCCAGCGCGTCGCGGGCGGGTGCGAGGTACTTCCGGGAGTCGACCAGCCGCTCGTCGCGGTCCAGCACATCGCGCACGGCCCGCGTGAAGAAGCCGTTCAGATGGGTCGAGACGTTGATCTTGGTCATGCCCGCCCGCACCGCGTCGGCGATCACGGCGTCGGCCACCCCGGACGAGCCGTGCAGCACGAGGGGCACGTCCGCCCCGGCCGCCCCGGCGCCGCGCAGTGCCGCCCGTAGCCGCGCGATGAGGTCGAGGTCGAGCGACGCCGTGCGGTCGGTCATGGCGTGCGACGAGCCGACCGCCACCGCGAGGGCGTCCACCCCGGTCGCGGCCACGAAGGCCCTGGCCTCGTCGGGGTCGGTGCGCACTCCGGGTGCGTGCGCGCCGTCCTTGCCGCCCACCTCGCCCAGCTCGCCCTCCACGAACACGCCAGCCCGGTGTGCGCGCGCGGCGACCTCGGCCGTCAGCGCGACGTTCTCGTCGTAGGGCAGCGCGCCGCCGTCGAACATGACGGAGCCGAAGCCGAGCGCGACGGCCTCGTCGACCAGCTCCGGTCGTTCGGCGTGGTCGAGGTGCACCGCGACCGGTGTCTCCGCCCGGCGGGCCAGCGCGAGCGAGGCGAGCGCGATGGGCTCCAGGCCGCCGTGATAGTCGGCGCAGTTCTGCGAGATCTGCAGGATCACCGGGAGTCCCGCGAGGGCGGCGGCGCGAACCAGGCCCTCCGCGGTCTCGAGGTGGATCACGTTGAACGCGCCGATGCCGGTTCCGGCGTCCGAGGCGGCGGTGACGAGTTCTCTGGCGGAGACGAGGGTCACGAGGGGTCCTTTCGAAACAGGGCGGGGTCGGGGCGGGTCACGCGCAGGTGCTGCGCGAGCGCGGTCCAGCGGGGCGAGATGTCGCCGGCGAGCGGCATGAGCACGGCCGCCGCCGACCAGGCCGTCGCGCGGCGGAGCACCGTCTCGGGGTCGCGCTCGCCCTCGGCGTACAGCACGGCGCAGGCGGCGACCCCGGCGTCGCCCGCACCGGTCGGGTTCCCCGCGAGGGGCTCGTCGAGTCGCGCGTGCACGAGCTCGTCGTCGGTCACCGCGAGCATGCCGTCGGCGCCCAGCGAGAGCAGCACGAGCTCGGCACCGCGCTCCAGCAGGGTGCGGGCGGCGTGCACCGGGTCGTCGATGCCGGTGGCTTCGGCGAGCTCGGCGGCGTTGGGCTTGAGCACGGTGGCCCCGGCGTCGGCGGCCCGCAGCAGCGCGGGGCCCGAGGTGTCGACGATCACGGGCACGCCGGCGTCACGCGCCACGGCGATCAGCATCGGCAGCAGCGCCTCGGGGGTGCCCGGCGGCACGCTGCCCGAGATCACGAGCACGCCCGCCGCGGCGAGCCGCTCGACCACCTCGGCCAGCACCGCCCCCCATTCCGCGTCGGAGGGGCTGACGCCGCGCTCGTTCACGATGGTGGTGTCGCCCGCGGACTCGTCGACGAGGGCGATGCTGCGCCGGGTCTCCGCCGCGACGGGCACGAGCACGTGCGGGACGCCGCTGGCGCTCAGCTCGTCCGCGAACTCGGCGCCCACGCGGCCGCCCGCGGTCGTGACGGCGAGCACGGGCGCGCCCTGCGCATGCGCGACCCTGGCCACGTTGAGGCCCTTGCCGCCCGCGCGCGCGGCCCCCGCGTCGGCGCGGTGGGTGCCGCCCTCCACGAGCCGGTCGACGCGCCAGGTCAGGTCGAGCGCGGGGTTGGGCGTGACGGTGAGGATCACGTCAGCTCCCTGGCCCGCAGGGCCGCACCGATCAGACCCGCGTTGCCGGAGAGCTCGGCGGGCACGAGCACCGGCAGCCGGTGGAAGCTGAGCCGCGCGGCCAGGCGGCGCCGCAGCTCGTCGAACAGTGCTCCTCCGGCGCGCGAGAGCCCGCCGCCGATCACCACGGCCTCGGGGGCGACCACCGCAGTGAGCTGCGCGAGCGACATCGTGAGCGCGTCGAGCGCGGAGTCCCAGATCACGGCGGCGACCTCGTCACCCGCGGCCGCCCTGGCGATCACGTCTTTCGCGCCGTCGGGCACGACCCCGGTGTCCTCCCGATAGCGCCGGGCGATCGCACCGGCGGAGGCGACGGCCTCCAGGCAGCCGCGCGCGCCGCACGGGCAGGCCGGGCCGTCGGCGATGGGCGAGTGGCCGATCTCGCCGGCGTAGCCGCCCGCGGTGTACGGCCGTCCGCCCACCAGGAGGGCGCCCGCGATGCCCGTGCCGATGACGAGGATCACGGCGTCGTCGTAGGCGCGTGCTCCGCCGAGGCGGTGCTCGGCCCAGCTGGCCGCGCGCACGTCGTGGTCGAACGCGACGGGCAGGCCGAGGCGTTCGCGGGCGAGGTCGCGCAGCGGGGCGTCGCGCCAGCCCATGTTGCTGGCGAACACCCCGATGCCCGCGTCGGCGTCGACGATGCCGGGCACCACGAGGCCGACCGCCTGCGGCACGACCTCGGGGTGTGCGTCGCGAAGCTCGGCGGCGAGCGCGTCCAGCCGGTCGAGGATCGCGTGCGTGCGGTCGCCGGCGACGACGGGCGTCGGGGTGCGCCGCAGCCCGAGCGCCGTGCCGTCGGCGTCGAAGAGGGCCGACTTGATGTCGGTGCCGCCCACGTCGAACGCGAGCGCCGGGGCACCGGGGCCGAGCGAGCGCACCGCGGCGAGGGTCTCGCCGGAGGCGTCCTTCTCGACGTCGGGGATCGCGTCCGCTCCGTCGATCGGCGTCATCGTTCGGCTCCGGTGCGTGCGCGGGTCATGCATCCAGGATGACGGATCGCGTGAGGTTGCGCGGCTGATCGGGGTCGAGTCCCCGCGCGAGGGCACGGTCGAGGGCCGTGCGGTGCAGGCGCACGAGGTCGGCGAGGGGGTCGATGGCGCGGTGCTCGAAGCGGGCGCCCGTGGCACGCACCTCGTCGGCGAGCCCGTCGGGGGCGTCGCCGAACTGCCAGGTGACACGGCCGGGGGCGGCGATCGCGATCGGGCCGTGGCGGTAGTCCATCGACGGGTAGGCCTCGGTCCACGACTGCGACGACTCGCGCAGCTTGAGGGCGGCCTCGTGCGCGAGCCCGATGGTCCAGCCCCGTCCGAGGAACGTGTACTGCTCCGCGTCACGCAGCTCGGCGTCGACCTCGGGCTCGGCGAGCACGGCGGTCGCGTCGGCGATCGCCCCGCTCAGGTCTTCCCCGAGCGAGGCGCGGAAGAGGGCGAGGGCCGTGGTGGCGAAGCGGGTCTGCACGACCGACTGCTCGTCGGCGAACGGCAGCAGCACGGCGTCGTCGACGAGCGAGACCAGCGGGGAGTCGGGGTCGCCGATGACGCCCACGGTGCGCACGCGTCCGCGCACGCGCTCGACCAGGTCGAGGACCTCGCTCGTGGTGCCGGACCGCGTGAGGGCGACGATGGCGTCGTAGCCGCGGTCGACGAAGGCCTCGGAGGCGGCGAACGCGTCGGTCTCCCCATGTCCCGTGGACTCGCGCAGCGCGGCGTAGGACTGCGCCATGAACCAGGAGGTGCCGCATCCGACGACCGCGACCCTGGCCCCGCGGGCGGGCAGCCGCCCCTGCTCGGCGGTGAGATCGGCGGCGCGCTGCCACATCTCCGGCTGCGAGAGGAGTTCTTCGCGCATGTGCGCGCCGGGCAGGTTTTCGGTCATCGGTCGACCCTTTCAGACGAGTAGTTGCGTATTTGTGATTCTTTCGGGTGCGTTTCGATCATAGTATGTCACCACCATCGAGCAAGATCGGGCGAATGCTTGATTTTGTTTGTTTGCCTGACAAATAATCTGTACGTCCACCCAAGCTTCGGCTTGACCCGAGAGGTCGCCCTCACCGCGATCGATCACCACGCACCGTCGCGTGAAGAGTGTTCTGCGACTGTGCACCACCCCCGCTCCGTCGGACGGCGGCTCGCCCGCCCACCGACCACGGCACACACAGTGAGGAATGCAATGCCCATGAAGAAGTCACTGCGGTTCGGGGCGGCTGCCGTCGCGGCCGTCGCCACGCTGTCGCTCGCCTCGTGCGGATTCGGCGGTTCGGGCGGCGACAGCGGCGGGGACGCCGACGGCAAGACCACGCTCGACCTGCTCGTCCCCAGCTACTCCGACGCGACGAAGGGGCTGTGGGAAGACGTGATCGACGGGTTCGAGAAGGAGAACCCCGACATCGACGTGAAGCTCGAAGTGCAGTCGTGGGACAACCTCGAGAAGGTCATCTCCACCAAGATCCAGGCGGGCGAGGCTCCCGACATCTACAACGGCGGGCCGTTCGCCGGGTTCGTCGGCGACGAGCTGCTCTACCCGGTCAAGGACGTCGTGTCGGACGAGGTCTACTCCGACTTCCAGGACTCCTTCATCAAGAACGCCGAGATCGACGGCACGGCCTACGCCCTGCCGCTCATCGCCTCCGCGCGCGCCCTCTTCGTCAACAACACCCTGCTGCAGCAGGCGGGCGTCGAGGCGCCCACCAACTGGGACGAGCTGCTCGACGCGGCCACCAAGGTCTCCGCGCTCGGCGGCGGGGTCGCCGGATACGGCATGCCCCTCGGCTCGGAAGAGGCACAGGCCGAGGCGGCCGTGTGGCTGTGGGGCGGCGGCGGCTCGTTCGGTGACGCGTCCGAGATCACGATCGACACCCCCGAGAACCTCGTCGGTGCCGAGCAGATCAAGAAGATGATCGACGCCGGTGCGACCCAGGCCGACCCGGGCTCCACGCAGCGCTCCCCGCTGATGGACATCTTCATCCAGGGCAAGATCGGCATGCAGGTCGGCCTGCCGCCCACGGTCGGGCAGATCGCCGACAGCAACCCCGAGCTGGACTACTCCATCGTCCCGATCCCGACCAAGGACGGCTCGCCGTTCACGCTCGGCGTCATGGACCAGCTGATGGCGTTCCAGAACGACGACGACAAGAAGGACGCGATCACCAAGTTCTTCGACTACTACTACGCTCCCGACGTGTACGTGCCGTGGGTGCAGGCCGAGGGCTTCCTGCCCGTCACCAAGTCCGGCGCCGAGAAGCTGTCCGGCGAGGAGGCGCTCAAGCCGTTCCTCGACGTGCTGCCCGACGCGCAGTTCTACCCGTCGACGAACCCGAAGTGGTCGGCCGCCGACGGTGCGTTCAAGTCGCTGTTCGGTCAGCTCCAGTCGAAGCCGGCACAGGACGTGCTGACCGAGATCCAGGCGCAGGTCGACGCGGGCTGACCCGCAGAACGGAGAGGTTCGGGTATCCCATGAGCCAGACCACAGAATCCTCGAACCTCGCGGGGGCGGCGACCGGCCGCCCCCGCACCCCCGACGCCGGGGCCGCCGGTCGCGGCCGCCCCGGCGGACGGGACCTCCTCCAGGCGCTGCCCTGGATCGCACCGGCACTGGTGCTCATCATCGGCGTGGTGCTGTTCCCCGCCGGCGTCATGTTCTTCAACTCGACGCGCGACATCTCCCTCTCCGGGCTCGACAAGGGCTCGGTCGGCGTCGACAACTTCGTCACCGTGTTCACGTTCGCGGAGTTCTGGCCCATCTTCTTCCGCACGATCGTGTGGGTCGTGTCGGTGGTCGCGCTCACCGTGGTGATCTCGCTCGGGCTCGCGCAGATCCTCAACAAGGCGTTCCCCGGGCGCCAGCTCGTGCGCATGGCCGTCATCGTGCCGTGGGCGGCCTCGGTCGTGATGACGACCATGGTGTTCTACTACAGCCTCGAGCCGTACTTCGGCATCTTCAACAAGTTCCTCTACGACATCGGGCTCTCCGACGACGCGGTCGGCTACGGGTGGACGAAGAACCCCGCGACCGCGTTCACCTGGTCGATCGTGATCGCCGTGTTCGTGTCGCTGCCGTTCACCACGTACACGATCCTCGCCGGGTTGCAGGCCGTGCCCGCCGACGCGATCGAGGCCGCGAAGATGGACGGCGCCGGTCCCGCCCGCACCTACTGGTCGATCGTGCTGCCGCAGCTGCGCAGCGCCCTCGCCGTGGCGATCCTCATCAACATCATCAACGTGTTCAACTCGCTGCCGATCCTCAAGGTGATGACCGGGTCGATCCCCGGCTACGGCGCCGACACGATCATGACCCTGATCTTCAAGTACATCGAGCTGCAGAAGAAGGTCGACGTCGCCAGCGCCCTGTCCGTCGTCGCCTTCCTCATCGTGATCGTGATCGTCGCGGCGTACGTGAAGATCGTCAAGCCCATGAAGGAGGTCTGATCATGACCGTGACCGAGACCGCCCTCGTGACCACCGCCGACTCCCGTGGTCGCCGCACCCCGCCGATCCCCGGCCGTCGGCGCCGCTACACCGCCGACCAGGTGTCGCTGCCGCGCGTGATCCTGCGCACGGCCGCGGGATTCCTCGTGCTGGCGATCTTCGTGCTGCCGTACCTCGTGATGTTCTTCGGCTCGGTGAAGACCAAGGCGCAGATCCGCTCGGTCGACCCGACCTACCTCCCGACCGAGTGGCACTGGGAGAACTACCTCACGATGTGGTCGACGCCCGAGACGCCGCTGCCGTACAACCTGGTGTCGACGATCGTCATCTCGGTGTTCGCGACGCTGCTCGTGCTGCTGGTGTCGCTCCCGGCCGCGTACTACACGGCCCGGTTCACGTTCCCCGGCCGCATGGTGTTCCTGTTCCTCGTGATCGTCACGCAGATGCTGCAGCCGGCCGTGCTCACGTCGGGTCTGTTCCGGCAGTTCACCACGCTCGGCCTCGGCGACACGTGGGCCGCGATGATCTTCATCAACGCCGCGTTCAACCTGTCGTTCGCGGTGTGGATCATGCACTCCTTCTTCGCGGGCATCCCCAAGGAGGTCGATGAGGCGGCACAGATCGACGGCGCAGGACGCCTGACGGTGCTCTTCCGCATCAACCTGCCGCTCGTGTGGCCGGGCATCGTCACCGCGATCGTGTTCACCTTCGTGGCCTGCTGGAACGAGTTCGCCGCGTCGCTCGTGATCCTGTCGACCGACAAGAACCAGCCGCTGTCGGTGGCGCTGACGAAGTTCGTGGGTCAGTACGAGACCAGCTGGCAGTACGTGTTCGGCGTCTCGATCGTCGCGATCCTGCCGGTGATCATCCTGTTCATGCTGATCGAGAAGCGCCTGGTCGGCGGCCTCACCGCGGGCAGCGTGAAGTAGCCCGCGCGGGCGGTTTCAGGGGCGAGGGGCGGCGGCGGCGCGCAGCTGCTGCGGACTCCAGCGCACCCCGAGCGCGGCGGTGAGCGCGGCCTGCGCGGCACCGGCGGAGAGCGGGACCCGGGGGTCGGCGTAGCGGATGGGCGGCTGCTGGGTGCCCCGCGCCGGATAGCCGGACTCCTCCCGCACGCGCTCCAGGAACCGGGGTCCCAGCTCGGTCGCCGGTCCGCCGATCACGACCTCGATCGGGTCAAGCAGCGCGCTGATCAGCTTGACCGCACGGGCGAGCGCACGGGCACCCTCGTCGATCTGCCCCTGGTCGGCGCGGGCGACGAGGGCGCGCACGGCCGGGAGGTCGAGCTCGTCGGTGAAGTCCTCGCCCAGCATGGGCCCGAGCGCGGCGGCGGACTCCAGGCACCCGCGCTGGCCGCACCGGCACGGGCGCGCGGCGTCTCCGAACACGACCTGCACGTGCCCGATCTCGCCCGCACGGTCGCGCGGCCCCGGGGCGAGCTCGCCGTCGAGGGTGACCGCCGCACCGACTCCGCCGCCGAGGTGCACGAACAGCCGGTAGCCCGACGGCGTCTCGTCCATCCCGGCCTCGGCGATGGCTTCCGCGTCGACGTCGTTGAGCAGCAGCACGGGCGCGCCCGCGATGGCCTCGAACCGCTCGGCCAGCGGCACGTCCTGCCACTCCAGCTGCACGCTCTCCAGCACGGTCCGCCCGTCGGTGGTGCCGGGCAGCTGCACGCCGACGGCGAGGAGCCGGGCGCCGAAGCGGGCCGCCGCCTCGGCCACCGTGTCGTCGAGCACGCGGTCGCGCGTCGCGGGGGTGTAGGCGACCGTGCGTGCGTCGAGCGCGGTCCCGTCGAGCGCGACGAGGGCGACGTGCGCGCTGGTGGGCTGCACGACGAGCACGAGGATCAGGTGGTGGGCGCCGTCGACGCTCAGGGTGGTGGCGCGTTTGCCGCCGGTGCTGACGGCCTGCTCGCCCTCGACCACCAGCCGGCTGTCGATCAGCTCGGCGACGAGCGAGGAGGAGGTGGCGGCGGTGAGCCCGGTCGCCCGGGCGATGCCGGCGCGGGTCTGGGTGCCAGACGCCTGGAACACGAGCTGCAGGGCTCGGCGCAGGTTCGCACGGCGGACGGCGGCCTGGGTGTCCAGCGCGTCGTCGGTGGTGAACATGCTCACGGTCCCCCGGGGGTGGGTGCGGTGATTGACAGCACGCACGGCGCTCCGTACGCTCGACCCAGTTAGTTTATTCATTAAACTTAGTCGTCCGGGCGGAGCGGGGAGGAACGACGTGCACTACCCCCAGATCCTAGAGCGCCCCGGCGACCGGGCACGAGTCTCGGCACCCACCCACGCGCGCGCCATCCGTGAACGCAACCGCGCCCTCGTGCTGCGCACCCTCATGGAGCACGCGGCGGCGAGCCGCGCCGACCTGTCCCGCCTCACCGGGCTCGCCCGGCCCACGATCTCCGAGGTCGTGCGCGACCTGCTCGACGACGGCGTGATCCGCGAGAGCGGCATGAGCCAGGACGCCCGTCCGGGGAAGCCGGCCGTCATGCTCGAGTTCGACCAGCGCGCCGTGCAGGTGATCGCCCTCGACCTCAGCACTCCCGGACGGATCACCGGCGCCCTCGCGACCCCCGACGGCCGCATCGACCACCGTGCCGACGTCGCGCTGGACGACGCGGATCCAGCCACCGCGATCGCCGCCCTCGCCGTCGACCTGGCCGGGCGTGCGAGCAGCGCCCCGCTCGGCATCGGCATCGGCGCCCCGTCCGGATCGCCCGCTCTCCTCGGCCTCGGGCCGCGTCTGGCCGACGACCTCGCCCTGCCCGTGCACGTGTTCGACGACGCCGACCTGGTCGCCGACGCGGAGCTGCGGTTCGGCGCGGTCGGCACCGACTTCCTGCTCGTGCGCCTCGGCGGTCGCATCGGCACCGCGATCCGGGTGGTGGGCGACGACGGCGCGCCCGTCGAGCGGTCGATCGGCGCCCGCGAGCTCGCCCACGTCGTCGCCGGCGGAGACCCCGGCGACCGCTGCCTGTGCGGACGCGACGGCTGCGTGCACGCGTGGGCGTCGACGCCCGCGCTGCGCCGCCGTCTCGACGAGCCCGGCGCAGACCGAGACGCGGTGCTCGCCGAGGCGGGGGCGCGACTGGGCACCTCGCTCTCCGTGATCGCCGCGGCCGTCGACCTTCCGTCGATCCTGCTGAGCGGACCGTCCGACATCGCCACACCCGCGTTCGTCGAGGCCACGGCGACCGCGGTCCGCGCGGCGTCGCACCCCTCGCTCGGGCCCGCGGTCGCCTCCAGCACGCTCGACGACGCGGTGCTGCGCGGGGCCGCCGCCCGCGTGGTCGCTGCAGCGTTCAGCCCCCGCTGACCCCGTCCCGCCGACACCCTGGCCCTCGCGGACCCTCCCGTCGCGAAGGGTGCAAGACTCGAGCGGTGCGCGTCTGCGCGCGGAAGCAAGAGACCCCACGGAGGCACCCATGAAGGCACTGGTGATCGGCGCGACCGGCAGCATCGGCGGCGTGGTGGCCGCGACCCTGGAGACCCGCGGCCACCAGGTGATCCGCGCTTCCCGCAGCGGCGATGAGCGCGTGGACGTGACCGACCCGTCGTCGATCCGGGAGCTGTTCGCGCGCATCGGACGCCTCGACGCGGTCGTGGTGGCCGTCGGCTCGGTGCCCTTCCGGCCGCTCAGCGACCTGAGCCGCGACGACTACCTCGCGGCGTTCACGGGCAAGACGCTCGCCCAGCTCGACGTGGTGCGCGAGGCCCTTCCCGTCGTCGCCGACGGCGGCTCGATCACGCTGACCAGCGGGGTGCTCGCCCGGGAGCCCCTCGCCACCGGGGCCGCCGCCGCGATGGCCAACGGCGCCCTGGAGTCGTTCGTGCTCACCGCCGCCGCCGAGGCACCGCGCGGCATCCGCATCAACGCGGTCTCCCCCGACGTGCTCGCCAACTCCCCCGGCTACTTCGACAGCTTCCCCGGCCACCGCCCCGTCACCGACGAGGAGGTGGGTCGCGCCTACGTGCGCGCCGTCGAGGGCGTGATCACCGGACGTGTGCTCCCGGTCTGACTCCCGTCAAGGGGGCCGCGCCGCCCGCGTCCGTGGCGCAGGATGAGAACATGACCGACCCCCGCCTCTCGACCCGACCCTGGCTCGCCGCGTACGCGGAGGGCGTCCCCGCCGAGATCGACGAGCCGACCCAGACGCTGCCGCAGATGATGGCGGCGAGCGTCCGACGGTACGGCCGCCGTCCCGCGCTGGAGTTCTTCGGCGCGGTGACGACCTACCGCGAGCTCGGCGCGCAGATCGACCACGCGGCGGAGGGACTGCGGCGCCTCGGGGTGAGCGCCGGCGACCGGGTCGCCCTCGTGCTGCCCAACTGCCCGCAGCACGTGGTCGCGTTCTACGCCGTGCTCCGCCTGGGCGCCATCGTCGTCGAGCACAACCCGCTCTACACCGCCAGGGAACTGCGCCACCAGTTCGAGGACCACGGCGCCCGCGTCGCGATCGTGTGGGACAAGGTCGCCGACACCATCGACGGCTTCCCCGACGACGTGCGCGTCGACCACGTCGTGAGCGTCGACATCACGGCTGCGATGCCGTGGTCGAAGCGCTTCCTCCTCCGGCTGCCCCTTCCGAAGGCCAGGGAGTCGCGGGCCAAGCTCACCGGCTCTCCGCGCTCACGCCACGTGCGGCCGTGGAAGGGGCTCCTGGGTCACGGCCGCATCTCCCGCCGCGTGCCGGCGCCCGCGCTCGGCGACACCGCGCTGCTGCAGTACACGAGCGGGACGACGGGCACGCCGAAGGGGGCGATCCTCAGCCACGCCAACCTCCGCGCGAACGCGATGCAGGGTCGCGCCTGGGTGCCGGGACTGCGCGACGGCGAGGAGACGTTCTACGCCGTGCTGCCGCTGTTCCACGCCTACGGCATGACGCTGTGCCTCACGTTCGCGCTCAGCATCGGCGCGACCGTGGTCCTGTTCCCCACGTTCGATCTGGGCCTGGTGACGACGGCCGCCCGCACGCGCCCGCCCACGTTCCTCCCGGCCGTGCCGCCCATCTACGACCAGCTCGCCCGGGCGGCCGGACGCGGCACCATCGACCTGTCCCGCGTGCGCTTCGCGATCTCCGGGGCGATGAGCCTGCCCGTCGCGACCGTGCGGCGCTGGGAGGACGCGACCGGAGGACTGCTCGTGGAGGGGTACGGCATGACCGAGGCGTCTCCCGTCGC
This sequence comes from Microbacterium sufflavum, assembly GCF_023091155.1. NCBI lineage: Bacteria > Bacillati > Actinomycetota > Actinomycetes > Micrococcales > Microbacteriaceae > Microbacterium > Microbacterium sufflavum. The sequence goes on along the minus strand of NZ_JAHWXK010000001.1, from coordinate 1,183,948 downwards.
GCTCGGCAACCCCATGGGACCCACGCGACGACCGGGCACCGTCGGCGTGCCGTTCCCCAGCACCGAGATCCGGCTCGTCGACCCCGACGACCCGGAGAAGGACGTCCCCGGCGGCGAGCGCGGGGAGCTCTTGATCCGCGGTCCCCAGGTGTTCCAGGGGTACTGGCAGCGCCCCGGCGAGACGGCCGAGGCGCTGCTCCCCGGCGGTTGGCTGCGCTCGGGCGACATCGCCGAGGTCTCGCCCGACGGGTTCGTGACGATCGTGGACCGCCGCAAGGAGCTCATCATCACGGGCGGCTTCAACGTGTCGCCCAGCGAGGTGGAGGATGCGCTCGACGCCCACCCCGATGTCGTGGCGGCCGCGGTCGTGGGCCTGCCGCGGTCGAGCGGCGGTGAGGAGGTCGCGGCGGCCGTGGTGTTCCGTGAGGGTGCGGTGCCGGACGTCGAGGCGCTGCGCGACTTCTGCCGCACCCGGCTGACCGCCTACAAGGTGCCGCGCCGGATCGTCGCGGTGGATGAGCTCCCGCGGTCCCTCATCGGCAAGGTGCTGCGGCGCGAGGTGCGCGACCGGATGCTGCGGGACCGCTGAGGTCAGCGGCTCTCGGCGGCCTCGGTGTGGTGGCGGATGACCTCGGCGACCACGAAGTTGAACCACTTCTCCGCGAACTCGGGGTCGAGGTGCGCCTCTTCGGCGAGCGCGCGCAGCCGGGCGACCTGCTGCTCCTCGCGCTTCGGGTCGGACGGGGGCATCGCGTGCTCGGCCTTGAGGTGCCCCACCTGCTGCGTGGCGCGGAACCGCTCGGCCAGCATGAAGATCAGCGCCGCATCGATGTTGTCGATGGTGGCGCGCAGACGGAGCAGCTCGGCCTTCGGATCCTCTACGGCGGTCATCCCCCCACTCTAGGGGCGAGGGGCACCCCTGACCGGCGGGGGTCCAGCGCTATCGTGTGCACATGAGCAACGACGAGTCGCCGGCCCCCGCCTCCCACGACGACGCGCTCCCGCAGCCCTCGGACGCGGCCCCGGCACCCGTTGATGCCGCGCTCCCCGGACCGCCCGACGCCGGGGCTCCCGCGACCACCGCGACCCCGCCGCGTCCGGTGGTGATCGAGCCGACCACACCCAGCCGCTCGTTCTGGACACGCATCGACCGGCCGTTCGTGTTCGGCTTCCTGGTCACCCTGGGCGGTCTCGGCGCGTTCGTGATCGGCCTCGCCCTGTGGAACCTGTCCACCGTGCTCATCTACATCGCGCTCGCCCTGTTCGGCGCGCTCGGCCTCGATCCGGCGGTGCGCTTCCTGGAACGGCGCGGCCTCTCCCGCGCCATCGCCGTCGTCATCACGATCGTCGCCCTCATCGTGGTCTTCGGTCTGGTGCTGTGGATGATCATCCCGATCGTCGTCGACCAGATCGCCGAGTTCGTCCGGTCCGTCCCCGGCATGGTCCAGGACTTCACCAGGACCGACCTCTACAAGACCCTCAACGACCAGTTCGGCGACCAGTTCCAAGACCTCGTCAGCGAGGTGCAGAGCTTCCTGTCCGACATCGGCAACCTCGCCACCATCGGCGGCGGAGCCCTCGCGGTGGGCGCCTCGATCGCCTCCGGCATCTCCGGCGCGATCGTGGTGCTGGTGCTGACGCTCTACTTCCTCGCGACGCTCCCGGCCATGAAGCAGGGTCTGCTGCGCCTGGCGCCCGCGCGCGACCGGGACCGCGCGAGCGACATCAGCGAGCAGATCACCGACTCCGTGGGCGGCTACGTGATGGGCATGGTCGTGCTGGCGTTCTGCAACGCGACCCTCGCCCTCATCCTGTACGCGGTGCTCGGCCTGCCGTTCCCGCCGCTCATGGCCGCGATCGCGTTCTGCGTGACGCTCATCCCCCTCGTCGGCTCTGTGCTCTTCTGGATCATCGGCACGGGACTCGCGCTGTTCACCAACCCGATCGCGGCGCTGATCTTCGCCGCGATCTACCTCGTCTACATGCAGATCGAGGCGTATGTGCTCACCCCGCGGGTCATGAACCGCGCCGTGGCCGTGCCCGGCTCGCTCGTGGTCATCGGGGCGCTGGCCGGCGGCACACTGCTCGGTCTGCTCGGCGCCCTGGTCGCTGTGCCCGTGACCGCGTCGATCCTCATCATCATCAAGCAGGTGCTGGTCCCCCGCCAGGACGCCCGCACCTAGCCTCGACACGCACACGGAAGCGCCCGGCCCCGCGAGGGACCGGGCGCTTCCGTCGAGCTCAGCTCAGGCGAGGTCGTTGTCGGCCAGCCACTGCTTCGCGATCTCCTCCGCCGACTTCTTGTCGACCGTGCTCTGCACGTTGAGGGCCACGAGCTCCTCGGCCGTCAGCTTTTCGCTGATGCCGTTGATCACGTCGGCGATCTCGTCGGCCACATCGCTCGACGCGATCGGCACGACGTTGGACGCCAGGATGATGTTCTCCGGGTCTTCCAGCGACACGATGTCCTCGGTCTGGAACGCCGGGTCGGCCGAGTAGATGTCGGCCACCTGGATCTCACCGGCCAGCAGCGACTCGAGCGTGGTCGGGCCCGTGGCCGAGAACGCCAGGTCCACGCCGTAGACCTCCTTGGCCTTCGCGGGGCCGTAGGGGCGCTGCTCGAACTCCGGCGCCGCGCCGATCGTGACCGGGGTGGTGACCTTCGACAGGTCGGCGATCGTGGTGAGGCCGTTCTCCTCCGCGAAGCTCTTCAGCACCGTGTAGGTGTCCTGATCGGTCGCCTCGGCGTAGTCGAGGGCGGTGAGGCCGTCGGGCAGGGTCTCCTGCAGTGCGGCGTAGACGTCTTCCGGGCTGGTGGCGGTGGCGTCCTTGTCGAGGTACTCGAGCAGGTTGCCCGTGTACTCCGGGAACAGGTCGATCGCGCCGGACTCCACGTCGGGCATGTAGGCGTCGCGCTGACCGATGCTGAACTTGCGCTCGACGGTGAAGTCGGCCGCCTCCAGCGCCTGGGCGTAGATCTCGGCGATGATCTCGTTCGAGTAGTACGCCTGCGAGCCGATGACGATGGTGTCGCTGCCACCCGAACCGGAGTCCTCCGTGGGGGTGTCGAGCGGGTTGCTGCTGGTGCAGCCGGCGAGGACGAGCGCTGCGGCGATCGCGGCGCCGCCGGCGAGGGCGAAGCGGGACGTGCGTGCGGTGAACATGGGACTTCCTCTTCTCTGGGACCTGCGGATGCTGTGGTTCGGACGGATGCTGTGGCCTCGGTGGCGCTGTGGTTCAGGCGGTCGCCGGAGCGGGCGCGGCGACGGGCGCCTTGGCCCGGCGACGCTGCGGACGGGTGCGCACGCCGCGCGGGACGGCGGCGTGCTGCGCGAGGGCGAGCAGGAGGTCGACGATGAGGGCGAGCACCGCGACGAGGATCGCGCCGCCGAGCACCTGATCGAAGCGGCGCAGGGGGATGCCCTGGATGATCGGCCAGCCGAGACCGCCCAGGTTCACGTAGGCGGCGATCGTGACCGTGGCGATGACCTGCAGGAGCGCCGAGCGCAGGCCGCCGACGAGCAGCGAGAGCCCGAGCGGCACCTCGACCTTCCAGAACACCTGCCACTCGGTCATGCCCATGGCCCGCGCCGCGTCGAGCACCCGGCGGTCGATGGCCTCGAGTCCGGTGTACGCGCCCGCCAGCAGCGACGGGATCGCGAGCAGCACGAACGTGATGATCGCCGCGAGCGGGGTGCGCAGCACGCCCAGCAGCAGCACCAGGAGCACCATGAGGCCGAACGACGGGATGGCGCGCGCCGCTCCGGAGACCGCGACGGCGATCTCCCGACCGCGACCCGTGTGCCCGATCAGCCACCCGAGCGGCACGGCGATGACCGCGGCGATCACCACCGAGACGACCGTGTAGAAGATGTGCTGCCCGAACAGCACCGGCAGCGAGTACGCGCCCTGCCAGCGGTCGGGCGAGAACAGCCACGCGAAGGCCTCCGCGAACAGGTTCATGCGGCCGATCCGATCGCCGCCGTGCGGCCGACCGCCGCCTTCGTCGCCGTCTTGGTGACCGCTCTCGTCCAGGGCATGAGCGCCCTGCCGACCAGGAGGAGCAGCAGGTCGACGATCAGGGCGATCACGACGACCGCGACCACGCCCGCGAAGACCTCCTCGATGATGCGGCGCTGCAGACCGTCGGTGAACAGGTACCCGAGGTTGCGCACGCCGATCAGGATGCCGACCGTAGCGAGCGAGATCGTGCTGACGGCCGTGACCCGCAGCCCCGCCAGGATCACCGGGCCGGCGAGCGGGAACTCGACAGCCCAGAAACGACGGAACGGTGCGAAACCGGTCGCGGTGGCGGCCTGCCGCACGTCGTCGTCCACCGAGTCGAGGCCGTCGGCGACCGCGCGCACCAGGATGGCGACCGCGTAGATCGTGAGGGCGATCACCAGGTTCGGCTCGCTGATCGCGGAGTAGCCCAGCACCGCGGGCAGGAGGATCAGCAGCGCGAGCGAGGGGATCGTGTACAGCAGGCCCGTGAGCGCGATGATCGGGCCGCGCACCAGGCGGTAGCGCCAGGCCACCCACCCGAGCGGCAGCGACAGCACGAAACCGAGCACGATCGGCACGACGCTCTGCCGCAGATGCGCGACGGTGAGGTCGAGGATCAGGCCGAGGTTGTCGACCGCCCAGTTCACGGGGCCGCCTTCGCCGCGGCCGCCTCGTCGACCACGTCGTCGGGGGCGTCGACGATCGCGCCCTGGGTGCGGCCCTCGGAGTCGACCACGACCGTGCCGCGCGGCGTCTGCTTGAGGTGCAGCGCCCGGCGGCCACGGTCGGCACCGATGAACGCGGAGACGAACTCGTCGGCCGGATTCTCGATGATCTCGCTCGGGCTGCCCACCTGCACGACCCTGGCGCCCTTGTCGAGGATGACCACCTGGTCGCCCAGCAGGAACGCCTCGTCGATGTCGTGCGTGACGAACACGACCGTCTTGTCGAGCTCGTGCTGAAGCCGCAGCGTCTCCTGCTGGAGGTCGGCGCGCACGATGGGATCGACCGCGCCGAAGGGCTCGTCCATCAGGAGGATGTTCGGGTCGGCGGCGAGACCGCGGGCCACGCCGACGCGCTGCTGCTGCCCGCCCGAGAGCTGGCTCGGGTAGCGGTCGGCCAGAGCGTGGTCGAGGCCGACCGTGGTCATCAGCTCGCGCGCCCGCTGGTTCGCCTCCTTGCGCTTCACGCCGTTCAGGCGCAGCACGGTGGAGACGTTGTCGATCACGCTGAAGTGCGGCATGAGGCCGGAGTTCTGCATGACGTAGCCGATGCGGCGGCGCAGGGCCACCGGGTCGCCGGCGAGCACGCTCTCCCCGTCGATCTCGACCTCGCCCGACGTGGGCTCGACCATGCGGTTGATCATGCGCAGCAGCGTGGTCTTGCCGCAGCCGGACGAACCGACGAACACGGTGGTCTTGCGCGACGGCAGCACCAGGCTGAAGTCGTTCACCGCGAGCGTCCCGTCGGGGAAGCGCTTGGTGACGTGGCGGAACTCGATCATGAGGGGTTCTCTCCGACGGTCGTGCGGGCGAGGGCGCGGCTCAGGCCGACACCTCGACGCCCGGGGCGAAGGCGACGTAGCCCGAGAAGTCTTTTCCGACGCGGTCGAACGCCGACGGGTACGGGTGCGGGTACGACCAGGCGAGATCCTTGTGCAGCTCTCCGTCGGCCTCGATGGAGTAGTACTGGCACTCGCCCTTCCACGGACACGTGTACGGCGTGGGGCTCTCGACGAGCACGTCGGGCGAGACGGATGCGGGCGGGAAGTACCAATTGCCCTCGATGCGGATGAGGTCGTCCTGTGCGGCCTCGGCGATCACGGTTCCTGCGAGTACAGCCTTCATGGTCCTGCCTCCTCGGATGTGGGTTCGAGCGTATAAGACGCGTCCGACATCGGGTGATGCCTTGCGCGCGGGGTCGTCAATATGAGAAACAATCCGGATCGTGTTCGGTGCGGTCGCGGGATCGGATTGCCCGGCTCACGCCGAGTCGCGCCCGTAGCCCTCCAAGAGTCGCAGCCAGATCTCGCTGATGGTCGGGTACGAGGGCACCGCGTGCCACAGGCGCGCGATGGGCACCTCGCCCACGATCGCGACGGTCGCGGCCTGCACGAGCTCCGCCACCTCCGGGCCGACAAAGGTCGCCCCGATCACGACGTCGCGGTCGGTGTCGATCACGAGTCGCGCCTGCCCGGCGAACCCGTCCTCGTACAGGCTCGCGCCGGCGACCCACCCGAGGTCGTAGTCCACGACCTGCACGGCCGTGCCCGCCTCGCGCGCCGCGGCCTCGGTGAGTCCGACGGAGCCGACCTCCGGGATGGAGAAGGTGACCTGGGGGACCGCGGCGTGATCGGCCGTCGCGGCGTGCCGGCCCCACGGGGCGTCGTCGACCTCGCCGCCGTTCGCCCTGGCTGCGATCACGTCGCCCGCCGCCCGCGCCTGGTACTTGCCCTGGTGGGTCAGCAGCACCCGCCCGTTCACGTCGCCGACCGCGTACAGCCAGTCCACCCCGGGCACCCGCAGCGTGTCGTCGGTCTCGATCCAGCGTCCGGGTTCGAGCCCCACGATCTCCAGGCCGATATCGGCGCTGCGCGGCGAACGGCCGGTCGCGACGAGCACCTCGGCGGCCGTGACCTCCTCGCCGCTGTCGAGCGTGATGGTCACACCGTCGTCGCCGCGGCGCACCGCCGTGGTGCCGGTGTTCGTGCGCACGTCGACACCGAGCTCTTCGAGGCCGGCCGTCACGCGCTGCCCCGCGAACGGCTCCATGCCGCCCAGCAGCCCGCTGCGCGCGAGCAGGGTCACGCGCGAGCCGAGGGCGGCGTACGCCGTGGCCATCTCGACCGCGACGACACCGCCGCCGATCACCGCGAGGCTCTCCGGCAGCTCTTCGGCGCTGGTGGCCTCGCGACTCGTCCACGGGGACGCCTCGCGGAGCCCGTCGATCGGCGGGATCACGGCGTCGGAGCCCGTGCTGATCGCGACCGCGTGCCGGGCCCGCAGCACCCGGGTGGCGCCGTCGGCGTCGGTCACGGTGACCTCGCGCTCGCCCGTGAGACGCCCGTGGCCGCGCGCCAGGTCGATGCCGGCCGACCGCAGCCACGACACCTGCCCGTCGTCCGACCAGTTGCTCGTGAAGCCGTCGCGGCGCTCGAACACTGCCCGCACGTCGAGCGTGCCGGTCACCGCCTGCGACGCCCCGGCCACGTGCTGCGCCGCCCGCAGCGCCTGCGCCGAGCGCAGCAGCGCCTTCGACGGCATGCACGCCCAGTAGGAGCACTCGCCGCCCACCAGTTCGCTCTCCACGATGATGGCGGTGAGCCCGCCCTGCACGGCCCGGTCGGCGACGTTCTCGCCCACCGGCCCCGCACCCACCACGATCAGGTCGTACTCGTCGGTCTTGTCGGCAGTCATGCGTCGCACCTCTCCGTCGCCCGTGTCAGGCAAGTCTTGCTCATGACGAACGTCGAGTCACGGGCGCGTTGTTCCCGCCGCGCCGAAACTGCCCGGAGCACTCCGGTCGCGTCGGCAGGCGACGGCGACCGGAGCGTCGGAGCGGGTGGCGGCGTCAGGCGACGGCGGCGCGCTCGCGCGTGTCCGCGAACGCCCGCGGGTACGCCCGGCGCAGCGCCACCACGATCAGCGTGGCCGCGGCGACCTTGATCAGATCGCCGGGGAGGAACGCGAGGGCCGACAGCGCGGTGAGGTCGAGCGGCACTCCCGTGACGAGGGCCTGCACGGGGATGCCGAACGCGTACACCACGAGCACCCCGCCGATGAGTGCGGAGAGCGCGACCCGCCACCACGCCGGGCGACCGGTGCGCAGGAGGAGCCCGATCACGACGACGCCCGCGATCCAGCCGAGCATGTACCCCGCGGTCGGCCCCACGAACACGCCGACGCCGCCGCGTCCGCCCGCGAGCACCGGCAGGCCGATCGCGGCGAGCGCGAGCACGACCAGGATCGACAGCGGGGCGACGCGCGGCCCGAGGACGAGTCCGGCGAGCATCACGCCGAGGGTCTGCGCGGTGATCGGCACCCCGCCGGGCAGCGGCACGACGACCGTGCCGAGCACGATGATGAGGGCGGCGAAGACGGCGATGCGGCCGAGCGTCGCACCGGTGTCGCGGGAGGTGGGGGTCATCGGGTGTCCTTCCTGAACGGTGTTCACCTGAACACCGTTCAACAGAGTAGGGAGGCCGATGCCCTCCGCGCAAATCACTCCGCGTCGGGAACGAGCACGACCTTCCCGCGCTGACGGCGATGCTGGATGGCGTCGTGCGCGGCGGCGGCATCGGTCAACCGGAACACGTCGGCGGGCGGGTCGACCCGCCCGTCGGCCACGGCCGCGAGGGCCGCCGTCTCGAGCGCCCGGAGGTCGGCGATGGCCCCGCCCAGCGGCACGGTCACGGTGAGCGAGTTCTGCACGATGTCGTCGCCGTCGACACGGAGGAGTTCGCCGCTCGACCATCCGATGATCACGACGCGGGAGCCGCGCCCGAGCGACTCGAGCGCCGCGCGTCCCGTCGGACCCCCGACCCCGTCCAGCAGGACCGTCGGCACCGCGCCGTCCAGGAGGCCGGTCAGACGATCCGGCCACGCGTCGTCGGTCGCATCGAGCGGCAGCAGGCGCGCGGCCGAGTGCTCGACCCGACGCCCGAGCTGCGCCACCACCGCGCGCTTCGCCTCGCCACCGTAGAGCGCGACCACGGTCGCCCCGACCGAGAGCGCGAGCTGCGCGACCTGGCTGCCCAGTCCGCCCGAGGCACCGGTGACCAGGACCACGTCGTCCGCGCCGATCTGCGCCGCCTGCCACACGAGCTGCGCCGTGCGCCCGCTGCCGATCGCCGCGACCGCCTGCGGGAACGGCACGTGCGCGGGCACCGGGTGGAGCGCAGCAGCCGCCGCGAGGGCGAACTGCGCATACCCGCCGCTGCGGAAGCCGACGTGCGCGACCACCCGCGCGCCGAGAAGGTCGGCGTCGACGCCCGCACCCACCGCATCGACGATCCCCGCGACCTCGCGCCCCGGGGTCATCGGCAGCACGGGGCGCGGCATCGACGGGGGCGCCGCGTCGCGCCGGATATCGAGGTCGACCGCGTGCACGCCTGCCGCCGCGACGCGGATGCGCACCTCGCCCTCGCCGGGCTCCGGTACCGGCACCCGTTCGATCCGCAGCACGTCGGACTCGCCGAACTCGCGCTGCACGATCGCCGCCATCGTCGCCACCGGCGCCGCGCCGTCTCCACCCCGCCGAGCGGCCGTCGTCTCCACACCCGTCACGTTCCCGCCCCTCACATCCGTGCCCGTCGTGCCCGTACCCGTCATGTCTGCACTCCTCCCGCTTCCGCCTGCCATCGCTTCTCCCGCTCTCCCCGATCCCGCGCTTCCCGGATCCGCCGTGCGGAGGATCCGGGTCGCCAGATCACGCGCGCGCCTCCGTGCTGGCACCCCCGGCGCGAACCCTCGGCGCGAGCACGGCGGCCGCCAGCGCGAGCAGCGCCGCCAGCGCGAACACACCGAGGAAGGGATCGGCGGCGGCCAGCGCGAGGAAGACCATGCTCGTCACCGCGAGGGCCAGCGCGCTGCCGAACGAGTCGGCCACCGTCATCGCACCGCTGTTGAACCCCTGCGTCTCCGGGGTCGACAGGGCGAGGGTGAGCGCGCTCGACCGCGGACTCATCAGGCCCATCCCCGCCCCCGCCACCACCCAGGCGGCCGCGATCAGCACCGCGTCCGCCTCGAACGCGGTGATCGCGACCGTCAGCAGGATCCCTCCGAGCACGAGAGCCGTCCCGAGGCGCACCGCGGTCACGCTCGACAGCCGCATGCCCATCCGCCCCTGCACGGTCGCGGCGAGCGACCATGCGAGGGCGCCGCCGGTGAGTGCGAGCCCGGCGACCGTCGGCGTCAGGGCGTAGCGGTCGGTGAGCAGATACGGCAGATAGATCTGCGCACCGAAGAACGCGGCAGCGGCGAGACCGCGCACCAGGATCACCGACGGCAGGCCGCGCACGGCCCGCAAGGTGCCGCGCGGGACCAGCGGTCGCACGGCGATGAGCGCCACGACGACCGCGACGACGGCCAGCGCCGGGCCGACGCCGGGCACGTCGCCCACCAGGTTCAGGGCGAGCACCGCGACCGCCGCCAGCACCGACCAGCCGAGCCGGGCGACCGCCCACGGCGTCGCCGCGTCACCCTCGTTCGACAGCCCCCGCAGCGCCGGCACGATCATCAGCAGCGCGACGAGCACCAGCACGACGACGCCGAGGAAGACCCAGTGCCAGCTCCACAGCTCGGTCACCGCGCCCGCGATCGTGGGACCGATCAGCGAGGGGATCACCCACGCGGCGGCGAACCCGGCGAAGATCGCGGGGTGCAGCGCCTGCGGGTAGACCCGGGCGACCACCACGTACAGCGCCACCATGAGCCCGCCGCTGCCCAGGCCCTGCGCGAACCGGCCCGCGACCAGCACCTCCATGCTCGGCGCGAGTCCCGCGATCAGGAGGCCGACCACGAACAGCACGATCGAGGAGTACAGCGGGGCGACCGGACCGCGTCGATCCGCCCAGTTGCCCGCCGCGACCATGCCGATCACGCTCGTGGCGAGCGGTCCGGCGAAGGCGAGCGCATACAGCCGCTCGCCGTCGAGGTCGGCGCTCACGGCGGGCATCACCGTCGTCACCGCCAGCGACTCGAACGCGCCGAGGAACACCAGGGCGCACGCGCCGATCGTGATCCACACGTACTCGCCGCCGAGGATGCGGGGGGTGGGTGGCGTGGGTGGCGTGGACGGCGCGGCGCGCCCGGTCTCGGTGGTCATGAGGTCGACCGTAGAACCTCAAGTTTCCTTGAGGTCAAGCGGATGACGCGCATCCGCGACGCATCGGCTCAGCGCAGCGGGAGGATGCTCGTGGGCGCCGGGGCCTGCGCCTCATGCCGCACGCCGAGCGGCGCACCCGTGCGCTCGTCGAGGTCGAGCAGCGTCACCGTGTCGGAGCGCTGCCCGGCGACGAGCAGCTTGCCCTGATACACGAGGTGATGGCGCGGCCAGTCGACTCCGGAATCGGCGAGCGCCACCGGCTCCAGCGCCTCCCCACTGCCGCGCACACGCAGCGCCGCGATCGTGTTGCTGCCGCGCAGCGCCGTGTACAGGAACTGCCCGTCGCGCGTGCGGGCGAGCTCGGCGGGGAAGTCACTGCCGACCTGCGCCACCGGGCTCGCGGTCGTCGCCGACACCACGCTCCAGGTGCCGTCGGCCGCCGCCGCCAGGGTGAACACCTCGCACGAGTACTCCGTGACCACGTGCAGGTGCCCGCTCGGATGCACGACCATATGACGCGGTCCCGTGCCCTGCGGCAGCACGACCTCCTGGTCGAGCGTCAGCCCGCTGCCGGTCAACCGCCAGAACCGCACCAGGTCGAAACCGAGATCGGTCGTGACCACGCGGCCGTCGGGCAGGAACGCGGCCGAGTGCGCGTGCGAGGCGCGGTCCGGTCCGCCGTAGGGGTCGGTCGCGGCCACACCGTCGCCCGCGGGGGTCGCGGGGGCGGCGTCGGGGTCGCCCTCGCCGAACAGCGCCGCGCGCAGTGCCGCCGCCGCATCCTCCTTCGCCGGCACGAGCCGTCCGTCCGCCGCGATGCCGAACCGCACCACGCGTCCGTCGCCGTAGCAGCTCGCGATGAGGGTCTGCCCGTTCGGAGACACCGCGACGTGGCACACGCCGTCGCCCGTCGCCACCGGATCACCCAGGGGCGCGAGGGCCGTGTCACCCGTGCGCGCGAACGCCTGCACGGCCGCATCACCCTCCAGCGCCGCGTACACCACGTCGAGACCCGGGTGCTGCGCGAGCCACGACGGCGACGGGGTCGCCGTCACCGCCCCGCGATACGCGAGAGTGCTCGCCTCGCGACCCTCGTCGCCCGCGAGCACGCCGATGCCCTCGGCGGAGCCGTCCATCGCGGGGCCGTAGCCGCCGAGCCAGAAGCGCGTCACGGTCGCCTCCCCTCGATCAGTCGAGCAGATCGTGGCGCACGATCACCTGGTCGCGCTCGGGGCCCACGCCGATCACCGAGATGCGCGTGTTGCTCATCTGCTCCAGCGCCAGCACGTAGTCCTGCGCCGTCTGCGGCAGGTCCTCGAAGGTGCGCGCGGTCGAGATGTCCTCGCTCCAGCCGGGGAAGTACTCCAGGATCGGCTTCGCGTGGTGGAAGTCGGTCTGGTTCACCGGAACCTCGTCGAAGCGCTCCCCGTCGACGTCGTAGGCGACGCACACCGGGATCTGCTCGAGCCCGGTGAGGATGTCGAGCTTGGTCAGCACGAGGTCGGTGATGCCGTTGATGCGCGTGGCGTAGCGGGTGATCGGCGCGTCGTACCAGCCGACGCGGCGCGGCCGCCCGGTCGTGGTGCCGAACTCGAAGCCCTGCTTGCGCAGCCACTCGCCCTGCTCGTCGAACAGCTCGGTCGGGAACGGGCCGGAGCCCACGCGCGTCGTGTACGCCTTGACGATGCCGACGATGCGGTCGAGCGCACCGGGACCGACACCGGAACCCGTCGAGGCCCCACCGGCCGTGGCCGACGACGACGTGACGAACGGGTAGGTGCCGTGGTCGATGTCGAGCATGGTGGCCTGGCCGCCCTCGAACACCACGACCTCGCCGCGGTTCAGGGCCTGGTCGATGAGGTAGCCGGTGTCGGCGACCATCGGGCGCAGCCGCTCGGCGTACGACAGCAGGTCGTCGACGATCTCGTCGCACGTGACGGCGCGGCGGTTGAAGACCTTCACCAGCAGGTGGTTCTTCTGGTCGAGCGCACCCTCCACCTTCTGGCGCAGGATGTTCTCGTCGAACAGGTCCTGCACCCGGATGCCGACGCGGTTGATCTTGTCGGCGTACGCGGGACCGATGCCGCGGCCCGTCGTGCCGATGTTGCGCTTGCCGAGGAAGCGCTCGGTGACCTTGTCGAGCGTGCGGTGATACTGCGTGATGATGTGCGCGTTCGCGCTGACCTTGAGGCGCGACACGTCGATGCCGCGGGCCGACAGGGCCTCGAGCTCCGAGAACAGCACCTCCAGGTCGATGACCACGCCGTTGCCGATGACCGGGGTGACCCCGGGCGACAGGATGCCGGAGGGCAGCAGGTGCAGCGCGTACTTCTCGTCGCCGACGACCACGGTGTGCCCGGCGTTGTTGCCGCCGTTGAACTTCACCACCCAGTCGGTGCGCTCACCGAGAAGATCGGTGGCCTTGCCCTTTCCTTCGTCGCCCCACTGCACGCCGACGATCACGATTCCTGGCATGGGTTCTCCCCTGCTTTCGCCGGGTTTGCACCGGCCGATGAGCTGGCCCTCTTCGGGCGTCCCCATCCTATCGGGCGGCCTCCGACACCCCTCCGGCGGTGGATGCGGCTGAGGGCGGCGTCACTCGACCTCACGACGGAAGCGCGCGAAGCACTCGATCGCGCTGTCGCGGCCATCCTCGCCGTCGAGGTCCGCGATGTCCTCGATCCGGGCGGTCATCGATCTGGCGAGATCGCGGATCCCCGACCCGTCGTTCTCGAACAGGGGCCCTCGCGCGGACAGCGACGACTGCGCGTCGACCAGCGACGACTCGCCCCGCTCGAGCCGCTGCATCGCGTGCGTCATCTCCGCGAGGACCGAGCGGTTGTAGTCCGACAGCATGGCTGGCCTTTCGGTGGGGATGGACGCTCAGCGCGTCCGTACGAGGCGGTTCGACGAGCGGAGCCGCTCCGGCATCACACGCGCCGTCGCCGTCGCCAGCCTGCGATCGTCGGGGTCGCCGAGAAGGGGCACGAAATCCTCGGGAAGCCAGGAATCCCGGTCCTCCGAAGGTTCCGGAGCCGGCGACGTGCGGGAGATGTGGAGGAGGCCGTTGGCGGACTCACGCAACTCGCCGTCGACGAGATGCGGGCGCACGAGTTCGGCGTAGTCGGGAGCGAACCAGCTCAACCAGGGCGCCTCGACGGGGAGCCCGGTCCACTCGCCCCACTTCGCGCCCGCCACCGGCGGCTGGTATCTCGACGGCCGCACGTCCGCGCACGCGTAGAAGCTGCCGCAGCGCGCGGCCAGGTCAACGAAGAACGCCTCGACGGCCGCGGCCGGACGTGGCTTCACCAGTGTCGTCGCGTCGAGCACCAGCCCGAGACGCTGGCGCTCCCCGATCTGCTGATGCGACCACTCCTCGAGGTACCCGTACTCCAGCGGCTTGCGTCCGGCGATCCGCATCCGGTCCGTGGCGCACTCCTCCCGGTAGAACCGGTCGAACCCCGCTGCGCCTTCCTTCGCGAACTTCAGCGTCGGCGACCAGTGGCCGAACGCCCGGGGCAGCGCCCGCGGGAACAACTCCTCGGCCGCCGCGACGTAGTGCGCGGCGAAGTCGGCACTGTGCTCGTCGATGACGCGGAACCACTCCAGGTGCAGGAACAGCTCAGGCTCCGCGGGACGTGCGGCGGGCGGGGGCGGATCCTCGGTCTGCGCGTCGACCACCACGCCGTCGACCCGTGTGGCCAGCCGCGCCGCGAACGCGAGGGCGAGGGCCGTGTTGGCCTCGACCTCCTCGTCGTACGCCACGGAGATGCTGTAGTGCACGCGTCGCCCGGCGAGGTCGGCCCGCCCCTCCGGCATCTCCGCGCGATCCCGGCGGCTCGGTCCGTCGACGAGGAAGCAGTGGGAGCCCCCCTGCGCGCGCACCACCGCCGAGATCCCCGCGGGTTCCGCGGTCACGTCGGCATGGAGCGCGGCGTCCTCCGTGATCACGGAGACCAGGTCACGCGGTCGCAGCGAGCGCTTCCCGTAAACCTCAACGTCGTACGACACCGTGCATCCCCTCCCGTGCGGGTCTCCCCATCCTGACGTACCCCCGTGCCGTCGCCGGAGCCGGGGGCGTCAGTGCCACCCCTCGGAGACCACTGTCGTCATCGGGTGCCGCCCTCACGCAGGGGGATGTCGGTGCGTGCGCCGGCTGCGACGCGGACGAAGCGGTCGATGCCCTCCGGATGCGCGTCACTGACGTTCAGCAGTGCATGGAACGGGGTCGGCGGCCGAGCGTGGACCGCAGGACCGTCCACCGGCTCCGACCAGGATTCACCTGCGAAGTGCAGCGTCCGCAAGAACGCTTCCAGGTCGAGCGGATCGTCGACCAGCACCTCTTCCGCGCGCTCGACGACGAGGACGTAGGCACTCGCCGGCAGCCATTCGTCCAGGGAGCGGAGGCAATCGCTCAGCGCCGGCCAGTTCTCGCCGAAGCCGTCGAAGAACTGGAGAGCGGCACCGAACTCGTTCATGAGTCCTTCGTAGGACCGCATCTTCCATCCGCGCAGGGTGCGCACGCACACGTCGTCCCGTCCTGGCTCCGCGTAGAACCACGAGGGGATCCATTTCTCGCGATCTGGCTCGCCGTGACCGACGTACACCCACGGGCCGCCCGTCGTCCAGAGGAAGTCCCGCGCGGTCGACGACGGACCTGCACCCGATTGTTCGAGCGTCATCGGCGTCCCTCCCCCGGCCGCGCGCCCGCCCTGGCTTGCACGTCGCGCGCCCGCGCATAGTGCGCCTCGATGCGCAGGGCCTGGGGCGAGCCCGCCGCGGGATAGCGCAGAGACGCCGGCATGACGGCGGCCGCCCTGCGGCATCGCTCGTCGACGGCGGGGTCGAACACTCCCCGGTAGTCGGCGGGAATCCAGGGGTCGCCGCTCAGTGCGCGCAACTCCTCCGCCTCGGCGGGGTGTTCGGTCCAGCGCAGCAGGGTTCCCCGCGCCGTGGCCGTCGTTCGCGCGGGGTCGAGGTGCGGCGCGACGAGCTCGGCGTACTCCGGCCCGAACCAGGTCAGCCACTGCGGGTCGGTCGGCAGCCCGCTCCACGGGTCGTCGAGCTTCACGTCCATGGACGGCTGCGCGGTCCCGTATCGGCTCGTGCTGAGCTCGGCGAAAGCGAAGAAGGATCCGGTGCGTTCGGCGAGGGCGACCACGAACGACTCGAGGGCGCCGAGAGCCTTGAGCTTCACGAGCCGATCGAGCTCGAACTTCAGCCCGATCGTCTGCGTGCGCCGGCTCAGGTCGTTGGTCCAGCCGTCGATGGTCCCGTGCTCGATCGGCTTGCCGGCCAGGATGAGGGTGCCGATGTAGCAGGACTCGCGGTACATCGTGTCGAACAGGGCGTCGTCGTCGCGGGGGAACCGCCCCTGGAATGGTTCGTGCGTGCCGAAACGCGAGGGTACCCCCGGCCGGAAGAACTCGCGAGCGGTGCGGAGATAGATCGCGGCGAGGTCCTGGTCATTCCGGTCGTCGAGCAGGCGATACCAGCGGAGGTGCAGGAAGCGCGGGCGCGGGGGCTCGGGTTCCGGCGCGGGCTCTGGTTCGCGCGGCTCGACGGTCTGCGAGTCGATCACCGTGCCGTCGATGCGCTCCGCCAGCCGCGCCGCGAAAGCCGTCGCCGCCGCCAGATCGCGCTCGTCGACACGGAACGAGAACCCTCCGTCGGACTGCACGGCATACGGCACGTGGATGCTGTAGAGCACCGTGGAGCCGGCCGCCTCCGTCCACTCCTCCGGGATGTCCTCCGGCTCCAGCAGATTGGGCCCGTCGAGCTCGAACGCCGCCGCACGGCCGCGCTTGTGCACGATGGAGGAGATCGTCTGCGCGCGCCGGTCGACCGTGGCCTTCAGCCCCCGCACCGACGACACCACCTTCGCGAGTTCCTTCGCCGTCAGCGAGACCTTTCCGTACACCTCGAGGTCGTACGACATCGAGCCACCCCCTCCGCATCGTCTGCCCCATCCTGTCGTACGCAACGGACACCGGGTGGCGGTGGGCAGGATTCCGTGCCGCTACAGTGTGCGACGGAGGTCGGTATGACACGGTGGTGGCCCTACGCGCGGCTCGCGGCATCGGCTCTCGCCGTGGCGGCCATCGTCGCCCAGCTCCTGCGCACGCTGGAGATCGCGCGCGACGCCGACACCGCGTGGGGCGGCCACCTCCCCACCGTGATCGCGAACTTCTTCAGCTTCTTCACGATCGAGTCGAACGTGCTCGCGGCGGTCGCCCTCGCCGCCGGGGCCGTGTGGGCGCTGCGCCACCGCGACACGACCGACCCCGAGCCGCGCTGGCTCGCGGTCCTGCTGATGTGCGCGAGCAGCTACATGATCGTGACCGGCGTCGTCTACAACACCCTCCTGCGCGGCATCGCCCTGCCGCAGGGTGCCACGGTCGCGTGGTCGAACGAGGTGCTGCACGTGGTGATCCCCCTGCTGATGCTGCTCGACGTGCTGGTCGCCCCGCGTCGACGCGCACTGCGGTGGAGCGCCGTCGCGGTCGCGGCGGTCTTCCCGATCGTCTGGGTCGTGTACACCCTGGTGCGCGCGAACCTCGTGGTCTCCCCGGGGACGGGCGAGCACTGGTGGTACCCCTACCCGTTCCTCAACCCGCACCAGCCGGGCGGCTACGGGACCGTGGCGCTGTATGTGCTGCTGATCGCCGCGATCATCCTCGCCACCGCCGCACTGGTCGTGTGGGTCGGCCGCCGACGGGGTGTCGTCCGCGCGCAGTGACGGCGCGGTCAGTCGAGCGCGCGTCCGCTGCGCGCGGCGGCCACGGCCAGCTGACGATCGAACGTCGCGAGACGGCACCCGTGATGCACGGCCGTGGCGAGCACACACGTGTCCGGCATCGTCAACCGGTGCTCGGCGCGCAACCGTGCAAGAGCCAGCGGCTCGTCAGGGCCGAGGGCCGCGACCTCGACGCCGATCTCTTTCAGGTCGTCCCAGGCCTGAGCCTCGCGACCGACCCTGGCCGGCCCGACCAGCACTTCGGCGAGCGTGAGCGGATGCACCAGGTACGGCGGCGGTGTGCGCTCGAGCATCTCCAGTGCCGCCCGGTGGTGCGCGTCGCGGTCGTCGAGCAGACCGATGAGCACACCCGCGTCGACGACGATCACTCGTCCCAGCCTTCGCGGACGCGCTCCAGGTAATCGTCGCCGTAGACACCCGAGTACCGACCGGCGAGAGAACGGAGTCGCTGCGCCCGCCGGGCATCACCCTCATCCGCGTGCTCTTCGACCGCGCGGGCGCCCTCTTCGAGAAGGAGGAGGATCAGGGCACTGTCGCGCTCCTCCTCCGGCCACCGCCGTCGTGCCACGTCAAGGGCGCGGGCGACCTGCGGCGTGTGCGTGATGTTGGTCCGCGGGTGCTTGGTCGGCATGCGTCAAGTGTAACACCAGCAGTCTGCGGTGTAACACCGACGTCGACGAAAGCGGACATCACCCGGGTGATCGCCCGCCGCTGATCTTGTGGAGCGCGTGACCCGGTGTCACGCTACCCCTGTCGCCACCGAACCGTTGGGTGCAGCGGACGGTGGCGTCGGGCTCCGCCCTTTACCCCGCCAAGGACGGCACCCGACGAGGTGCTCTCGCGCCGCCCAGGGGGCTGATCGTCGCGAGAGCACCCCGACGAATCCGATCAGGCGGGCAGCAACGCCTCGCGCTCGTCGTCGTCCGCCGCCGGGTCGCCGGTGAGCAGCGCCGCGCCACGGGCATCCGGGTCCACGTCGAGGTAGCGGTCGAGCGAGTCGTCGAGCTCCTCCAGCCAGGGCGTGTGATGCACGGCGGCGAGGGTGCCCGTCATGACCGAGGCGTACACGCGGTCGCGGTACCCCATGATGTCCGCCTTCTTGTCGCGCTTCCACGCCAGGAAGATCTCGACGACGCGGTCGAGGTCGAACGCCGGATAGTCGGTGCACTCCAGGAGGTCACGGATGTAGTCCGCCTGGAAGCGGATCTCGGTCGCCGCCGAGTCGATCCGGTCGAAGCGCTCCCGCCACTGCGCGATCGAGGCCGCCCGCTCCGCCTCGTCGGGGAGCTCGATGCGACCGAGGATCACGTCGCGCACGAACCACGCCTGCGCGTCGAACATGTTGAACGTGAACCACTGGTCCTGCGCGCCCAGGTACGCCAGCCGCGGGTTCTGCTGCCACAGCACACCGCGGTAGAGCCCGTCCGGGTAGACGTTGTTGGGCGACGACAGTGCGAGGTCGCCCGGGAGGAAGGGGTACCGGTGCAGGTAGCCGGTGCAGAGGATCACCGCATCCACGCGCATGGAGGTGCCGTCGGCGAAGTGCGCCACGCTGCCGTCGAACCGTTGCACGACCGGACGCTCCTCGAAGCCCTCCGGCCAGTCGTACCCCATGGGCGCGGAGCGGTAGCTGGCGGTGACGGAGCGGGCGCCCATCTTGAACGCCTGGCTGCCGATGTCCTCCGCGGAGTAGCTCGACCCGATCACGAGCACGTCGCGGCCGGCCAGCGCTTCGGCACCGCGGAAGTCGTGCGCGTGCGAGATCGATCCGGGGAAGGTCTCGATGCCGTCGACGTGCGGCACGTTCGGGAAGGAGAAGTGCCCGCTGGCCACCACCACGCGGTCGAACTCCTCCGTGGTCGTCGCTCCGGTGGGCAGGTGCTCGCTGGTGAGCGTGAACACCTCGCGCTCCTCGTCGAACTCCACCCAGCGCACGGCGGTCTGGAAGCGGATCAGGTCGCGCACCCGCGTCTTCGCGAGGCGTCCGGCGATGTAGTCCCACAGCACGGGGCGCGGCGGATACGACGAGATCGGACGGCCGAAGTGCTCGTCGAAGGTGTAGTCGGCGAACTCCAGCGCCTCCTTCGGGCCGTTCGACCACAGGTTGCGGTACATGCTGGAGTGCACGGGCTCGCCGAACTCGTCCAGTCCGGTGCGCCAGGTGTAGTTCCACTGGCCGCCCCAGTCGGCCTGCTTCTCGAAGCAGACCAGGTCGGGGATGTCCGCCCCCGCACGGGCCGCGGACTCGAAGGCCCGCAGCTGTGCCATCCCCGAGGGGCCGGCACCGATGATCGCTACTCGTTCACTGTTCGTCACGTATGGTCCTCACACTCGTCGTCATGTATCGGGCGCAGCCGTATCCGGGTGAGGAGGACAGTCCTTCTCCGGGGGGAGCGGAACGCTCGACCTGCCCGGACAGTGGCTGCTCTTCGACGTTAGCAGTGCCCCACCGGCGGCCTGGCGGGAAAGCGACGACGGCTGTCGCTCCCGAGGATCGCCCGCTGTCGGAGGCCGGTGGGAGGATCGGACGGTGCCGCACACCCCCACGCCAGAGCCCACGGTCGAGCAGCGCGCGCCCGGCCGCCGTCAGGGCGTGCTCGTCCTCCTCGCCGCCGTGGTCACGGTGGTGCTCTGGGCCTCGGCGTTCATCGGCATCCGCGGAGCGGGCCCGCACTACGACCCCGGTGCGCTCGCGCTGCTGCGCATGGCCGTCGGCACGCTCGCGCTGACGGTGATCGCGCTCCGCCACGGCATCCGCCTCCCCGACCGGCGGCAGTGGCTGCTCATCGTGCTGTGGGGCGTCGGATGGTTCTGCGTGTACAACCTGGCCCTGAACAGCGCGGAGCGCACGCTCGACGCGGGGACGGCGGCGATGGTGGTCAATCTGGCTCCGCTCATGGTGGTGGTGTTCAGCGGACTGTTCCTGCGGGAGGGCTTCCCTCGCCCGCTGATCATCGGCGCACCCATCGCGTTCCTCGGCGTGGTGCTGATCGGCATGAACTCCACGAGCAGCACCGGTCCGGACATCACCGGGCTCCTGCTCGCTCTGCTGGCCGCGGTCATGTACGCCGGATGCACGCTGCTGCAGAAGCACCTGCTGAGCGGGGGTGCCGACGCGACCACGCTCACGTGGCTCGGCGCGGCCGCGGGCACGATCGCCCTGCTGCCGTGGATCGGTCCGCTCGTGGCCGACGTGCAGTCCGCGCCCCTCGACGCGACCCTGTGGGTGGTGTACCTGGGCGTGTTCCCCACGGCGATCGCGTTCACCACCTGGGCGTACGTGCTGCAGCGCAGTACCGCGGGCAAGACCTCCGCCACGACCTACGTCGTCCCGGCGCTCGCGATCCTGATGTCGTGGATGATCCTGGGCGAGGTGCCGACGCCGCTCATGTTCGTCGGTGGCGCCCTGTGCCTGCTCGGGGTGCTCATCACGCGCCTGCGCTGGCGCCGCGCCCGCTGATCCGCGGGTTCCCCGAGGCCGACGCCGCCCTGTTCGGCGGGCGCGCGTCCCGTCGTTGCGATTACGCTGGTCGGCGGAGGGGCACGACGTGGTCCCGCGTGTGAACGAGGGAGACGAACCGACCGATGACCGAGCCCGACGCGCAGACTCCGCCGACGATCTCCGCACCGCCGCCCCCGCCCGCTCCCTCCGCCGCGACCTCGCCCGCCGCCACCCCGGCTCCGACGCCCGCGCCCGGCGAGAAGCCCGCACCCACCGAGGCCGAGATGGCCCGCGCCACCGGCGTGCTGAAGACCATCTCCGACGCGTACTCGGCGAAGATGGTCGGCCAGGAGCGCCTGCGCACCAGCCTGCTCGTCTCGCTCATCGCGGGCGGCCACATCCTGCTGGAGAGCGTGCCGGGTCTCGCGAAGACCACCGCCGCGAGCACCCTGGCCGACACCGTGAAGGCGCAGTTCAAGCGCATCCAGTGCACGCCCGACCTGCTGCCCAGCGACATCACGGGCAACCAGATCTACGACGCCGCGACCGGCACGTTCCGCACCGTGCTCGGCCCCGTGCACGCCAACTTCGTGCTGCTCGACGAGATCAACCGCTCCAGCGCCAAGACCCAGAGCGCGATGCTCGAGGCGATGCAGGAGCACCAGACCACGATCGGCGGCGAGATCCACCCGCTGCCGAAGCCGTTCCTGGTGATCGCGACGCAGAACCCCATCGAGCAGGAGGGCACCTACGAGCTGCCCGAGGCGCAGATGGACCGGTTCCTGCTGAAGGAGATCGTCGAGTACCCGAGCCCCGCCGACGAGTTCGAGATCCTCAGCCGCATCGACTCCGGCGTGCTCGACCCCGACCGGCACGTGTCCAGCGCCGTCACGCTCGACGACGTGCACCTGCTGCAAGACGTCGCGAGCCGCATCTACGTCGACCCCGCGATCCGCAACTACATCGTGTCGCTCGCCTACGTCACCCGGAATCCGGCGCCGTACATCGGCGAGGAGCGCGCCCGCTACATCAAGTACGGCGCCAGCCCCCGCGCGAGCATCGCGTTCCTGCAGGCGTCGCGAGCCCTCGCCCTCCTGAACGGACGCGCGCACGTGCTGCCGGAGGACATCCGCGCCCTCCGGCACCTCGTGCTGCGCCACCGCGTGCTGCTGACGTTCGAGGCCGACGCCGAGGGCATCCGCAGCGAGGAGATCATCGACCAGATCTTCGCCTCGGTCCCCACGCCCTGACGCACCGCCATGGCCAGCCTGATCACCCAGGTGAAGAGCAAGCTCTTCATCCACTCGTCGCGCAAATCCCTGCACGCGCTCGACGGCGCCTACGCGTCGCTGCTGCACGGACGGAGCCTCGACTTCGAGGACCTGCGCAAGTACGAGTACGGCGATCAGGTGCGCGACATCGACTGGCGCGCGACCGCCCGGCTGGGCACGCCGCTGGTGAAGCGGTCGCGGGCCACGCGCATGCACACCGTGATGTTCGTGGTGGACACCGGTCGCTCGATGGCCGCCCTGGCCGCCGACGAGCGCTCGAAGAAGGAGCTCGCGATCCTGGCCACCGGGGCCCTCGGCGTGCTCACGCTGCGCCACGGCGACGACTTCACCGTGGTCTACGGCGATGCGTCCAGGGTGCGCCGCCTGGCTCCCGGTCGCAGCGAGGGCGCCCTCGAGCACGCCCTGCGCACACTCGATCGCGCGGTGGACGACGCGGCGGCCCCGAGCGACCGCGACGCGCTGCTGTCGTTCGTCACCCGCACCGTCGCCCGCCGCATGATCGTGGTCGTGCTCACCGACGAGGCCCCGGTCACCTCCGAGACCGAGCGACTGCTGCGGAGGCTGCGCGTGCAGCACGACGTGCTGTGGCTCACGCTGCGCGACGCCGACCCCGTGCTCGACCACCGCACCGGGCGGCTGCGCGTCGACGTGGACAGCCGGTGGCAGGTGCCCGACTTCGTGCAGGGCGACCGCGGCATCGTGCAGGAGCTCACGGCGCAGCGCGATGCCGACGCCGCCCGCCTCGCCGACCTCCTCACCCGCATGGAGATCAGCCACGCCGCGCTCGACGGACAGGACGACGCCGTGTCGCAGCTGCTGCGGCTGCTGAACCGGAGGTCGAATGCCCGGCTCTGACGAGCTCTACCCGCCGGCGCAGTACGGCTGGGGCTGGATGCTGCTCGCGCTCGGCATCCTGGCGCTGCTGGTGCTCGGCGCGTGGCTGCTGATCGTGCTCACGCGACCCCCGCGCACCGCGGCCCCGGCCGCCACGGGCGCGACGCCCTCGACGCTCGACGTGCTGTCGGTGCTGCGCACGGAGTACCTCGACCGCATCCAGGCCGTGGAGAACGACTACCTCGGGCGCCGGCTGTCGGCGCGGCAGGCGAACCTCGAGCTCAGCCGCGTGGTGCGCGCGTTCGTGAACGAGTACAGCGGCCTGGAGGCGCCCGTGCTCGCGCTCGACGACCTGGTCGCCCGTGGCGTGAACCCGGCCCTGATCGACGCGATGGGCCGGCACTACTACCCGAGCATCTTCCGGCAGGGTCCGGCGATCGACCCCGTGGCGGGGGCCGCGGCCGCCAGGACGGTGGTGCGCGCATGGCACTAGCGAACGTGTGGATGCTGATCCTCGCCGCGGCCGTCGTGGTCGTGGCGGTCGCGGTCGGGCTCGTGCTGGGGTTGCGGCGGCGGGGCGGTCGTGCGGCCGGTGACACCGCGCGGGTCGCGCGAGCCGAACGGCTGCGCACGCTGCCGTCGTTCCGCCAGGCGCTGTCACGGCGCGTGCTCGCACTGTCGGGGATCCTGGCGCTCGGCGCGGTCGCGGCGCTCGTGGCCGGCGTGGTGGCCGCGCGACCCATGGCCGCGCAGACCATCCAGCCGGTCAACAGCAGCCGCGACATCATGCTGTGCCTCGACGTGTCGGGGTCGATGAGCGAGGTCGACGTCGAGGTGCTGTCGGTGTTCGAGGAGTTGCTGGACGGCTTCGAGGGCGAGCGCATCGGGCTGACGATCTTCAACAGCTCTCCCGTGCAGATCTTCCCCCTGACCGACGACTACGACTTCATCCGCGAGCACCTGACGAGCATGGTGTCGAGCTTCGACTACGTCGACCGCATCCCCGAGCACTGGGTCGGGACCCTCAACGGCGACGGCGCCTCGCTGATCGGCGACGGCCTGGCCGCGTGCGCGATGGGCTTCGACCATCCCGACGACGACCGGTCGCGGTCGGTGATCTTCGCGACGGACAACGAGGTGAACGGCGCCTCGATCGTGACGCTGCAGGAGGCGGCGGCGTACGCCGCGTCGAACGGCGTGCGGGTTTTCGCGATCAACCCGGTCGAGGGCAAGGACGCCGCGGTGAGCGCCGAGCTGACCGCCGCCGCCGAGGCCACCGGCGGCGCGGCCTTCGGTCTGCGCGACACCACGACCGTGTCGGACATCGTCGACCAGGTGCAGGAGCAGGACGCGACGGCGTTGCGCGGTGAGGCGCAGGTGGTGTGGACCGACGCCCCGAACCTGTGGATCGCGGTGCTGTCGGTCGTGGCGCTCGGCTTCGTGCTGCTGGCGTGGAGGGTGCGACTGTGATCTTCCAGCCCGTCCTCCCCCTGATCCTCGTGGTGCTGCTGTGCGGTGCCGTGGCCGCCGCCGCGGTGTGGATGCTGGTGCGCGCACCCCGGGCCGGCGGCGAGCGCGTGACCGACCGCCGTGCGATCGCCGCGCACCGCTCGCTATGGGCCCTGCGACTGCTGATGGTGCTCGCGTGCTTCGCGATGCTGCTGCGCCCGGGCATCCCCGGCGGCGCGACCCAGACCCTCGCGACCGACACCGACGTCGTGCTGGTGGTCGACACCACCGCCAGCATCGTCGCGGAGGACTGGGACGAGGGCTCTCCGCGGCTCGACGGGGTGCGCGCCGACGTGCGCGAGCTGGTCGCGCAGTACCCGGGCGCACGGTTCGCGATGATCACCTCCGACGCGTCCGCCCAGCTGCGGATGCCGCTGACCACCGACACCACCGCGCTGATCGGTTCGCTCGACGTGCTGCGCCCCGAGGTCACCAGCCAGTCGCGCGGCAGTTCGATCGGGGTCGCCGCCGGGCTGCTGGAGGACACGCTGCGCTCCGCCGCCGAGGCCTCGCCGGACCGGTCGCGCATGGTGTTCTACCTCGGCGACGGCGAGCAGACCACGGGCACCACGCCCGAGTCGTTCGACAAGAGCGCGAAGTACACGGATGCGGGGGCGGTGTTCGGCTACGGCACCGCGGAGGGCGGTCCGATGCGGGTGACGAGCGGTGGCGTGAGCGGCGGCGAGGGCGAGTACATCCAGTACGAGGGCTCGGACGCGCTGTCGGTGATCGACGAGCAGAACCTGCAGACCGTCGCCGAGCAACTGGGCGTGGAGTACCAGCACCGCACCGCCGACACCGAGCCCGTGCTGCCGGAGGCGCCGTCGACCACGACCAGCTACGCCGAATCGGGCGAGGTCGGCAACGTCACAGAGCTGTACTGGATCGCGGCGCTCGTGCTGCTCGCGCTCCTCGGGGTCGAGCTGCTGCGGGCGACCACGCTCATCGCGCGGCTCCGGGGACTCGCACCCGCCCGCCGCCGCGACTCCGTCGACCCCGCACCCGCGAGAGACGGAGGCGGCGCATGACCGCGCACGACGACACGGCCGCCGCGCTGCTGCGGTCCCACCGACGCCGCCGCCGCATCCGCCGCTGGGTGGCCATCGGCACGCTGCCGCTCACTCTCGCCGCACTGCTCGTGGTGGGCAAGATCCTGAGCATGTACGCGTTCGCGCACCAGTCGATCACGTCGTACGTGGTCGACGACTTCGCCGGGTCAGAGTCCGCCGCCCGCGGCCAGGAGTTCCTGAACTGGTTCGAGCCGTACAAGGCGCCGTACAACATCGGCACCGCCCTCGCCGGTGCGGAGGACCTGCCGGCGGCCAGAGCGGAGCTGGAGCGGGCGCTCGACCTCGCCACCGGACTGGAGGTGTGCGCGGTGCGCATCAACCTCGCGCTGGTCGTGGAGCGGATGGGCGATGCGGCCAGGGCGGACGGCGACGGTGCGGCGGCCGCGGAGCTCTACGGCGAGGCCCTCACCCTCACGGTGGAGACGCCGGAGGAGTGCCGCAGCGAGGAGGCGCAGCAGCAGTCGCCCGACCCGCAGCGCGACATGTCCGACACCCTCGACGGCGCGGAGGACCGGCTCAAGCAGAAGCAGCAGGAGCAGGAACAGGAGCAGCAGCCGCAGGAGCCCGAGGAGCAGGAGCAGGAGGAGCAGCCGCAGCCGTCCGACGACAAGCTGCAGGACCTCCAGGACAAGCTCAACCAGGGCACGCAGGAGCGCGACCAGCAGCAGGGCGACGATCCGGGCGGCTCGGGAACGGACAAGCCATGGTGAGCGACAACGAGCGTCAGCGCGCCCGCTATGTGGGCGGGGCCGAGGGTGCGCCGCCCGTCCCTCCCCCCGGCGGGTATGCGGGGGCCAAGCGGCGACAGCCCGACCTCACACCTCCGCCGCTGCCCGCGGCACCGGTCGACGAGAAGCGCACCCCGGGCTCCGCGTTCGGCTGGATCGCCCTCGTCGCGGCGATCCTGTTCTCCCTGACCCTGCTCGGGGTGCTGGCCGCCGGCGGCACCGACCTGCTGTACGGGGTCACGTTCCTCGCCCTGCAGCTGGTGGTGCTCGGCGTCGTGGTCGCGGCGCTGTTCTCCCCGGGTGCACGACGGCTCGGCGCGATCGCCCTGGTGGTGACGGTGCTGCTGAACGTGGCGACCGTCGGCGCGCTGAGCGCCCTGCGCACTTCCGCCTCGGGCGACTACGAGGGCGTGAAGACCGCGGAGCAGCGGCACGCGGAGGGGTATCCGGGCATCAAGGGCACCGACCCCCAGCAGGCGCTGTCGCAGCAGTCGCTGGAGGAGGTGCGGGCCACGGCCGACGAGCTGTTCGCGGATGTGCGCGCCCGGCTCACGGACGAGTTCGGCTACACGTGGACGCAGGTGGGCGCGGAAGACCTGCGGCCGGAGCGCAACGGCTACGGCGGCGAGTCGATGCTGTACGAGTTCACGACGGCCGCGTGGGCGACGAACGAGCCGGTGCAGGACTACGACCGCAAGCTCGAGGTCATGCGGGTGGTGAACGAGGTCGTGCTCGACCACGGGCTGTGGGATCTGTACGCGTTCAACGACCCGGCGAACTCGGGCATCGACCCGTCGATGATCGCGAAGCTCTACGGCAGCGACGACCCGCGCACGCAGACCACCTGGGAGTACTACACCGAGAACTACCCGGATCCGCTGCGGTTCTACGCCAACATCTACGACCTGTCGAACGACGTCGACGGCGGTTTCCGCACCTCGCGGGAGGCGCAGAGCGCCCGCACCGGCGAGCCACTGGAGGGTCTGCAGCTCGTGGTGATCGCGAGCGCCGTGCTGAGCGAGGCCGACCGTGCCGAGTTCCAGGAGAAGCTGCAGGACTACCCCGGCTTCGAGTGACCTCAGTCAGTCGCGCTGCCTACTCGTCGGTGTCCGCCTGGCGCCGGATGAACCTGTCCATGTTGGGCACCGTGAAGCTGACGTACCCCCGACGTTCGGCATAGATGATCCCCTTCTCGATGAGAGACTGCCGAACGGGACTCAAGGACGTCGCCGCGGTTCCGAGCTGCTCCGCGATCGCCGACGTGCTCGCCATGTCTCCCCCTCCCACGTCCACCATCGCGCGCAAGTACTGCCGCTCACCGGGAGTCGTGCGATCCCACCGAGCCGGGAAGAAGTTCTGATCGAGATCGGCGTTGCCTTCGGCGATTCCCGCGACGGCGATCTCACGATCGATGTTCCGATCGGGGGCGATGTCCCAGACGGCTTTCCCGAACGTCTGAAGGAAGAACGGGTACCCCTGCGCCTCGCCGAGGATCGCCTCCAACGCATCATCGGAGATCTTCGCTCCCAGCGCCGTCGCTGGGTTTCTGACCGCGGCTCTCGCTTCTTCGTCCGGCAGCGCCCCGACCTCGCGGATCGTGAACCGCTCCACGTAGGAGCGGGCCTCCGCGAGCGTGCGGCGAAGCGTCGACAGTCCCGCTCCGATGATGAAGAAAGGCCAATCCGACTGCACTGCGCGATGCTGAACGGCGAGGAGCGCCGTCAGCAGATCGACATCCAGGTCCTGCATCTCGTCGACGAAGATCGCCAACGCACTGTTGTTCTTCCTCAGCGGCTCAGCCAGGTCGGCCACGAGTTCTTCGAGATCGACTTCGAGGAGCCCGGAGTTCGCACGATGGTCGGAGCGGTCCACGCCGAGGTTCATCGACACGCCCGCGACGGTGAACGAGAACGCCGAGATCGTCGAGATCGCCGTCTTGACCTCCTCGACGGCGGAACGGAATCGAGCCATCTGCCGTCCTGCCATGGCGATGCCTCGTCCGAGCGATTGACGAACGGCCAGCCGCCCGGACTGACCCGGCCTGGCTTCGAGCTGGACCGTCACCCATCCGGCGCGGCCGACCAGCTGCTGTAACTCATTGAGGAGGACGGTTTTTCCCACTCCGCGGAGGCCGTACATGATGAGACCGCCGTCGTTGCGTCGCTGCGTGCTCTTGGCGATCATCAGGTTGACGAAGTCGACCTCGGATTGGCGGCCGACGAGCTCGGGAGGACGCACTCCGGCTCCACCTGGGCAATCTACATCTTTATTGATCTTTATTGCCGAACACGAATATTTCGAGTGACCTCAGTCCCCGAGGGCGAGCAGCATTCGCGCCGCCACGTATCGAGCCTGCCCGAGCGGAGTACGGGGATCGTAGCCCAGGGTCTCGATCAGTGCCGTGAGCCGCTCCTGCACGCTCGAGTGATGCCGTCCCAGACGCACGGCAGCGGCGCGCACGCTGTGCTCGTCCACGACCGCATCGAGCAGTTCGCGATTGCGGGCGTCGATGCGGCTGAGGGCCACCACGTCGGGATGCCGGGAATCGCCGTCCGCGGTCTGCGCGACCAGGAGCAGGACGCCCAGGTCGGTCGCGTCGACGAATGGTCGCTCATCGCTGGTCAGCCGGACGGCCACGAGCGCCGCCGACCAGGACGAAGGCAGGTTCTCTGCACGCGCGACCGTGCCCGCACCGAGCCGCACCGCGCCGGAGGCCTCCCATGCGGACGCCGGCTCGACGTCGGCGGGGAGAATCGTCGCGCGCGTGAGGCCGTGGCGAGTGGCGACGATCGCCGACGGGTGCGCGGGCGACGGCGACGGATCGGGCGGCGACGCCACCACCCGCAGTGCTCCCGGGGCGAGACGCAGTCGGGGCAGCACCGCCGCCCGCTCGTCGACGGCCGCGTAGGAGCTGATGGCGAGCTCGACGGCGCCGTCCTCGCCGACCCGTCGCCGAGCGCGGATGATGCCGAGCGCGAGAGCGAGGCGTTCCAGGATCATCGCGTCGTTCGTGTGCAGCTCACCCTCCCGCTCGATCCAGACCACCGCGTCCGGGCCGCTCTCGCGCGTCGGCCAGGTCGAGGACAGCACGACAGGATCGATGCGGACGCCGTCGGCGCGGACGCGCACGACCTGCGCACCATCCCTCTGGCCGACCGTCGCGCCGCTGAGCACGGCCGCACCCCTGAGCATGCTCTCCACGCCGACGGAGCGGGAGACCAGCGCGTCGAAGTACGTCACGACCTTCAGAGTCTCGCTGGCATCGGGATCGAGGGCGGTGATCCGCCCCAGCAGATCTTGCATGTCGGGCTCCATCGCGCGGGGGTTCCACCCTACTGCGGCCGTTCCCGTCGCCGTCTCCTCGCTCCCGGCGCTGGCGGGCGACGGAACGGGCGACGGGAGCGGGTCGAGCAGGGGCTCAGGCGAGCAGGCGATTCACCCAGTTGTCGCGGGCGGCCAGCATGGCCTGCGCGACGGCGGCGTGCGGGGCGAACATGTCGAAGCCGTGGAAGCCCCCGGCCCAGACGTGCAGCTCGGCGTGCACGCCCGCTTCCCAGAGCTTCGTGGCGTAGGCGACGTCCTCGTCGCGGAAGACCTCCGCGCTGCCGCAGTCGATGAACGCGGGCGGGAGACCGCTGAGGTCGGTGGCCCTGGCCGGTGCCGCGTAGATCGAGACGTCGTCGTCGCCCCGGCGGTCACCCAGGAGCGCCGTCCATCCGGTGAGGTTGGAGCCGCGGTCCCACACCCCGATGCCGTCGATCTGCCGCGTCGAGACGGTGGCGTCGCGGTCGTCGAGCATCGGGTAGATCAGCAGCTGCCCGATCAGCTCGGGGCCGCGCCGGTCTCGGGCGAGGAGCGCCGTGCCGGCCGCCAGGCCTCCGCCGGCGCTGCCTCCGCCGATCAGCAGGCGGGTCGGGTCGATGCCGAGCTCGTCCGCGTGGTGGGCCGCCCAGCGCAGCCCCGCGTAGCAGTCCTCCACCGGGTAGGGATCCGGGAACTCGGGAGCCAGCCGGTACTCGACGGTCACGATGACGCCGTTGTAACGCTCGGCCCAGTCCAGGAAGCCGACCACGCCGAGCCAGCGGTTCCCGATGATCATGCCGCCGCCGTGGGTGTGGAAGAAGCCGGGCCCGGTGCCGGTGCGGCCCTGCTTCTCGATCACCGACACCACGATCTCTCCGTCGTCGTGGCCGGTGATCGACACGTCGCGCCAGGTGAAGCCGCGCTCCGAGAGCACCGAGAAGATCTCGTCCTCGCCGCTGACGGGGCTCTCGCGCAGGAGCGGGATCATGTCGGCGGTGAGCGTGGGGGGCAGTTGGTCGGCGACCAGGGCGAGGGCCGCCTCCAGCTCGGGGTCGAACGGGGGACGGGCGAGCGTGTCGGTCATCAGAACTCCTTTGTCCTCGCCACCGACGCGGTGGCATGCCCCCAGGATCGTGCGGGCCGCACCCGAGGGTAACCCGCCACCTGCGGCGGATACGGGCCGATCACTCCGCCGTCCGTCGGGGTGCTGCGAGGATGGCGGGATGCGGCAGGGTGCGGTCGGGACGGTGCGACTGGTCGAGCGCGACGGGCGCCGGCTGGTCGAGAAGCGGTTGTCCGACCCGGCGCGTCACGACACCGAGGTGCGCGCGCTGCGTGCCCTCGCGGATTCGGGGCTGCCGGTGCCACAGGTCGTGGAGGAGCGCGCCGGAGTGATCCTGATGACCGAGCTGCCCGGCGCCCGGCTGGACGAGGGTGATGCGGACACGCGGCTCGCCGCACTGCGGGCGTCGGCCGTCATCCTCCGGCGGCTGCACGACCTCGTCGCCCCGGAGGACCTGCCGCCCGCGCCCGACGACGCCGCGATCATCGCCCGGTACCGCGCCGCCGACGGTCCTGCCCTTCCCCTGGCGATCCCGCCCTCGGCCGGCGTCGTCTTCTGCCACGGGGACTGGACCGACGGCAACGTGCTCGCGGCGGACGGCCGCATCACCGGTGTCGTGGACTGGGAGGCCGCGCACGCGGGCGATCCGGTGCGCGAGCTGTCCCGCGCGGCATGGGGCGCCGCGCGCAAGGATCCCCGCTCGGCCGATGCGCTGATCGAGGCTACGGTGCCGACCCCGCGGCGGTGCGGGCGTGGTTCCCGATCCACGCCGCGGAGCTCTGGCTGTGGTTCGCCGAGGCCGGTCCACCCGAGTACTTCGCGCAGCTCACGGCCGAGTTGCGCGCCTGGCCGGGCTGAACGAAGCCGGGCCGAACGAAGGAGCCTCGTCCGGTCCGGGCGATGGGCCCTCGAACATCCACCGGCCGCTGGCTACACTGGCGCCAGACGGAGGGAGCATCCGCATGATCCGAGAGCTCGAGCCCGATCAGTCCTACGAACTGCTGACCACCACCACGGTCGGCCGCATCGGCTTCCTGCACGACGGCCGCGTGCACATCCACCCGGTCAACTACGCCCTGTCCGGCCGCGACATCCTGTTGCGCACCTCGGCGGAGGGGCTGCTGGCCGCCGTGACGACGGTGCCGGCGGCGGTCGCGTTCGAGGTCGACTATCACGACCCGCTGGGCGCCACGGCGTGGAGCGTGCTGATGCACGGCACCCTGTCGCGCGCGCCCGAGGAGGATGCGGCCGGCATCTCGGCCCGCGTGCACCCGTGGGCCGGAGAGGACCGCGACCTGGCCCTGCTGCTGCACATCGAGACGATGTCGGGCCGCAGCGTGCAGCGCGACAGCCGCACCCCGAAGGTCTGACCCCGCGTCAGGACGCGAAGGCGAGCCCCGCGGCGAGCGCGAAGCCGAGCACGGTCGCGAGCCCCGTCGACTCCTTGGCCTTGGACTGCGCCTCGGGCACCATCGAGTCGACGAGCATGACCAGCAGCGCGCCGGCCGCGAAGCCGCTCGCCCCGGAGCGGAACACGTCGCCGGTCACACTGGCGAGGGCGAACCCGGCGACCGTGGCGGCGGCGCACGCCACCGCGACCCCCAGCCACAGCAGCAGCACGCGCGACTTCGCCATCCCGCCGTCGAGCAGGTCGGCGGCGGACCCGATCGACTCCGGCAGGTTCGACACCAGGATGGCGACCACGAGCGCGATGCTCACCGGCTCCCCCGAGGCCAGACCGATGCCGAGCACGAGCTGCTCGGGAATGCCGTCCAGCAGAGCGCCGACGGCGAGCTGCCCGCCCCCGGCCTGCCCCTTCGTGCGGGCGGCGCGGGCGTCGAGGATGCGGGCGGCGACGTAGTAGCTGAGCGCGCCGAGCGCGACACCGGCCACGAGGGGGAGCGGTCCGCCGCGGTCCAGCCCCTCCTCCCACAGCTCGAACGCGATGGAGGCCATGAGGGCGCCCGCGCCGAAGCCGAGCACGATGCCGAGCCAGCGCGGCGGCCAGGTGCGCAGCAGGGCCAGGACCGCACCGACGAACAGCGGCGCCGCGGCGACGGCTCCCCACAGGATCGCTCCACCCATACGCACCTCCGGCCCCACTCTGGCACGGGAAGAGGACTTCGGACGCCAAGCCCCGGCGTGGCCGTGCCACTGCCAGAGCGCGGCGCACGGCGATGCGCTCGACGTCACCCGCGGGCGGGTGCTGGGCACCTACGCGGCACTCGGCGTGCAGGTACGCCTGATCTGACGCACGGAAAGGCGACACGCCGCCCGCCGATAGACTGGAAGGCATGTCCAAGGTCCTCCAGTCCCTGCCCGTCGGCGAGCGCGTCGGCATCGCCTTCTCCGGAGGACTCGACACCTCCGTCGCCGTCGCCTGGATGCGCGACAAGGGTGCGGTGCCGTTCACCTACACGGGCGACCTGGGGCAGTACGACGAAGACGACATCGCATCGATCCCCGGCCGCGCGCTGGAGTACGGCGCCGAGGCCTCCCGGCTGATCGACTGCAAGACCGCGCTGGTCGAGGAGGGCTTCGTCGCGCTGTCGTGCGGCGCGTTCCACATCCGCTCCGGCGGCAAGACCTACTTCAACACCACGCCCCTGGGCCGCGCCGTGACGGGCACGCTCCTGGTGCGCGCGATGCGCGAGGACGGCGTCGACATCTGGGGCGACGGCTCCACCTACAAGGGCAACGACATCGAGCGGTTCTACCGCTACGGCCTGCTGGCCAACCCGCGTCTGCGCATCTACAAGCCGTGGCTCGACGCCGACTTCGTGACCGAGCTCGGCGGACGCAAGGAGATGAGCGACTGGCTCGTCGCCCACGACTTCCCGTACCGCGACTCCGCCGAGAAGGCGTACTCGACCGACGCGAACATCTGGGGCGCGACGCACGAGGCGAAGACGCTGGAGCACCTGGACGTGTCGCTGGAGACCGTCGACCCGATCATGGGCGTGAAGTTCTGGGACCCGTCCGTCGCGATCGAGTCCGAGGACGTGTCGGTCACGTTCGAGGGCGGCCGTCCCGTCGCGATCAACGGCGTCGAGTTCGCCGACCCGGTGGCGCTCGTGATGGAGGCGAACGCGATCGGCGGACGTCACGGCCTGGGCATGAGCGACCAGATCGAGAACCGCATCATCGAGGCGAAGTCGCGCGGCATCTACGAGGCCCCGGCCATGGCGCTGCTCTTCATCGCGTACGAGCGCCTGGTCAACGGCATCCTCAACGAGGACACGCTCGCGACCTACCACGAGCAGGGCCGCCGCCTCGGCCGCCTCATGTACGAGGGCCGCTGGCTCGAGCCGCAGTCGCTCATGCTGCGCGAGTCCATCCAGCGCTGGGTCGGCTCGACGATCTCCGGCACGGTCACGATCCGCCTGCGCCGCGGCGACGACTGGACGATCCTCGACACGGTGTCGCCGAACCTGTCGTACGGCCCGGAGAAGCTGTCGATGGAGCGCGTCGGCGACGCCGCGTTCGGTCCGGTCGACCGCATCGGTCAGCTCACGATGCGCAACCTCGACATCGCCGACTCGCGCGCACGCCTCGAGCAGTACGCGGGACTCGGCCTCGTCGGCGGCGCCACGGGCGAGCTCGTCGGTCGCGTGACCGCGGGCGAGTCCGCCGAGATCACGGGCGCCGTCGAGGGTTCGGTCTCCGAGGCCGACGAGACGCTGGCCGACGCGGTGGACACGGTATCGGAGCGCGCGGCCTTCGACTCCGGCACCGACTGAGCACGGTCACGACGAAGGGGCGCTCCACGTGGAGCGCCCCTTCGTCGTGTCAGGCGTCGGCCGGCGGCACGTCCACGTGGCGGCTGCGCTCCTCGGCGCGGTCGATGACCGCAGGGAGCACGGTGTCGAACAGGGTGATGAGAGCGGCGCGCGTGCCGACCGCGTCGCGCTGCGTCATGGCGAGACCGATCCCGGCGGTGGCCGAGCGGAGTGCCGCGAAGTCGAAGTCGCCTCTCGCCTGCGCGCTGAAGCGACGGATCTGCGGGCCGAGGAACTCGATCACGTTCGAGCGCGTGGCGTTTCCCTCGATGCGCGCGTACGCCACCGCGATCGTGCGCAGGGCGGCGCTGAACGCGGCGACGTCGGACGCATCCACGGCGGATGTCATGTCCTCCAGCAGCTCCGACAGATAGGTCACGTCGTCGTCACCCATGAGCGGGGTGGCGTGTCGCACCGAGCCGATCCAGACGTCGCCGAACAGGGCGATCGCGTCGCGCACGTCGTCGAGGTCGATCGGAGCGACCCGGGTGAAGCGATTGCGCTGCATGTCCACGAGGCCCAGCTCGGCAAGGCGGTCGAGCGCATGCCGCACGGGCGTCTTCGAGGTCCCGAGAGCGTCGGCGAGCTCGTGATCCCGCAGCCGCTCCCCCGGTCGCAGCTCGCCCGTCACGATCGCTTCGCGCAATCGGTCGTACACGTCGTCGCTCATCGTCCGCCGCTCCAGCGGACTGTCCATCCCAGGCACACCGCACCCCTCTCCGTCATGGCGGTTCCCCCCGCCTCCTCGGACACCGCTGCCGTCGGATTCGCTCCGATCCACAGGGCCCCCCTGAATCCGCGCCCGAGCGCAACGCGTAACATAACACAGTTGAAATGGGAAGGACCGACATGTCAGCGCGGCCGTAGCGACCAGCAATCCGAGAACTATCTTGCACAACCTTGTGCATGAAAAGTATCCTGGATGCATGACCACCCGTGCCCCCCGCCGCGACGCCGTGGAGAACCGCGCCGGCATCCTCGCCGCCGCCCGCGCCGCCCTCGCCCTGGACCCGCACGCCTCGATCGACGCCATCGCCCGTAGCGCCGGCCTGTCGCGCCGCACGCTCTACGGCCACTTCGACGACCGCGAGGCACTGATCCGCGAACTCGTCTCCAGCGGCGCGCAGCGCTTCAACGCCATCGCCGCCTCGGTCGACGACGCCGACCCCCGCGTCGCCCTCGCCCGCCTCGCCTCCCTGCTGTGGCGGGAGGCCGTGCACGTGCAGGTCGCCGCGGCCCTCGCCCTCGACGAGGCGCACGTCACCCACACGGCCGCGGCGCTCTCCCCGCTTCGCGACACCCTGGCGGCCCTGGTGCGGTCGGGGCAGGACGCCGGCAGCTTCCGCACCGACCTGAGCGGACCGACGCTGGCGCGGCTCATCGAAGAGATCGCCCGCACCGTCGTCTCGCGCACCGAGGCCGCCGACCCCGCCACGGGCGACCTCGCCGTGCGCGCGGTCCTGAGCATCGCCGGGCTGTCGTGGCGTGAGGTCGACGAGCTGCTCTCCGACCACCCGGAGCTCGCCGCGACCGGGCAGGAGGTCCGCGCATGAGAATCGCCCTGCACGAGGTGAGCAAGGGCCGCAACGGCCAGGCGCTCCCGGTCACGAGTCTGGAGTTCCACACGGGGGCCGTGCGCTACGCCCTCGCCGAGACCGAGCAACGGCCCACCGTGCTCGGCCTCATCGCGAGCGGGCGCATGCGCCCCGACAGCGGGCGGGTGAGCATCGACGGGGCGAGCGACGCCAAAGACCTGCGCCACCGCGTCGCCCTCGTCGACGCCCCCGACGTCAGCGACCCCCACCCCGACATCACGCTCGCGGGGGTCGTGGGCGAGGAGCTGATGTTCGCCGGGGCCGGTGCCACCCCGCTGCACGCGCGGCGCTGGCTCGCGCGACTCGGGTTCGAGGAGCTCGCGTCGGTCCCCATCGGGAACATCGACCCCGCCGCGCGCGTGCGCCTGCTGTGCGAGCTCGCAGTCCTGCGGCGCGGTGTGGAGGGCATCGTGCTGGTCGCCCCCGACCGCCACGGCGGAAGCCCGGACGGCTGGTGGCGCATCGCGGGCGAGTTCGCCGACCGCGGCTACGCGATGCTCGTGATCGTCGGAGGCTCGGCCGCCGTGGCCCTCGAGCGCATGCACGAGCTCGACGCCGTCAACGCCTCCGGCCCCGTCGAGCCGCTGGTCCTCGCCGCACCCGAGCCGGTACCCGCACCCGAGCACGCACCCGCGCCCCCGTCCGAGCCGGCGCCCGCGCCCGAGGCCGAGGCCGAAGAGAGAGGAGACGCGCGATGAAGGTCCCGTCCATGATCGCCGCCGAGCTCCGGCGTCTCACCGCCAGCCGGATGGGCATCCTCGCCCTGGTCGCCCTGGTCTGCGTGCCCATCCTCTACGGCGGCCTGTACCTGTGGGCCAACCAGGACCCGTACGCCAAGTTCCCCGAGGTGCCCGTGGCCCTCGTGGTCGACGACGAGGGCGCCCCCGCCCCCACGACGGGCACGGAGTCCGCGACCGGCGAGACCGTGAACTACGGCGAGGAGGTGGCCGAGAACCTCCTCGACGGCAACGCGTTCGACTGGCAGCGGATGACCGCCGACGAGGCCGCCGACGCACTGCGCCACGGCACGGTCGACTTCACCGTCACCATCCCGTCGGACTTCTCCGCCGCCCTCACCTCGGCCGCGGGCACCGACCCGCACCAGGCGCGCATCGAGCTGGAGACCAACGACGCCAACAACTACCTCGCTTCCTCCATGGGCACGCAGGCGGTCGAGAAGATCCGCAGCTCCGTCGCCGAGATGGTCGGCAGCGAGGCCGCCGAACGGCTGCTCACCGGGCTGAGCGACATCCGCGACAGCCTCGTGTCGGCGACCGACGGCGCGAGCCAGCTCGCCGACGGCGCAGGAACCGCCGCGTCGGGCAGCTCCGCCCTCGCCGACGGCACCGCCCAGCTCGCCGACGGCACGGCGCAGCTCGCGAGCGGCGCCCAGACCCTCGCGAACGGCGCGCAGCAGGTCAGCGCGGGCAACCGCCAGCTCGCCGACGTGGCCGACCGTGCGGGCGCCGCCGTGCAGGAGGCCACCGCCGCCCTGCCGCAGGTGCGCTCCGACATCGCCACGGCCCTCGCCGACCAGGGCCTCACCCCCGAGGAGATCGACCGGGTGCTGGCGCGGCTCGACCCGCTCGGCACCCGCCTGGAGGAGGGCAACGCGCAGGTGCAGGCCGCGGTCGGCAAGGTCGACCAGCTCGCGGCCGGCGCCGCCGCCCTCGCCTCCGGCGCCACCGACCTCGCGAGCGGCGCGGGGACGGTCGCGACCGGCGCCGCCTCCGCGAACGCCGGCGCCGCCCAGCTGCGCGACGGTCTCGCCACGCTCTCGTCCGGCACCGTCGAACTCCGCGACGGCCTCGCCGACGGGGTGCAGCAGATCCCGGAGTCCACCCCGGAGCTTCGCAGCCAGCAGGCCGACACCATCGCCGACCCCGTGAAGGTGTCGAGCGACAAGGTGGCGTCCGCGGAGGACTACGGCGCCGGACTGGCCCCCTTCTTCGCAGCACTGTCGGCCTGGATCGGCATCTACGCGCTGTTCCTCATCGTGAAGCCCATCTCGCGCCGCGCCGTCACCGCCCTGCACTCCCCCGTGCGCATCACGCTCGCCGGCTGGCTCACACCCGCCATGCTCGGCGCCGTGCAGATGCTCGGGCTCATGGGCATCCTGGCGCTCACGCTCGGCTTCACGTTCGACCACCCCCTCGGCACGCTCGGGGTGTTGATGTTCGCTTCTGCCACGTTCGCGGCGATCATCCTGGCGCTGAACGTCTGGCTGGGCTCGGTCGGACAGTTCCTCGGCCTCGTGCTCATGGTGCTGCAGCTGGTCACCGCGGGCGGCACGTTCCCCTGGCAGACGCTGCCCACCCCGCTCGCCGCACTGCACCACGTGCTGCCGCTCGGCTACGTGGTCGACGCGATGCGGCAGCTGATGTACGGAGGCGACTACGCCCGCGCCGGCTGGGATCTGGCCGTGCTCGCGCTGTGGCTCGTCGGCGCCCTGGTGTTCGCGGCGATCGGGGTGACGCGCATGACGCACCGCCGCACGCTGCGCGATCTGCAGCCCAGCCTGATCGGCTGACGCGGTCGCTCGCCGCGGGACGTGCCGCGGCGAGCGCGGGCGGGCTAGGATGCGAGAGCGCGGCCCTGAAACGCGCACCGGGGCTCGGTGGGACTGAGTCCCAACCGCGACCCGAAAGAGTTCTCGACGATGATGACCGATTCGCCGGTGTCACCCGCACCCTCCCGCCCGTCGCTCGGTGTCCGCATCGGGCGCATCGCGTTCCTCGTCGTCGCCGCGATCGTGGTGATCGCGGTGGCCGCGGCGTTCTTCGTGACATGGACCATCCAGCGCTCGTTCCCGCAGACCTCGGGCACCCTGCGGCTGGACGGCCTCGCCGCCGAGGTGACCGTGCAGCGCGACGCGAGCGGGATCCCGACCATCACCGCCGACTCCTCGGAAGACCTGTTCTTCGCGCAGGGGTTCGTGCACGCGCAGGACCGCTTCTTCGAGATGGACTTCCGCCGGCACGTGACGTCGGGCCGCGTGGCCGAGCTGTTCGGCGCGTCCCAGGCCGGCACCGATGCGTTCCTGCGCACGCTCGGGTGGCGCACGGTCGCCGAGGCCGAGGTCGAGGCGATGGACGACACGACCCGCGGCTACTACGAGGCGTACGCCGACGGTGTGAACGCCTACCTGTCGTCCCGGTCCGGAGCGGAGCTGTCGCTCGAGTACGCGGTGCTGGGCCTGCAGAACCCCGACTACGAACCGGAGCCGTGGGAGCCGGCCGACTCCGTCGCGTGGCTCAAGGCCATGGCCTGGGACCTCCGCACCAACGTCGAGGACGAGACGGAGCGCGCGCTGCTCGCGGGCGCCCTCGCCGACGGCGGCGACCCGGAGGACACGCACGCCCTGCTCGCGAAGCTGTACCCCTCCTACCCGTTCGACCGGAACCCGGTGATCGTGCCGCAGATCTCCACGGTGGAGCCGCTCGACACCACCGCAGACGCCGCCGCGTTCACCCTGCCGCCGAAGGACGGCGAGGTGCAGCAGGCCGTCACCACGATCGAGTGGCAGGAGACGGCGAACGTGATCGAAGCTGCGAGCGTCCTGGTCGGAGACGCCGGCGAGGGCATCGGCTCCAACTCCTGGGTCGTCTCGGGAGAGCTGACCGCGTCGGGCATGCCGCTGCTGGCGAACGACCCGCACCTCGGCGCCTCCCTGCCCTCGGTCTGGTACCAGGTGCAGCTGAAGTGCTCGACGGTGGACGCCGACTGCCCGTTCGACGTGGGGGGCTTCTCGTTCTCCGGTCTCCCGGGCATCGTGATCGGCCACAACCAGCGCGTCGCATGGGGCTTCACCAACCTCACCACCGACGTGACCGACCTGTACGTCGAGCGCATCGAGGGCGACGCGTACTGGCGCGACGGCGCGCTCGTGCCGCTCGAGGAGACCACCGAGACCATCGCGGTCGCTGGTGGCGACGACATCGAGCTCACGATCCGCTCCACCGTGCACGGCCCCATCATCTCCGGCCTCACCGACGACTTCACCGCGATCGCCGACGCGCCGGACCCCGCGCTCCGGGCCGAGGGCACCGCCCCCGCTCCACCGGGAAGCGACGCCGCCGAATACGCCCTGAGCCTGCGCTGGACGGCCCTCGACCCCGGCACCACCGCGACCGCGATCTTCGCCCTCTCCACCGCGCAGGACTTCGACGACTTCCGCGCCGCCGCCGCCCTGTTCGACGTTCCGGCGCAGAACCTCATCTACGCCGACGTCGACGGCAACATCGGCTACCAGACGCCGGGGCGGCTGCCCATCCGCGGGGCCGGCGACGGGTGGATGCCGCAGCCGGGGTGGGACAGCGGCTACGACTGGACCGGCTACATCCCGTTCGAGGAGCTGCCCGTGGCGTACAACCCCGCGTCCGACTACATCGTGACCGCGAACAACGCGATCGTCACCGACGACTACGAGTACTTCCTGTCGCGCGACTGGGACCAGGGGTACCGCGCTGCCCGCATCGCCCACCTGATCGAGCGCCGCGCGGCCGCCGCGCCGCTGACCGCGGAGGACCTGCGCGACATCCAGATGGACGGCGAGATGTGGATCGGCAAGCAGCTGGTCAGCGCCATGGGCGACGTCGAGGTCGACGGTACCGGACCGCGGACGGCCGTCGAGCTGCTCCGCACGTGGGACGCGCAGAACGACAAGACCTCCGCGGCCGCCGCGTACGCGAACGTGCTGTGGTCGCGCCTCGTGCAGAACCTCTTCGCCGAGCGCGCCGTGCCCCTGCCCACCGACGGCCAGGGACGGCTGTTCACCGTGGTCGGCGACCTGCTCGAAGACCCGTCCGACCCGCTGTGGCGCAACGACCGCATCGACGTCGACGGCATGCCCCAGATGCTGGCCCGGTCGGCCGAGGAGGCGTACGACGAGCTCGCCGCGCTGCAGGGCACCGACACGACGCGCTGGAACTGGGGCGACCTGCACGCCATCACGCTCCGCAGCGGCACGTTCGGCTCGTCCGGAATCGCCCCGATCGAGGCACTGTTCAACCGCGGACCCTACCCGGTCGGCGGCGGCGCATCGGTGGTGGACGCGACCGGCTGGACCATCGGCGAGTCGTACGCCACCACGACCGTGCCCTCCATGCGGATGGTGGTCGACCTCGACGACCTCGACGCCTCCACGTGGATCCACCTCACCGGCGCCTCCGGTCACGCCTACCACGAGCACTACGTCGACCAGACGGAGGACTGGGCCTCGGGCGTGCAGCGCCCCTGGGCGTTCACACCGGGCGCGGTCGAGCGGTCCGCGCGCGACACCCTGATCCTGGCCCCCGCCGGCTGAGAGACCCGCAGAGGTTCCTCGGCTAGCGTGGACCGGTGCCCTCCAGTTATCTCGCCCCGAAGGGGACGACCGCGACGCTGCTGGAGTTCGAGCACGGCGGCGCGACCCTCATCGCGGAGAGCTTCGGCGAGGGGCCGCACACCTACCTGCTGCTGCACGGCATCGGCATGGGCCGCAGCGTGTACCTCGACCTCACCCAGCGGCTGAACGGACGCGTGATCGCGCTCGACCTCCCCGGGTTCGGCGAAGCGCCCGAGCCCACGCGCACCCTCACCATGCAGCGCCACGCCGACCTGGTCGCCGCGTATCTGCGCCACGTCGACGCGGAACCCGTGGTGGTGATCGGGCACTCGATGGGCAGCCAGATCGCGGCCGAGCTCGCCGCCCGGCACCCCGAGCTCGTGGCCGGGGTGGTGCTCGCGGGACCGACGGTCGACAAGGCCGCGCGCAACATCGGGGCCCAGGCGCGCTACCTGCTGCAGGACCTCGTGGGCGAGCGGCCGCTCGTCATTTGGCGCGGCGCGCGCGAGTACCTCCGCGGCGGTCCGCACCTGATCCGCAAGATGCGGGCGACCATCGTGCATCAGCCCGAGAAGGCCTTCCGCCGCATCCACTGCCCCGTGCTCGTGCTGCGCGGGGAAGACGACCCGCTGGCCCCGATGAGCTGGTGTCAGGTCATCCTCGACGCCATCCCCGGCGCGGAGCTCTCCGTGATCCCCGACCACGGGCACGGCACCCTCATCAGCGACTCCGAACCCGCCGCACGCCTGATCGAGGCGTTCGCCGACCGCACCTGACGCGCGGGCGAGGTCAGCCCGCGGCGGGCGGCGTCTGCTTGGACTCGGCGAGCTCGTCCACCACGAGCCCGCGCTGCTCGATCGTGCCGTTGCGATACGCCTGCCGTCCGACCATGTGCGCGGACAGGGGCGCCGTGGCGAACTGCATCAGCACCACCGGGGCGACCAGCACCAGGCCGAACAGCACGCCGCCGATCGACCGCTGCGACAGCGCGATCGCCACGCAGATCACCAGCAGCCCGAGCACCTGCGGCTTGGTCGCGGCGTGCAACCGTGTCGGCACGTCGCGGAAGTGCAGCAGCCCCACCGCGGCGGAGAGGCACAGCAGCGCACCGATCAGGATCAGCACCAGCACCGCGACGTCGATCACGGCGTCGGGGATCATCAGGCCGAACACGTTCATGGCGTCGTGTTGTCCCTTCTCGCGACGAACCGGGCGACCGCGATCGACCCGAACACGCCGACGGCGGCGATGATCAGCAGCACCGGGATGTTGCGGGTGTGACCGTTGATCGCCATCTCCGCGCCCAGCACGCACATGACCTCGGTGAGCAGCACGTCGGCGGCGACCGCGCGATCGAGGATCGACGGACCGCGCACGATGCGGATGACGGCGAGGATCGCGGCGACACCGAACACCGCCATGATCACCAGGAGCAGCACGTTCATCGGGCACCCCCCACCCTGGCCGGATCGATGCGACCCGCGCGCTCGTCGGCCTTGAGGCGGCGGTACTGCGACGGGTCGCCCAGCGCGCGCACGACCCGCTTCTCCCAGCCGAGCACCCCCTGCCGCTGCTCCTCGACGTCTTCCTTGCTGCGCACGCCGATCACGTGCAGGTACAGGATGCGCCGGTCGCGGTCGGCCTCCACCACGAGCGAACCGGGGATCAGCGACGACACCACCGCGACGTGCGTCATGACGAGGTCGTCCGCGTACCGCAGCGGCACGGCGACGATCGCGGTGCCCGGCTGCCGGCGGAAGTCGAACACCTGCACCGTGACCGACAGGGCGCCGCGCAGCACTGCCCAGAGGAACTGCACGATGAACAGCGCGGCGTACCAGAGGTTCACGCGGCCGGACAGCTCGACCGTCGGCAGCCGGAACACGCGCGTCACGAAGATCGCGACCACGAGCCCGGTCAGGAACGAGAGCACGGTGAACTGCGCCCACAGCAGCATCCACAGCACGATCAGCCAGGCGAGGAACGGCAGCTGCATGCCGATGTCGCGCCACAGGCGCCGCGTCTCCGGCCTCATCCCTCCACCTCGTCTTCCAGTTGGACGAGGTTGACCGGCTGCAGCAGGCCAGCCCCGATGCGATCGCACAGAGCGTACAGCGGACCGGCGAAGATCGTCAGGGCCACCGTGACCGTGACCATGCCCGCGGTGGCGACCGTCATGATCTTCGGGATGCGCCTGGTCTCCTGCTGCTCGTCGGCCGCGGGTGCGCCCGTCAGGTAGGAGATGCGTCCCTCGGTCTCGGTGGAGTCCTCCTCCTCGCGCCAGAACGCCAGGTTCCACGCCCGCATGAGCGCGTACAGCGTGAGCAGCGAGGTGATGATGCCGCCGAAGATCAGCACGATCATCAGGGGCGTGCCCACGGAGGCGGCGGCCTCGAACAGCGCGAACTTGCCGATGAACCCGGAGAACGGGGGCAGACCGCCGAGGTTGATCGCGGGGATGAAGTACAGCACCGCGATCACGGGCGCGATCTTGAGCAGCCCCTTCACCCGCAGGATCGAGGTGCTTCCCGCCCGACGCTCGATGAGTCCCACGGCGAGGAAGAGGGTGGTCTGCACCACGATGTGGTGCACGATGTAGTACACGGTGGCGCCGATCGCCGCGGGCGTCGCGATCGCCAGGCCGAAGATCATGTAGCCCACGTGGCTCACGAGGGTGAACGACAGGATCCGTTTCAGCTCCGCCTGCGCCACGGCACCCAGCACCCCGACGACCATGGTCGCCAGCGC
This sequence comes from Microbacterium sufflavum, assembly GCF_023091155.1. NCBI lineage: Bacteria > Bacillati > Actinomycetota > Actinomycetes > Micrococcales > Microbacteriaceae > Microbacterium > Microbacterium sufflavum. The sequence goes on along the minus strand of NZ_JAHWXK010000001.1, from coordinate 1,139,672 downwards.
GATGATGAGCAGCAGCGTGTCGATGCTGTTGGAGGCGAAGAGCTGCGTCTCGGTGCGGATCAGCGCGTACACGCCGACCTTCGTCAGCAGTCCGGCGAACACCGCCGTGACCGGGGCCGGCGCGGTCGGGTAGGAGTCGGGCAGCCAGAAGGAGACGGGGAAGATGGCGGCCTTGATGCCGAAGGCGACCACGAGCATCAGGTGCAGCACGAGCTGCGTGTCCTGCGGCAGCTCCGACATGCGCTCGGCGATCTGCGCCATGTTCACGGTGCCGAGGGCGCCGTAGATCATCGCGATCGAGGCGAGGAACAGGATCGACGACACGAGCGAGACGACGATGTACACCGCACCCGTGCGGATGCGCGACTCGGTGCTGCCCAGCGTGATCAGCACGTACGACGCGACGAGCAGGATCTCGAAGCCGACGTAGAGGTTGAACAGGTCGCCCGCGATGAAGGCGTTGAAGATGCCGGCCGCGAGGATCAGGTAGGAGGGGTTGAAGATCGAGATCGGGGTCTCGTCCGCGCCGTCTGCGACGCCCTGACCGATCGAGAAGAGGAGGACCGCGAGCAGCACGACGCTCGACACGAGCACGAGCAGCGCGGCGAGCCGGTCGACGTAGAGCACGATGCCGAACGGCACCGGCCACCCGCCGACCGAGACCGCGAGCGGGGATCCCGCATCGACCACGACCAGCAGCACCGCGGCGATGACCGAGACGATCGCGAGGGTGGCGACCGTGACGAGCACCTGGAGCCGGGCATTGCGCCCGAACACGAGGGTGACCGCGGCGCCCAGCAGCGGCAGGGCGACCAGGAGCGGGACGAGCGTGGTCATGACCTGCCCTCCCCGTCTGTCGTGTGGTCTGGATCCTCGTCGGCCTCGGGTTCGGGTTCGTCCTCCCGCTGCGCGCTGTACGGCGAGTCGTAGGGGGCGTCGTCGTGGATGTCGGGGTGGTCCCGCATGTGCAGCACCGTGATGGGCGCGGTCTGCACGCCGACGAAGTCGGTGGTCGCCTCGTCGTCGTCGGTCTCCGACTCGTCGTCCATGAGGTCTTCGTCGGCGTCGGTGCGCTCGCGCAGGGCGATGTCGGCCTCGTCGTCCTCGACCGTGTCGGCCTGGCCGAGCTGCCAGGAGCGGTAGATGAGGGCGAGCAGGAACGCCGACACCGCGAAGGTGATCACGATGGCGGTGAGGGTCAGCGCCTGCGGGAGCGGATCGCTGAGGTCGCCGTTCGTGCCGAAGAAGGGGGCGTTGCCCGGCACGCCCATCACGATCAGCAGCAGCAGGTTCGTGGCGTTGCCGAGCAGCAGGAAGCCGATCAGCACCCGGGTCAGGCTGCGCTCGAGCATCGCGTAGACGCCGCACGCGAAGAGCACGGCCATGATCGCGATGAGGGCCAGGGAGACGTCCATCAGCCGTTCCCCCCTGTCCGTGAGGTGAAGTCGATCGCGGTGCTCTGACCGGGGCGGAGCGCGGACTGCCGGTCCACCTCGGCGCCGAGGCTGCGCAGCACGTCGAGCACGAGCCCGATCACCACGAGGTACACACCCACGTCGAAGATCGTCGAGGTGACGAACTCCATGTGACCGATGCCCGGGATCTCCCACTCCCAGAAGGTGCTGGTGAGCGGGGCCATCCCGAAGAACAGCGGCACCACGGCCGTGCCGACCGCGAGGATGAGGCCCGCCCCGAGCAGGCGTCCGGCGTCGGTGGGTGCGGCGGCACCGAGCTCCCAGCGGCCGCCGGCGATGTAGCGCATCACGAGCGCCATTCCCGCGACGAGTCCGCCGGCGAAGCCGCCGCCCGGCAGGTTGTGACCCGCGAACAGCAGGAAGATCGACACCACGATGATGGTGTGGAACAGGATGCGCACGATGACCTCGAGCAGGATCGACCTGTTCTCCGGCTTCATCTTCTGTCCGCCGACCAGCCAGGCGCGCGGGGCGCTGCGGTTCTCGGACGTCTGGAAGCGCACGCCGTCGGTGGTCTCGACGAGCGGACGGCTGCGGGCGGCCTTGCGCACGGAGCGCGGCAGGGTCTTGGTCGCGGCGAGCAGATCGGCGCGGTGGGTCACGAAGACGAGGGAGGCGACACCGGTCGCCGCGAGCACGAGAACCGACAGCTCGCCCATCGTGTCCCAGCCGCGTAGGTCGACCAGGGCCACGTTCACCACGTTCTTGCCGTGGCCGATCTCGTAGGCGATCTGCGGGAAGATCTCCGAGATCGGGTCGGCGACGCGCGACTGGGTGGCCACGATCGCGACGAACGCCATGGTGAGGCCGACGCCGATGCCGAGCAGCGCCCGGGGGATGCGGCTGACCGAGGCGTTGTGCTCGCCCATCCGCGCGGGGAGCCGCCGCAGCACCAGGGCGAACGTGACCATGGTGACCGTCTCGACGAGGATCTGCGTGAGCGCGAGGTCGGGTGCGCCGCTGGTCGCGAAGAGCACGACCATGCCGAGACCCGTGACCGAGGCGAGCACGACGCCGGTGTACCGCTTCCTGGCGCGCACCGCCACCACGCCCGCGACGGCCATGATCGGCGCGACCGCGAGCTGTGCCGGGGTGTGCCAGAGCGACAGCTGGTAGCGGTCGATGTCGCTCGCGATGAGCGCGGTGACCTCGGCCGCGACGAACACCACGAAGATCGTGCCGACGTAGACGGGCAGCGAGCCGCGCTGCGTGAGGGTGGTGCTGAGCACGGACAGCCGGTCGATGCCGCGCATCACGAGGTAGTAGGCGTCGGCGGCGGTGAAGGGCAGCAGGCGCGGGCGACGGTCCCAGCCGCTGCGTCGCGTGAGCAGGAACAGCCCGATGCCCAGCAGGACCGTGAGGATCGAGATCCCGAGCGCTGGTTCGAACCCGTGCCAGAGCGCGAGGTGACCGGGGCCTTCGACGGCGGCGCCCTCGTGGTCGAGGCCGGGGTTCGCGGTGAGCGCGTAGGGCTGCAGGGCGATGTCGAGCGCGGGGGCGCCGATGCCCGCCGCGAGGGTGACCCCGGCGAGGATGATCGGCGCGGAGAGGAAGCCGACGGGCGGGTCGGGCCACGCGGTGTCGGGCCGCCGGTCGCCGCGGTCGTCGCGTTTGGTCCAGAACGCTCCCCACAGGAAGCGCACGCCATATGCCGCGGTGAGCATGGAACCGAGGACGACGCCGATCAGCGCCACGAGTCCCCAGATCGAGCCGCCCTGCGCGTCATCCAGGAGCGCCGTGAGCGTGGACTCCTTGGCGACGAAGCCGATGGTGGGCGCGATGCCCGCCATCGACGCGACCGAGATGAAGGCCGCGGTCGCCATGACCGGCGCCTGCCGTCCGACCCCGGAGAGCTCGGTGATGTCACGCGTGGAGAGCTGCCGGTCGATCACGCCGACGATCAGGAACAGCGCCGACTTGAACAGGGCGTGCCCGATCACGAGCGCGAGTCCGGCGAGGGCGGCGGCCTGCGTGCCGTAGCCGACCACGACGGCGAAGAACCCCAGCTGGCTGACGGTGCCGAAGGCGAGCACGCGCTTGAGGTCGGTCTCGCGCAGCGCCTGGATCCCGCCGAGCAGCATGGTGAGGCTGCCGAGGCTGATGATGATCGGTCGCCAGGTGGCGCTCAGCGCGAAGATCGGGGCGAAGCGCGCGATGAGGTAGATGCCGGCCTTCACCATCGCGGCGGCGTGCAGGTAGGCGCTGACCGGCGTGGGGGCGGCCATCGCACCAGGGAGCCAGAAGTGGAACGGGAACAGCGCCGACTTGCTGATGGCGCCGATCAGCAGCATCACGATGGCGGCGTCGATCAGGGGCCCGGTGGGGGCGAGCGCGAGGATCTCGCGGATGCTCGACGTGCCGGCGTCTACGACGAGCAGCACGACGCCGACGAACATCACCAGGCCGCCGAGGGTCGTCACCAGCAGAGCCTGCAGCGCGGCTCGACGGCTGGCGGCGCGGCGGCGGTAGTGCCCGATCAGGAGGTACGAGAGGATGCTCGTCACCTCCCAGAACATCACGAGCATCACCAGATCGTCGGTGAGCACGAGGCCGTACATCGCGCCGGCGAAGCCGAGCAGCACCCCGGCGAACTGGCCGATGCCGGCCGCGTCGTCGTGGAAGTACCAGCGGCAGTAGAGCAGCACGAGCGCGCCGACGCCGGTCACGATCAGGGTGAGGACCCACCCGAGCACGTCCATGTTCATGGAGAGCGAGAGCCCGAGCTGCGGGATCCACGGCACGGACTCGAACGGCACAGGGCCGTCGAGCACCTGCGGCGTGAGCACCAGCGCGTGCACGAACGCGGCGGCGGGGACGAGCGCGGCGACGGCGAAAGCCTGTGCTCCCAGCCAGCGCACCAGAACGGGCAACAGCAGCGACCCGAGGAGGAACACGGCGAGGAGCATCAGCATATACGCGGCTCCTCGGGGCTCGTCGGCCTTGCGGCTCAGGCGGGCGGTGTCCGTCCAGTTTACCGGGATGATGGGGCCGGGCGGTTCGCGGGTCTGCGCGACGTGCCAGAGTGTTCGCATGCACGGGGGCGCACGGAGGGAGCTGGCGGGGTGGCTCACGGCCCTCGCGATCGCCCTCGTCGCGGCGGGTCAGCTCGCCGCATCGCCCCGTTCCTCGCTGCTCTTCCGCGACGGGGATTCCCTGGTCGTGGGACTGATCTCGCGCGCGGTCCTCGACGGCGGCGGGGTCGGCGAGTGGGCGCTGTCGAGCGTGCTGTTCCTTCCGGAGTCCGCCGTGCACGTCGCCCTCGGCGCGCTGCTGCCGCTCGACGTCGATGGCCTGCTCGCGGTGAACGCGGTGGTCAACCTGCTCGGGTTCTACGGCGTGGCGCGGCTCGTCGCCGGTCGTCGCCGCGCGGGTGCCGCCCCGGTCGCGTGGTCGCTCGCGGCGCTCGGGGTGTTCGCGCTTCTCGTGTTCACCGAGGCGTCGCCGTCGCGCGATGCCCTCGAGCTCGCGTCGCTCTCGCTCACGACCACCTACTACGCCGCGACCACGATCGGAGCGGTCGCCGCGGTCGGTCTGGCCCGGCGCTTCCTCGACCGCCCGGGCGGCGGGGTCGTGCTGCTCTGGGCGCTCGGCGCGACGGCCGCCGTGTCCACGCTGACCAATCCGCTGTTCGCGGCCTGGGCCACGGTGCCGCTGCTGGCCGTGCTGGTCGTGCTCGGGTTCTCCGTCCGGAGCCGGCGGTCCGCGCTGCTGCTCGGCGCTGCCCTGCTCGGTGGCACGCTGCTCGGCTTCCTCTGTCGCATTCCGTTCTCGGCATGGATCGCGAACACGGGCGCCGGTTACGTGCAGCCGTGGCGCTGGCGGGAGTCCCTCGAGCTGTACGCCGGGCTGTTCGCGGCCCGGCTCTCGACGCCGCCTGGGGTGCTCGCGCTGGTCGTGGTCGCCACCCTCCTCGCCCTCGCGGTGGTGCGCATGCGGCGGACATCGGCGCCCGGCGCGCGGCTCGTCGCCGCGGTCGCGTGGGTTGCTCCCGCCCTGGTGCTGCTCGGGGCGGTGGCGCTCGGCACCCAGGCCGCGCGATACCTCCAGCCGCTGGCGTTCGCGCCGGTCCTGGCCCTGGTCGCCGATCCGCGTGCCGTGCTGCCGTCGTCTCGGCTCGTGCGCGGTGCGGTCGCGGCGCTGGGTGCCCTGCTGCTCCTCGCCGCCGGACTGAGCGGGCCGCGACTGGCGGCCGCCGCGCAGGCACCCGACGCCGACCTGACGTGCGTCACCGACTGGGTCGACGCATCGGGGCGCACGGGTGCCGGGCAGTTCTGGACCGTGCGGCTGCCCAAGCTGCACCTCGACGACCCGTCACGCCTGGTGCAGGTCGACCACGCGCTGAACGGCTACGCCTGGCTGGTCGACCGGCGGGACTTCGCGGCGGGGGAGGTGTCGTTCCTGGTGGAGGACGCGCAGACCGTGCCGTGGCAGCTGCCCGCCGGGGTCGAACCGGTGGCGACGATCGAGTGCGGGCGGTACCGCGTCCTGGACTTCGGCGAGACGGCGCTGCGCCTCGGTCCCGCGCATTCCTGAGGGCAGGCGGCTCAGCGCGCGGGAGGCGGCGCGGTCGTGGTGCCCGCGCGGAAGCGGCACGAGAGGTCCTGCGTCTCGCCCGGCTCCCCGCGGAGCATGCGCGCCACCTGCTCCCCCGCCGCGCGCCCCTTCTCGACCGCGGGCTGCACGCTCGTGGTGAGCGTGAGGTCGCCCAGGCCGTCCAGCGCGATGCCGTCGAACCCCGCCACCGACAGGTCCTCCGGCACGCGCAGCCCGAGCTCCTCCGCCGCGCGGATCACGCCGACCGCGAGCAGGTCGCTCTGCGCGAGCACGGCCGTCGGACGCTTCTCCGGGTCGGACAGCAGCATGCGGCCCACCAGGATGCCCTCGTCGATCAGGCTGCCCGACGCCGAGATCGCCGGGGCGTCGGGGAAGATCTCGCGCATGCCCCGGAGCCGGTCGACCGTGACGTCGACGGTCGCGGTGGCGAGTCGCTCCGGCGTGATGAGGGTGCGCTCGCGGTCGGCGTCGAGCGCGAGCGTGACCAGTGCGACGTCGCGGTGCCCGAGGTCGCGGACGTGCCGGGCGACGTCGGCGGAGGCGGCCACGTTGTCGAGCGTGATGCGCGGCACGTCGAGCCCGGCGTCGCCCTCGATCACGACCACGGGGAGGCCGCGCCCCCGCACGATCTCGAGTGAGGCCCGCGTGCGCCCGGAGCACCCGATCAGCACGACCGCGTCGACCGGGGCGCTCGCGATCGCGGACCCGTCCTCGCCCGGCTCGTCGCGCATCAGCAGGATCCCGGCGCTGAGGTCGGCGAGTCCATCGGTGAGACCGTCCATCATCGCGGTCGTCACCGGGTCGAGGAACGCGGCGCGCAGGTGGCCCTCCAGCACGACCGCGACGATGCCGCTGCGGCCGCGACGGAGCGAGGCGGCGCGGGGGTCGGGTCCGGTGTAGCCGAGCTCGGTCGCCGCGGCGAGAACGCGGTCGCGCGTGGCGGGGGCGACCTTGGCCTTGCCGCTGAAGACCACGGACGCGGTGGAGGTCGCGACCCCCGCCTCGCGCGCGACATCCGCGATCGTGGGTCGGCGCGGGGTCTCCCTGCTGCTCATACTCCGAGGATAGCCGGGATCTGCACTCCGGCGTCGAATCGATTCGATATAGGCTGTGGGTCATGGACACCGCCCTCACCCGCTCGCAGTTCGTGCGCTGGCGCACCGCGATCTTCGCCATCTTCCTGGCCAGCGGCCTCTCGATCGCGACCTGGGCATCGCGCGTGCCGGGTATCAAGGAGGCTCTCGGTCTCGACAACGCGCAGGTCGGACTGATCCTGCTCGGCATGGGCATCGCCTCCATCCTCGGCATCTCCACGAGCCCCGCGGTCATGGCGCGTACGGGTGCGCGTCGCGGCATGCTCCTGTCGATGCTCACGTTCGCCGCCGGCATCGCGCTCGTCGGACTCGGAGCCACCGTGTTCGCCTCGGTCCCCCTGGTGCTGGTCGGCATGGTGCTGTTCGGCTTCGGCAACGGCTGCGTCGACGTGATGATGAACGTCGAGGCCACCGCGATCGAACAGCAGATGGGCCGCACGATCCTCCCCGTCTTCCACGCGTTCTTCAGCTTCGGCACCGTCCTGGGCGCCGGTATCGGTGCGCTCGCGGCGCACCTTCGCATCGACGTCGGCACGCACGCGATCTCCGTCGGGGTCTTGATCGCCGTGATCGCGGTGATCTGCTTCTTCCAGGTGCCGGTGCGAGAGGCGGCCCTCGACCCGGAGGAGCACGAGAAGCCGCCGTTCCGCCAGCGCCTGCACACCGCGCTGGAGGCGTGGCGCGAACCGCGCACCTACCTGCTCGGCACCGTCATGCTCGGCATGTCGTTCGCCGAGGGCGGCGCGAACGACTGGATCGCTCTCGGCACCGAGCAGGGACACGGTCTCGCCGAGGGTTCCGGTGCCGTCGCCCTCGCCGTGTTCTCGACCGGCATGACCGTCGTGCGCCTGTTCGGCGGCCCCCTGGTCGACCGCTTCGGCCGGGTGCTGGTGCTGCGCATCCTCGCCGCGACGGCCGCCAGCGGCATCCTGCTGTTCATCCTCGCGCCGACGTTGCCGCTCGTGCTGCTCGGCGCCGCGCTCTGGGGTGTCGGCGCCTCGCTCGGGTTCCCGCTCGGAATGTCGGCCGCGGCCGACGACCCGGCCAAGGCCGCCGCCCGCGTGAGCGCCGCAGCCACGATCGGCTACGTCGCGTTCCTCGGCGGCCCGCCCGTGCTCGGCGTGATCAGCGAGCACATCGGCCTGCTCAACACGCTGTTCATCCTGGTCGCGCTGGTCGTGGTCTCCGGGCTGTTCTCCGGGGCCGCCCGCCCGCTGCGCGACGACGAGAAGACCCCCGCCACGACCGCCGCCCGGAGCTGAGGCTCAGCCGCCGCGCGCCCGGACGAGTGCCGCCGCGTGCGAGCGGCTGCGCGCGCCCAGCTTCGCGAGCACGTTCGACACGTGCGTCTTCACCGTGGGCACCGAGATGCGCATCCGGGCGGCGAGCTGCGCGTTCGACCAGCCCTGCAGGATCCCGTCGAGCACCTCCTGCTCCCGCGCGGTGAGCTCGCCCAGGGTGGGGGTGACGGCGGCGGTGGGCGGGCCGTCGACCACGGACTCCGCCACCGCGGCGAGCGCACGCCTGGTCACGCGCGGGTCGAGGGCGCCCTCGCCCGCCGCGACGCCGCGCACCGCCTGCACCAGCGTCGGCGCATCCACCGTCTTCAGCAGGAACCCCACGGCCCCGGCGCGGATCGCCGCGAGCACGAGCTCGTCCTCATCGAAGCTGGTGAGCACCAGCACGTCCGCCAGGTCCCGGTCGACGATCTCCTTCGTGGCCGAGACGCCGTCGCGCCCCGGCATGCGCAGATCCATCAGCACCACGTCTGGACGCAGGGCCGCGGCGTTGCGCACGGCCACCTCGCCGTCGGCTGCTTCGCCCGCCACCACGATGTCGTGCGTCTCGAGCATGATGCGCAGTCCGGCGCGGATCGCCCCGTGGTCGTCCGCGAGCAGCACCGTCGGGGCGCTCACGACCGCGCTCCCGCCGGCAGCCGCGCCTCCACGGTCCAGCCGTCGCCGTCGGGTCCCGCCTGGAACGCGCCCCCCAGCGCCACCACCCGCTCCCGCAGCATCTGCAACCCCCACCCCTCCCCGTCGTGTCGCCGCGACGGGGCGACCGCGGCCGCCCCACCCGACGACCGCACCTGCACCAGCGCCTCGTCGCCGGAGCGTGTGATCCGCACCTCGACCTGCGCACCCCGCGAGTGCCGCACGCAGTTGCCGAGCGCCTCCCGCACCACCCGCACGACCGCCTGCTCGCCGCCCCCGCCGAGATCGCCGAGTTCCGGGAGCTCCACCGCGTCGAGGCGGACCGACAGTCCCGACCGCCGCGCCTCCTGCACGATGCCGTCGAGGTCGGCCCAGCTCGGCGTGGGCATGAGCGGGCCACCGCCGCGGCGCAGCACCGAGATCATCGACCGCAGCGCACCGTGCGCGTCGAGGCCCGCGTCGCGCACGGCCCGCAGCGCCGCCCGGTCGTCGGAGCGCTCCGGACGGGTCGCGAGCGCCGCCTCGGCCCGGATCGCCATCGCCAGCACGTGGCCGGCCACCACGTCGTGCAACTCTCGCGCCATGGCCTCCCGCTCCCGCTGCACGGCCTCGGTGCGGTCGCGTTCGGCGGCGGCCGCGGCGTCCTCGGCGCGCTGTCGGTGCAGCTCCGCCAGCTCGTGCGCCTGTGAGACCGCGACCGCCCACCAGTAGTCGGTGCCGAAGATGGCCCCGAACTGCACGCCGAACAGCACGGCCACCGGCACGTCGACGCCGGCGAACAACAGTGCGGCGAAGAACAGCGCCGCGGTCGCCGTGCCCAGAGAGATCAGGAGCACGCGGCGGCCGCGCGGTCCGGCGCGGAACGCCGCCATCCACAGCACGTCCAGCAGCACAACCAGGGTGCCGACGCCCCCCACGGTGAGCAGATCGGCGAGGAACAGCACCGCCACCAGCACCAGCACCGTCCACGGCCGTCGTGCCTTGCCGAGCGAGAGCACGCATGCCGGAACCGCGAGCGCCAGCGCCCACCACGGCGACACGTCGTCCGACAGCAGCGAGAACGGGCCCCAGAGCCCGTGGAAGCCGAAAGAGGCCATGACCACGGAGAGCACCAGCGCACCGAGCGGATCCGCCCACCAGCGGTGGCGCCGATACCAAGCGCCGAGACCGCCCTCGCCCGGTTCGTGCATGACCTCATGCAACCACGGTGCCCGCGGGGTCGCATCCGACGAAGGGATGAGGGTCGTGCGGCAGACGGTACTTTCGCCCGATCCGCCCGGCCGCGCCGGCCACGACGGTGGAGGCATGGAACTCTTCGGCGGACTCCCCCTCCCCCTGTCGCTCGCGGTACTGGCGCTCATCGACGGGCTCAGCGTGGGCACCCTGCTGATCCCCGTCTTCCTGCTGCTGCACCCGGGGCGCGTGCGCGCCGGTCGCATCGTGCTGTATCTGGTGACGATCGCGGGGTTCTACCTGGCGGTCGGGCTGCTGTTCCTGTGGGGACTGGTGAACCTGGCGGACGTCGCCTCCGACTTCCTCGCGTCCCCGGCGGGGATGATCACGCGGCTGCTGGTGGGCGTCGCGCTGCTGATCACCGCGTTCGCGATGCCCACCTCGAAGCCCGCAGCGGTCGGCGATGGGGAGCGGCAGCCTCCGCGGGTGTCGCCGTGGACCGGCAGGCCGTCCGCCTCCGGTCGCGCCTCCGCGGCGACACCCGACCCGGCCCCGCTGTTTCGAGCGGCCGCCTCCGACCCGGAGCCCGAACCGAGATGGACCGGCGCGTCGTCCGATTCGCCCGTCGCCGCCACGGGTTCCGCTCTCGAACGCCTCGAGTCCGCGACCACGGGGCACGCACCCGCGCGCCCTGGACGCCTCCTGCGGTGGCGCGAACGCCTGCTCGACCCGCGCACGCGAGGGTTCGCAGTGATGGCGGTCGCGATCGCCGCGGGGCTCGTCGAGGTCGCCACGATGCTCCCCTACCTCGTGGCCATGGCGATGCTCGCCGACGCGGGTGTCGACACCCCGTTCCGCGTGCTCGCGCTGGTCGGCTATTGCGCGCTCATGATCGCGCCCGCCCTCGTCCTCCTGGTGCTGCGGCTCGTGGCGGCGCCGCTCGTGCAGCGCCCGCTGGAGCGCTTCGCGGCGTGGATGGAGCGCACGGGCGCCGAGAACACGGCATGGATCATCGGCATCATCGGGTTCCTGATCGCGCGGTCGGCCGCCACCGAGCTCGGGCTGTTCGACGCGCTCGGCGCGATCCTCTGAGCCGGTCGGCGCAGCGTCGGCGACGAAGTAGGCTCGTCGGGTGCGTCTCGTCATCGCCCGCTGCTCGGTGGACTACTCCGGCCGGCTCAACGCCCATCTCCCGCTCGCCACGCGCCTGCTCGTGCACAAGGGCGACGGGAGCCTGCTCGTGCACTCCGATGGGGGAAGCTACAAGCCCCTCAACTGGATGAGCCCGCCCTGCTCCCTCGCCACGGAGGTCCCGGGCGAGGAGGAGGCGACCGCCGGCGTCGTCGAGGTGTGGCGCGTCACGCACAAGAAGACGGGCGATGCGCTGCGTGTGCAGATCTACGAGATCATCCACGACTCGCAGCACGAACTGGGCATCGACCCCGGGCTGCAGAAGGACGGCGTCGAGGCCGACCTGCAGCGCCTGCTGGCCGAGCAGGTCGAGCTCATCGCCGAGGGCGCGACCCTGGTGCGCCGGGAGTATCCGACCGCCATCGGTCCGGTCGACCTGCTGGTGCGTGACGCGGAGGGCGCTGCGATCGCCGTGGAGGTCAAGCGCCGGGGCGACATCGACGGCGTGGAGCAGCTGACGCGCTACCTGGAGCTGCTGGGCCGCGACCCCCACCTCTCCCCCGTGCAGGGCGTCTTCGCCGCGCAGGAGATCAAGCCGCAAGCCCGCGTGCTCGCCGAAGACCGCGGCATCCGCTGCCTGGTGCTCGACTACGACGACATGAAGGGCATCGAGTCGGGCATCCCCCGGCTGTTCTGACGCCGCTCGCCGCGGTCAGCGCACGGAGATCAGCCGTCGCGGTGGCCCTTCCAGCCGGGCGACCGCGATCCTGACCTCGGTCACCTCGTGCTCGATCCCCGTCAGCCGTTCCTCCAGGGCCCCGAAACGCGCGTCCATGCCGGAGAATCGCTCCTCCACCATCGCGAACCGCGCATCCGACGCCGCGAACCGCGCATCCATCCGCTCTTCCATGCTCGAGAACCGCCCCTCGACCATCGCGAACCGCTCAGCCATCCGCGCATCCGACGCCGCGAACCGCGCATCCATCCGCTCTTCCATGCCCGAGAACCGCCCGTCGACCATCGCGAACCGCTCATCCATCCGCGCATCCGACGCCGCAAATCGCGCATCCATGCGCGTGACGAGCCAGCCGAAGCCGCTTGCCATCGCGACGATGATCGTCACCGTCGACCCCAGGATGGTGATCACTTCCATCGACACGAACATCTCCCCAGTCTCACTCGCGTTCCCGCCGCTGTCACGACCCTACGGTGCAGCATTCCGCCGTTCGCGCCGCGGCCACGCGATCCGGGGAGCACGCGTGAGATTGCACACCCGTGCAGCAGGACCGGGCAGGCGTCCGCGGACCCATAGGCTGGAGAGATGGCCCCCTCCCCTTACACCTGCGTGCTCTGGGACGTCGACGGCACGATCGTCGACGCCTCGGTCGGCATCCTCCGTCGGCTGCACGTCGCCCTCACGCACTTCGGCCGTCCCGCCCCGACGCGGGAGGAACTGGTGCACTGGATCGGGCCGCCCATGTTCCAGTCGTTCCAGGACCAGGCTGGCATGACGCCCGCGGAGTCCGCCGAGGCCGTGGCGTTCTACCGCACGCTGGGCAAGGCCGACGGTTACACCACGGACGTGCGCACGTATCCCGGTGTCGCCGAGCTCATCCACGACCTGCATGCCGCGGGAGTGCCGCAGGCGACCGCGAGCTCCAAGCCGGAGAACCAGGTCGATGCGCTGGTCGACCACTTCGGTCTCCGGCCCGCCTTCCTCACGACCGTCGGCGCGACTCCGGACGAGGCGACGCTCGCGTCGAAGACCGACATCGTCGCCGAGGCCCTGCGCCGCCTGGGCGCGCTCGGCGTCGACACGTCACGCCCCGTCCTCGTCGGCGACCGCCATCATGATGTCGAGGGCGGCAAGGCCAACGGCGTCCCCGTGATCTTCGTCGAGTGGGGCTTCAGCGACCCGCACGAGGGAGACGACGCGGCGTTCCGCGTCGCCTCGGTCGACGAACTGCGGGCCCTGCTGCTCGGCTGAGCCTGTCACCACTGACGCAGAAAACGGAACTCCCCGTCGAAAGGACGCTCGAGTGCGTTCTTCAGACGGGGAGTCCCGGTGTCGTCCGCGTCAGAGCGGGCGGATGTTCTCTGCCTGCAGGCCCTTCGGACCCTGCGCCACATCGAACTCGACTCGCTGGTTCTCGTCGAGAGACCGGTAGCCGGATGACTGGATGGCGGAGTAGTGCGCGAAGACGTCAGCGCCTCCGTCGTCGGGGGAGATGAAGCCGAAGCCCTTCTCCGAGTTGAACCACTTGACCGTGCCCTGGGTGCTCATGTACTGCCTGTTCTGCTGATCTAGAAGCCGACGCAGGGGTGCACCGACATCGCTAACGCTAGTGGAGGCGACCCCGGCGGCAATAGGAGAGGCAAGAAGGTAATCCAAATGTTGCATGAGCGTCATGCGACCAGCGCGGCGGGGCTCTCGATCCGCTCCCGGAAAATGGTGTGGCCCTCACCGCGGGGGGAGCGATGAGGGCCGAAGACGACCGGAGGGTGCGTCAGAGACAGCCTAACCCCTTTCGGACCTCCTTGTCCCCCTTTTGGGGGACAAATCCGAAAATTGGTGGGAGAATGAACGAGAGCGGCCCCCTCGAGTAGCCCATTGGGGACTGAACTACTCGAGAGGGCCCAATCGCATACACGGATCGTCGTGCCCCTGGGGTGGGCCGTCCGTCTCCTGGGGAGAGACGGAGACGATCAATCCCCTGTGCATGCACCTTCACCATAGGGGAGGACGAACGTTCCCGCCACGGATCCTCGCCGCCGGTAGCCTGAGGCGGTGACGATGCTGAACAAGGACATGACGCTGTGCATCTCGCTGTCCGCGCGACCCAGCAACAACGGAACCCGCTTCCACAACCACCTCTACGAGGCACTGGGGCTCAACTGGATCTACAAGGCCTTCGCGCCGACCGATCTGGCCCAGGCGATCGCCGGTGTCCGCGGACTCGGCATCCGCGGATGCGCGATCTCCATGCCCTATAAGGAGGATGTCATCGCCCTCGTCGATCGGATGGACGCCTCCGCGCGCGCGATCGACTCCGTCAACACCATCGTGAACGACGACGGGGTACTGACCGCCTACAACACCGACTACTCGGCGATCGCGACCCTGATCGCCCGCAACGGCATCGACCCGCGGTCGTCTGTGCTGCTGCGGGGTTCGGGCGGCATGGCGAAGGCGACCGCTGCGGCCTTCCGCGACGGGGGCTTCACCGACCTCACGATCGTCGCCCGCAACGAAGCCCGCGGGCGTGCCCTCGCGGACCAGTACGGATTCGACTGGCGTCCGGAGCCCGGCGACGCGACAGCGGACGTGCTCGTCAACGTCACGCCGATCGGCATGGCGGGCGGGGCCGAGGAGCACGCGCTCTCGTTCAGCGAGCAGGCGATCGCGGCATCGACGGTGGTGTTCGATGTGGTCGCGCTGCCGGCGGAGACCCCCGTGGTGGCTGCGGGGCGTGCGGCGGGCGCCACGGTCATCACCGGCGCCGAGGTCGCGACCCTCCAGGCGCTCGAGCAGTTCGTGCTCTACACCGGTGTGCGCCCGACACCGGCCCAGGTCCAGGCCGCCGAAGACTATATGCGATCCGGGGCATGAATCCCCGCGCAACCGATCACCCGGCACGCCCTTCGGCCAGATAGGCCAGCCGGTGCAGCGTCTCGGCGTTGCGCCACCGCAGGATCGGTGCGGTCAGGAAGCGGGGGAGCAGGGTCGCGGGGCCCTTCACGGGTTCCTCGTCGATGCGCACCTGGCAGCCGGTCGCCGTCGACCTCGCCCGCAGGGTGACCTGCGCCTCGCCGACCGGCCAGCCGCGCGCGCGCAGCACCGCCCGGTGCGGCGGATGCCACTGCAGCAGTTCGGTCGTATCGTCGAGCAGCGCGGGCCACACGCCGACCGAATGGTGCAGCTGCGCGCCCGGAGCGGGCCAGGCCGCGTCGACATCGCGCATGCGCGACGCTCCGACGACCCAGGCGGGGTACAGCCAGCCGTCCGCCAGCACACGGAACACGTCCTCGGTGGTGCACGCCAGGTCTCGGGTGTTCGTCGCCATGGTTCCTCCGTTCCGCCGCCAGTGTGACGGGCGCGCACACCGCCTGCACAGGCGCTTGACAAGCGTCGTCCCCTCACCGCTAGCACAGTCCATCGCCGAACGCTCCCCCCTGGAGGACCGGTCCCAGCGCTGCGAGGGTCGAGTCATGCTCCACAGACTCACCGGCCGGATCTCGCACGGCGTCGAGACGATCGTGCGCGACGACTCCCCGTTCCTCCTGACCCGCGGCTACGACTTCGGAGCCCGCATCTGGCGGCGTGCACGACCGGGCGCCCGGTCTGCCCCGATGCGCCTGCTCGGCGACGAGGGCGCCCTCGTCCGCGGCGCCGAGGGCATCGACCTGTTCTACGACGAGAGTCGCATCGCCCGGCACGGCGCGATGCCCGCGATCGTGCAGGAGACGCTGTTCGGGCACGGCTCCGTGCACAGCCTCGACGGCGACGCCCACCGTCACCGCAAAGCGACGTTCGTCGCGGTCGCCTACGAGGACGAGCAGGTCGCGCGGCTCACGCCCTGGCTCGAGCGGGAGTGGGCGCGGGAGCGCGACGCCTGGCTCGACGGCGGCACCCGCAGCGCCTATGACGCGGCCGTCGGGGCGTTCGGACGCGCGATCATGGGCTGGGCGGGCCTTCCGGGGACGCCCGCCGCGAAGACGCGCTGGGCCGCTCGGCTGGCCCAGATCGTCGACGGGTTCGGCGCGCCGTACTCGCCCGCCTACCTCGCCGCGACCGCGAACCGGATGTGGTCCGACCGGCACGCTCAGCGCCTCATCGAGGCCGTCCGCGCCGGAACGCTCGCGGCTCACGAGGGCACCGCGCTCGCGCTGTGGGCCGCGCACCGCAGCGCCGACGGCACCCTGCTTCCCGCCAGGACCGCGGGCATCGAACTGCAGAACAGCATCCGGCCGATGATCGCCGCCGCCCGGTTCGTGGCGTTCGCGGCGAAGCAGCTCCACGACCACCCGGAGTGGCGCGCCCGCATCGCGGCCGAGACCGCGGAACGGCAGGCTCTCGTGGGCGGCGCTCTCGCCACCCGGTTCGCGCAGGAGGTGCGGCGCACGGGACTGTTCGTGCCGATGCTCCCGGGGCGTGCGCTCACCGACATCGAGATCGACGGCGTGCGGGTGCCGAAGGGCGGTCGCGTGGTGCTCGACATCCTCGGCACCGACACCGACGAGCAGTCGTGGGCGCACGCGCACCGCTTCGCCCCGGAGCGCTTCACCGACGTGACCGACCACGAAGAGGTGAAGACGTTCATCCCGCAGGGCGGGGCCGACGTCGCCTCGGGACACCGCTGCCCCGGCGAGAAGCTCGTGGTCGCGGGACTCACGGCTGCGATCGCGGTGCTCAGCGACCCGCGGCTGCGCGTGCTCGACGAGGGCCTCGCGGTGAACCGACGACGGCTGCCCACCAAGCCCGCGTCCGGCGGACGGGTGCGCGCGGCCGGCTCCGGCCGCGGCTGCCCCTTCCACTGAGCGCGGGATCGCATGCGCCACGGCACCTGTCAACCGGGTGTTCACACCGGCCGGCGACGCGGAGCCTGGGACGACCACAGTCGACCGGAGCAGAGGACATCATGAAGGCACTGACCTGGCAGGGCAAGCGCACGGTGACGGTCGAGGAGGTCCCCGACCCGCAGATCCAGCAGCCGGAGGACGCGATCATCCGCGTCACCTCATCGGCGATCTGCGGCTCCGACCTGCATCTGTACGAGCTGCTCGGTCCATTCCTGGATCGCGGCGACATCCTCGGGCACGAGCCCATGGGTGTGGTGGTCGAGGTGGGCGCGAACGTCACCTCGCTGCAGCCCGGAGACCGGGTCGTCATCCCGTTCAACATCGCGTGCGGGGAGTGCCTCTTCTGCCGTCGCGGCCTGCAGTCGCAGTGCGAGACCACGCAGGTGCGCGAGTACGGCAGCGGAGCAGCCCTGTTCGGCTACACCAAGCTCTACGGCCAGGTGCCGGGCGGACAGGCGGAGTACCTGCGGGTGCCGCTTGCGGACTACAACCACATCAAGGTCGCGCCCGACCTTCCCGACGAGCGCTACCTGTTCCTCAGCGACATCCTCCCCACCGCGTGGCAGGGCGTGGAGTACGCGCAGGTGCCGGAGGGCGGCACCCTCGCCGTGATGGGCCTCGGCCCGGTCGGGCAGTTCGTCGCCAGGGTGGGCCGTCACCGCGGGCACCGCGTCATCGCCGTCGACCCGGTGCCCGAGCGGCGGGCCATGGCCGAACGGCACGGCACCGAGACGCTCGACCTCACCGACACCGTCGTCGCCGAGATCCGCGACACCACCGAGGGCCGCGGGGCCGACTCCGTGGTCGACGCGGTGGGGCTCGAAGCCCACGGGAACAGCGGCATCGAGTTCGTGCAGAAGGCCGTCGGGCTGCTGCCCGATCCCGCCGCGCGACAGCTGCTCGACAAGGCGGGGATCGACCGCCTCGCCGCGGTCTACGCCTCGATCGACGCGGTGCGACGGGGCGGGACCGTGTCGCTGAGCGGCGTCTATGCGGGTGA
This sequence comes from Microbacterium sufflavum, assembly GCF_023091155.1. NCBI lineage: Bacteria > Bacillati > Actinomycetota > Actinomycetes > Micrococcales > Microbacteriaceae > Microbacterium > Microbacterium sufflavum. The sequence continues at coordinate 1,121,731 of NZ_JAHWXK010000001.1, read as the reverse complement.
CGCCGACATCCTGCCGATGAAGACGATGTTCGACAAGCAGGTCACGCTGCGGATGGGGCAGTGCAACGTCAAGAACTGGATCGACGACCTGCTGCCGCTCGTGGAGGACGCCGCCGATCCGCTCGGCGTGATGGACCTCACCACGCATCACGCCCCGCTCGACGACGCACCCGACCTGTACCGCACGTTCCAGCAGAAGGAGGACGGCTGCATCAAGGTCGTGCTGCATCCGTCCACGGTGTGACCGTGGGGTGATCAGTCCTCCGCGCGACGAGTGCCGATGCCGGGCTCGTCGTTGTGCTCGGACTCGTCCGGTACCGAGGCGTCGGATGACGGATCCACGCGGGCGGCCTGCCCGGCGCCCGCGTCGGCCCCCGCACCGCCCGCCGGCACGTTCTCGATGAGGTCGGCGTCGTCCCCGCCCCGCTCGGCGAGGTGCTCCGAGATCGGACCGGCACCGGGTCGGGCGGACCCGGCATCGGGGGACGGATACGTGGGGTCGGTGGGCTCCGCGCCGGACTCGACCCTGTCCTCCTCCTCCGGCTGCATGCGCTCCGGATCGTTCAGGTGGCCCTCGTCGTGCGTCATGGCGTGCTCCTCTCGTCGGATGAGACGTCCAGGGTGCGCCGGATGCCGCACGAGGGGAGGGCCGTTGACAGCACCTCGTCGCGCGGGTATCCGGCGCACCTCTCGGACGCGCATCCGCAGCGTCCGCCGCGATGCCGCCGTCCGGGGAGTCCTCAGCCCTTCGCGCCCTTGCGGGGCTTGAGGAACTCGTCTGGAGCGTTCTTGGCCTTCTTGGCGGCCCGCTTCTCCTTGAGTGAGAGCTGCGGGGCCTTCTTGCTCGCTCGACCCTGGGTGGACTTTCCGGACATGTGCGCTTCCCCTTTTCGTGGCTGGCGTAACCCCTGACCATACCCGGAACGGCATAGAAGTCAAATTTCCTGCTGAGCGGTAAAAAAACCGTCGCCCCCAGCCGGTCGGGAACGGCGTCTCGCGAGGGAGCGGTCGGGGTGATGGCACGGCCGCCGGAAGCGATCGAGGCGCTAGCGTGTGCGCTCATGAGCGTCTACCGCGACCTGGGACTTCGACCGCTGATCAACGCGTGGGGCACGGTGACCGCGGTCGGCGGCTCGCTCCTGGCGCCCGAGGTGCTCGACGCGATGCGCGAGGCCGCCGGGGCCTACGTCGACCTGCACGCCCTGCAAGCTCGGGCGGGGGAACGCATCGCCGCCGCGCTCGATGTGGAGGCCGCCTGTGTCACCGCGGGAGCGGCCGCGGGGCTCACGGTCGCCACGGCCGCCGCGATGACCCGCGACCACCCGGAGCTGCGCGCCCGGCTGCCGCGCGCCTCCGGACTGCCGGACGAGTGCCTGATGCTGCGCGGCCATCGCAACCGCTACGACACGGCGGTGGCGGTCGCGGGTGCCCGCGTGGTCGAGGTGGAGGACGCGACGGGGGCGAGCGTGGAGGAGCTGCGCCGTGCCCTCAGCGACCGGACCGCGCTCCTGCTGTGGATGGCGGAGGCCCGGTCGCTGCCCGGCTCGCCGCCGCTCGCGGAGGTCGCCGCGGTGCTGCACGAGCACGGCATCCCGCTGGTGGTGGACGCCGCCGCCGAGGTGCCGCCGCGGGCGCTGGTGCGGCAGATGCTCGACGAGGGTGCCGACCTCGTGGTGCTCAGCGGTGGCAAGGAGGTCCGCGGACCGCAGTCGTCGGGGATGATCCTCGGTCGGCGCGAGCTGGTGGCCGCGTGCGCCGCCGTCGCCTATCCGCACCACGGTGTCGCCCGGGGGATGAAGACCGACAAGGAGACGATCGTGGGGCTGGTGGCGGCGGTCGAGCTGTTCGCTCGGCGGGACGAGGCCGTGGAGCAGGCCGCGCGGGAGCGGATGGTGTCGGAGCTGGTCGCGGGGCTCGCGGGGTGCGCGGATCTGCGCGTGCGGCGCCACGTGCTGGAGCGCCCCGGCATCCAGCCCGCCTCGATCCCGCGCGCCTACGTACGGCCGCGGCACGCGACGGCCGCGGCGGTTGCGGAGCGTCTGCGCTCCGGCGATCCCGCGGTCGTGGTGGGCGTGGACGGCGACGAAATCGCACTGAATCCGCAGTGCCTCACGCCGGAGCAGGTGCCGGTGGTGGCGCAGGCGGTCATCCGGGCGTGCGTGCTGGTGTCATGAATTTTCATTGACGGTCGTGCGTTCGTAGTTTAGTTTCGTCGTGAACAGGCCGCCCTCGACCGAGAGATGCTCATGCCCGCGCCGCGCGACCCCGCCCTGAGCCGCCTCGCCCACAGCCTGCTGTGGCCCGGATTCGCCGGGCGCACCGCCCCCGACTGGCTCCGGCGAGCGCTCGACCACGGTCTCGCCGGCGTCGTGTACTTCGCGCAGAACCTCGATCCCGCCGACCCGGATCAGCCGCGCGCGCTCTCGGCGGAGATCCACGGACGACATCCCGGAGCGCTGATCGGCGTCGACGAGGAGGGCGGTATCGTCACCCGCCTGGAAGCGGCCGCGGGCTCATCGACGCCCGGCAACGCGGTGCTCGGCCGCCTCGACGACATCGACCTCACCGAGCGCGTCGCCGCCTGGACCGGCCGGCTCGTGGCCTCCGCGGGCATCGACGTCGACCTGGCGCCGACCGTCGACGTCAACGCCGACCCGCGCAACCCCGTGATCGGCGTCCGCTCGTTCGGCGCCGACCCCGACGTCGTCGCCCGCCATGCCGCCGCGGCCGTCCGGGGGATCCAGTCCGCCGGGGTCGCCGCGTGCCCCAAGCACTTCCCCGGTCACGGCGACACCGTCACCGACTCGCACCTGGCGCCGGCGACCGCCGATGTGACGCTCGAACAGCTGCACGCCGTGCATCTGCCGCCGTTCCGCGCCGCGATCGAGGCGGGCGCGAAGACCCTCATGACGGCGCACATCCGCGTGCCCGCGCTCGGCGACGCACCGGCGACCCTCAACCCGACGAGCCTGCGCCTGGCCCGCGACCTGGGCTTCGACGGGGTGCTCATCACCGACGCGGTCGACATGGCGGCGATCCGCGGCACGGTCGGCTCGGGGCCCGGCGCGGTCGGGGCCCTCGCCGCGGGCGCAGACCTCGTGTGCATCGGCAACCCCGCCCTCAACCCGCAGGTCGGCGGCGAGCGCACCGACCAGGTCGAGTTCGAGGAGGTGCTGCACGCCGTGTACGAGGCGCTGCGGTCGGGCGCGTTGCCTGTCGCGCGCGCGGAGGAGGCGGCGGCGCGGCTCGCCGAGCTCTCGGCCTGGCGCCGCGACCACGGGGACGACGCCGAGCGCCCGGCGGCCTTCGAGGGCGCAGACCTCGTCGCCCGGGCGGCCACGGTGGTCGGTGATGTGCGCCTCGGCAGTGCGTCGGCGACGGTGGTCGACGCCCGCACGAAGCGCAGCGTCGCGGTGGGGGAGGCGTCGGACTTCTTCACCGTGGCGCTGCGCGAGCGGATGCCGGTGGAGCGCGCATCGCTCGCCGGACTCGATGCGACGGCGGCTGCCGCACGGGCGGCCGCGGTCGCCGCGAACCGGACGGAGGACGTGGTGCTGCTGGTGAATCAGCCGCAGAGCAGTCCGTTCGAGGCGGCCGTGCAGGATGCGGTGCTCGCCGTGCGCCCCGACGCCGTGGTCGTGTATGCGGGGTGGCCCGCAGAGGGTGATGTGCGCGCGGGGCGGGCGGTGCTGGCGCTCGGGGCGTCGCGTGCGTCGGCGGTGTACGTCGCTCGGGTGCTGTCCGGAAGCGCCTGAGACGACACACCGCTCGGTATCCGTTGTTTTGAATGACTCAAAACAACGTGCTACGGTCGGAGGGAACCGGACGGCCAGACCGAGGCTCCCGCGCCGCACTCGACGGTGATCAGGGGAGCACCGCGGGCCGCAGAACCGCACGACCGCACAGGGGGCGAGACCCCCGCTCCGGCGTGCGCGCCGCCAGGGGCCGCCGGCCCCTCCGCGCGAGCCTGCCCTCCGGACGAGAGAGGAACACGCATGAAAGAGTCACGACCCGCCGCCCGGCCCGGCATCCGCTTCACCTCGATGCCGCACGCTCTGGGACGCGGCGCCCGCGAGGACATCGTCTGGGAGGCGCTCGAGCGCATCGACGGCAAGCCGACCCCGGACGTCGGCACGATGCAGGCCGCGATGGGCAACGAGGCTGAGATCCGGCTCGTGCACGACACGGTGCGCGCCTACCTCGACGCCCGTGGCGTGCGGGACACGGCCGCCTGGGCTGCGCGCATCGGAGCGGCGGAGTGAGGCCGCTGGGCCCGCGCGCCGCCGGCGCAGCGGTGCTGCAGGTGCGCGGCGAGTACGCACTGCCGGTGACCCCGATGGATCTGCACACGACACCTCCGCGACCGAACGACGGCGGGATCGTGGTGCAACTGCGGTCGTCGGGTCTCGGCGGCAGCTCCTACGTGGTGGCTCCCGCCGGTGCTGTGCCGAGCGCGATCGTGCTGGAGTACGGCGACGGCCGGGAGCGGCACTGGCGTCGTGGACGCGGGAGCTCCGCTGATGTGGTGCCGTATGTGCTGGTGGACGACTCGGGCTCGACCGGGTACGTGACGGAGAACAGTTGCCTCAAGCAACAAAAGTCGTAGACTGAGGGCATGGCGAACGCCCAGAGCATCGCCGACATCCACGTCGCCCTCGTGAACGTGGTGTCGGCGTGGAGCGAGAGCGACGTGCAGGCCCAGGTGGCCGAGAGCGTCGGCGTCGCCCTCGACCCCACCGCCATCCGCGCGGTGTACCTGCTCGGGCTGCACGGGGGAGCGCTGGGGTTCGGTGCCCTCGCCGAGCACGCCTCGATGTCGCGCCCGACCACGTCGAAGCTCGTCGCCCGCATGGCCGCGCAGGGCGTGGTCGACCCGATCCGCACCGGCCGCACGGTCGAGGTGCGCCTCGCACCCGCCGGCGAGCAGGCCTACGCACGCCTGGTCGACGCCGGTCACCGCCTGGTGGCAGACGCCCTCGCCGGCTGGGACGCGGACGAGATCTCCGCGTTCCGGCACCAGCTCACGCGCTTCGTCTTCGCCCTCGCCGGCACGCCGTCGGCACCGTCCATCCAGGAGGAATCATCATGACCCGCACCTACGTCGTCACCGGCTCGGCATCCGGAATCGGAGCCGCCACCACCTCGCTGCTGCGCGCCCAGGGGCACACCGTCATCGGTGTGGACCTCGCCGGCGCCGAAGTGGCGGGCGACCTCTCCACGCACGACGGCCGCATCGCCGCCGCGGAAGCCGCGATCGAAGCCGCGGATGGCAGCATCGACGCCGTGATCGCGTGCGCCGGCATCGCCGCCCCCATCGCGAAGACCATGGCGATCAACTTCTTCGGCGTGACCGAGTTCCTGGAGGCCCTGCGCCCCACGCTCAGCCTGGCCGACACTCCGCGTGCGGCCGTGGTGTCGTCGATGGCGTCGCTGCAGCCGGTGTCCGCCGAGCTCGTCGACGCCGCCCTGGCTGGTGACGAGGCCCGCGCGCTGGAGATCGGCGACCGGCTCGCCGCGACCCCCGAGGGCGGGTTCCTCAACTACTCGTCGAGCAAGCGCGCGGTGTCGCGGTGGGTGCGCCGCGAGTCGGTGACGCCCGCGTGGGCCGGAGCCGGCATCCCCCTCAACGCCGTCGCCCCCGGCACCGTGATCACCGCCATGACCGCCGGTCTGCTCGGGTCGCCCGAGGGCCTGGCGCAGGTGGACGCCGCCGTGCCGATGCCGCTCAACTACCACCAGCCGGCGTCGTCCATCGCAGAACTGCTGGTGTGGCTGACCAGCCCGGCGAACACGCACATGGCCGGTCAGACGATCTACTGCGACGGCGGGGCCGACGCGGTGCTGCGCGGCGACGACATCTGGTCGTGGAACGACGCCCCGCAGAGCTGACGCGACACCGCCGGCGGGAGCCGCGGCCTGACCTAGACTGACCGCATGGGGGAGTTGTGGCGCCGGATGTCGCCGCGCTCCTGGGGTCGACTGTTCTTCGGAGCGCAGGCCCTCGCCGGCGCCGCGTGGTGGATCGCGGTGTTCGTGTGGCCCGGCATCCGCACCGCGACCCTCGGCTCTCTCGACGCGCCGCTCGTCGCGCTGCTCGACATCCCGCTGTTCGTGCTCGGGTCGGCCCTCGCGGCGGCGGGACTGCGCGCCGCGGTGTGGTCGACCACCGGCTGGACGACCCTGGTCGCGGCCGGCATGGCGCTGTACGCCACCGTCACGGGCGCGGCCGGATGGGGCGCGCTGCTCATGGCGGCCGCGGCGCTGGGGTCGATCGGCGCCGCCGTGCTCGTGCTCACCGGCCGGGTTCCGTCCGAGTGGCTGCTGCGGGGGCCGTTCCGGTTCCGGCTCGCGGCGACCGCCCGGCCCGTGGCGCATCTGTCCCGCACGGCCGTGCAGATCCTCGTGTTCTCCGCCGTGTTCCTGGTGGCACTGCCCGCCGTGATCGTCGTCGCCGAGCATCGGTGGGGGCTGCACGTGCCGTTCCCCGTGGCCGTGCGCATCGCCGGTGCGGTGCTGTTCGCGCTCGCGTTCGCGCTGTCGATGTGGTCGGCGGCGTCCATGTCGGTGCAGGGCGAGGGCACACCCCTGCCCTCGGCGATGCCCCGGCGGCTGGTGGTCGCGGGGCCCTACCGCTTCGTGCGCAACCCGATGGCGGTCGGCGGCATCGCGCAGGGCGTGGCGGTCGGCCTGATGGCGGGCTCGTGGCTCGTGGTGCTGTACGCCCTGTGCGGGTCGCTGGTGTGGAACGCGCTCGTGCGACCACTGGAGGAAGCCGACCTTGAGGCGCGGTTCGGTGCCGACTTCCGCGCCTACCGCGACCGCGTGGCCTGCTGGATCCCGCGGCGTCCGCGCATCACCGTCTGACCGATCCCGCGGGGGAACCTCCCGCCCGGGAGCCATGCAGCAACCCGTACGCGCCGAGCACCGGCGAGCGCACTGTGCGGTCGGGGTCGAGCGGCCACGCCTGCTCCGGCACCGCGAGCAGCAGCACCCACCCCGTCCGCTCGGCGGCCGCACCCCACCCGCCCGGCACGGCCCCCCGGCGCATCGCCTCGGCGTAGGCGGGCCCGGGCACCCCGAGGTCGCGCAGCCGCAGGCCGTCGTCGCCGCGGAACTCCACGCCCACCCGCCGCACCGGTGCGACCGGACCGTTGACGGGCGGCTCCAGGGTGCTCCACCCGTGCGCACGCAGCACCTCCGCCACGGTCTCGTCCGCGTCGGGCGGCAGAGACAGCAGCAGGCACGGGGCGCCGTCGCCGCCGACATCGACCACGGCGAACGTGAACGTCAGGCGGGGTAGTCGCTCCGGGCGGCGCCGGGCACGGCGGACCGCGCCGAACCCGACCACGACGGCGAACGCCCCCAGGGCCGCCGGTGTTCCAGCGACGAGGAACGCGACCACGACCACCCCCACGCCGAGGGCCACCCGCACCCCGCGGAGCCTGCCTGCGTCAACGGTCGGTCTGTGCGCCATGCTCCGGGCCGTCTCCCGCGGTGCCGTCCGTGTCCGGAGCCTCCACCGCCGCGTGCGACCCGTGGGCGCTGTCGGCCGCGTGCACCTCAGCCCTGGTGAGCGGCAGCAGCCTGTCCTCGAAGAACCACCGCGACACCGCGGCGCGCAGGTTCTGATGCCACGGAATGCGCCCCTTCGCGTTCGGCCGCACGACCAGCGGCTGATACGACTCCACGTCGATGAGTTTCCAGCGCTCGTACTCGTCGACGGGCTGGTGCACCTCGACGAACTCGCCGCCGGGCAGTCGCACGATGCGACCCGTCTCGAAGCCGTGCAGCACGATCTCGCGGTCCTTCTTCTGCAGCGCCAGGCAGATCCGCTTCGTCAGGACGTACCCGAGCACGGGACCGAGGATCAGCAGCGCCTGGAGTGTGTGGATCACGCCCTCCATCGTGAGCATGAAGTGCGTGGCGATGAGGTCGGACGACGCCGCCGCCCACAGCACCGCATAGAAGAGGACGCCCGCGACACCGATGGCCGTGCGCGTGGCCGCGTTGCGCGGTCGTTCGGCGATGTGGTGCTCGCGCTTGTCGCCCGTGACCCACGCCTCGATGAACGGATAGAACAGCACGGTGAGGATGAACAGCCCCATCACGGCCACCGGCACGATGATGCCGAACGACCAGGTGCGGTCGAACAGCACCACGTCCCAGTTCGGCGGGGCGAGGCGCAGCGCACCGTCCGCGAAGCCGATGTACCAGTCCGGCTGCGTGCCCGCCGAGATGGGCGAGGGGTCGTACGGCCCATACACCCAGAACGGCAGGATCTGGAAGAAGGTGCCCAGCAGCGCGATCACGCCGAACACGAGGAAGAAGAACCCGCCCATCTTCGCCGCGTAGACCGGCATGATCGGGTAGCCCACGACGTTGTCGTTCGTGCGGCCGGGGCCGGCGAACTGCGTGTGCTTGTTCACGATCATCAGGATCAGGTGAAGGGCGATCAGCGCGATGACGAGCATCGGCAGGATCAAGATGTGCAGCGTGTAGAGCCGTCCGATGATGTCGGTGCCGGGGAACTCGCCGCCGAAGAGGAGGAACGAGGTCCAGGTGCCGATCAGGGGCAGGCCCTTGATCATGCCGTCGATGATGCGCAGACCGTTGCCCGAGAGCAGGTCGTCGGGCAGGGAATAACCGGTGAAGCCCTCGGCCATCGCCAGGATGAACAGCACGAAGCCGATCACCCAGTTCAGCTCGCGCGGCTTGCGGAACGCACCGGTGAAGAACACCCGCAGCATGTGCAGGCCGATCCCGGCGACGAACACCAACGCCGCCCAGTGGTGCATCTGCCGCACGAGCAGCCCACCGCGGATGTCGAACGAGATCCGCAGGGCCGAGTCGAACGCGGCCGTCATCTCCATGCCGCGCATCGGGGCGTACGCACCGGTGTAGTGCGTGGGGACCATCGACGCCTGGAAGAAGAACGTGAGGAACGTGCCCGTGATGAACACCACGACGAACGCCCACAGGGCGATCTCGCCCAGCATGAACGACCAGTGGTCGGGGAACACCTTGCGCCCCAGCTCCTTCATCAGTCCGGAGATGCTGGTGCGCTCGTCGAGGTAGTTGGCGGCGGAACCGACGAAACGGCCTCCGAGGGGTCGTCGGGAGGTGTCGTGGTCTGCCTGGTCGCGAGTGCGCGTCGTGGCCATGGGGTCCTCTTCGGGTGGTCAGGTGAGCGGGAGCGGGGGAAGGAGAAGGGGGCGGGCGGGCGTCAGCGGTCGGCCCGGAGCTCGGCGGCCCGGCGGCGCAGGCCGCTCATGCGCCGCTCCAGGGCGCGCAGGCGTAGCCACGCGTCCACGTCGCGCGTCTCGAGCGCCGCGAGATCGCCCTCCGTCAGGGCATGCAGCCGGTCGACCGTCAGATCGTCGTAGCGCACCCCGTGGCGGTATCCGCGTGCGAACGCCCGCGAGATCCCAAGGATGACGAGGAGGATGATCACGCCGATGATGGATCCGAAGAGCGCGTCCACGGAGTCTCCCTTCGCTGTGTGCCGGAGGCACGTCGGCGGGAGAGCGCGGCGCCAAGAGGGTCGCGGTGTGCGGCGAAGCGGAGGCGGGGACGGTTCCACCGGCAAGAAGCGACACGAGACGACCTTCATGGTCAGTCTTGTCGCTTTGCGGGTACTGCGCCCTCGTCCGCAGGTCCGGAACTCGGACCTGCGGCCACCGTAGCAGAGGTCGTGGAGGCCCGGCCAACCCGGGTCGCGCGTGCACAGGTGCTGTTGCGGTTCCGCCGCTACCCTGGGAGTGTCCCCGGTCACCGGGGCGGCGGACGAGGGAGCAGTACCCGCACACGACGACTGACTCATGAGGGAGTCGTCATGTCCAGGGAGAGGCCGACCGGCGAGGAGCCGACCATGAGCCGACCGTCGATCAGGCAGCTGGTCACCCCCGTCGATGTGGTCCGCGTGGGGCTGGGCTGGGGTGCGTTCGGTGCGCTGCTGATCGCCCACCCGTTGCTCGCGCCGCCCGTGCCCGGTCCGCTGCTGGTGGTCGCGCTCGTCGGCATCGTCGCGGTGATCCTGGTGTGCGCGTTCGGCGTGGTGAAGCAGGCGGAGGCCCTCGCGCACCGGCTGGGCGACCCCTATGGCTCGCTCGTGCTCACCCTGTCGATCGTGCTGATCGAGGTGATCCTGATCTCCGCGGTCATGCTCGGTCCCGGCGAGCACGCCACGATCGCCCGCGACTCGGTGATGGCCGTGTCGATGATCATCCTGAACCTCGTGATCGGGCTCGCGCTGCTGCTGGGCGGGCTACGTCACCGCGGGATGGCGCACAACCGCACCGGCACGTCGTCGTACCTGGCGATGCTGGTGGTGCTCGTGGCGCTCGGGATCGCCCTGCCCGGGCTCATCGGCGACGACGGCGCGTACACGGTGGGGCAGGAGATCCCGATCATCGTGCTGACGCTCGCGCTGTACGCGTTCTTCCTGTTCCGGCAGATGGGCGCGCAGGCGGAGGACTTCACGGAGGTCGACAAGCGACGGCGGACCGCGGCTCGTACGGAGGAGCCGCGCCCCGGCATCCGGGAGGTGCTCGCCGCGCATCGCACCGAGGTCGTGACGCGGCTGCTCCTGCTCGTGGTCACGGTGGTGCCGATCGTGCTGCTGTCGCACGACATGGCCGCGCTGCTCGACGACGGTCTCGGCAGGGTCGGGGCGCCCGTGGCCCTCGCGGGGCTCCTGATCGCGGGCATCGTGTTCCTGCCCGAGTCGATCACGGCCGTGCGGGCGGCACTGAACGGTGAGGCGCAGCGCGTCACGAACCTCTGCCACGGCGCGCTCGTGTCGACCGTGGGGCTCACGATCCCCGCGGTGCTGGTGATCGGCATGCTCACGGGGCAGACGGTGGTGCTGGCCGAGTCCCCCGCGAACCTGCTGATGCTCGGCGTCACGCTGCTGCTGTCGGTCACGACCTTCTCCGCGAAGCGCGTGACGGCGATGCACGGCGCCGCACACCTCGCGACCTTCGCCGTGTACGTCCTCATCCTGTTCAGCTGACGGGGGGGGTCGCGGCCGGAAAGAAGTGTGTAAGGAACTCCCCGGAGCGGCAAGGCGCGGTCGGCGGTCGACGGGGACGGCGGCGACACCCGAGATTGGAGGGACACACCCCTTCCTCCACACCCGGACGGTCCGCATGAAGACGAAGCTCCTTGTCACCCTCGCCGCGACGGCGCTGCTCGTGGGGGGATCGCTCGCCCCCGCCCACGCCGACGAGAGTCTCCACCCGGATGTCGTCTACGCGCTCGAGCACGTCCCCGGGGGCGTCGCCGTGGACGCGTACACCGCGGAGTGGCCCGATCTCGGCATGCAACTCACCGTCCCGTCGCCATACCAGCGGGCCGTGGGCAGCTGTGCGACCGGACAGTACTGCGCCTACTCGGAGCCGAACCGCGGCGGAACGCGGTTGAGCTTCAGCGTCTGCTCGATCGTCAGCACCGCCGGCCTCAGCACCGTGCGCTCGATCGCCAACGCCCGCTCCTCCGGGACCGTCCAGGCCCGCAATGCCGCGAGCACGGTGCTGGCGTCGGCGGGCGCGGGGGTCACGGCGAACGTCGTCGGGGCGGTCACGAACCTCCGTTGCCTGTTCTGATCATGCCGCTACCCTGTTCACACCGGATCGCGGCGTGAGGGAGGGGCGCATGTTCCGCTTCACGTTCACGCACCCGCTCGCGCTCGCTGTCGCGGCGCCCGGTTCCGGCGACGCCGCCGGCTTCCTGCGCGTGGCGCCCGGCCGCGTTCGGCCGACGTCGCGCGCGGCCGAGCACGACGGCGCCGGCACGAAGGCGGTGGTGTACCGACAGCTGTTCGACCAGTACTGGCCCCGCATCCACCGCCACCTGGAGTGCTTCATCGACGACGCCGAGGAGGTCGAGGAGCTCACGGCCGAGGTGTTCCTGATCGCCTGGCGCAAACTCGACCCCGCGAGCCCCATGGGATTGCGGTGGTTCCTGCGCACCGCCGACAACAAGCTGCGCGATCGCAGCCGGCGTGCGCGGTCCCGCGACAGGGCCATCGACGCGCTCACGCGCGGGCTCAGCAACCCGGCCGAGCCGCTCGACCCGATGGAGGCACTGGCGCTGCGGCGCGCCCTCCGGTCGCTGAGCGCCAGGGAGCGGCAGGTCGTGGTGCTCACGTACTGGGACGAGCTCAGCGCCGGTGAGGTGGCCGAGGCGCTGCACACCAGCCCCGGAGCCGTGTGGACCACCCTGACGCGGGCACGCACCAAGCTGCGCGCCCAGCTCGAGACGGGACGGGCGCGATGAACATCTCCGACACCGAGCTCGACCGCCTGTTCCGTGCGGCGAACCCGGCGCCGCGGACGACCGACGACAGCGGCCTCACCGCGGCCGAGATCGCGATCCGCGAGGGCATCATCCGCGGCGACTACCGCCCGCAGAGGCGCCGCCGCCGCCCGGCCCTGGTGTGGGCCGGAGTGGTCACGGCGACAGCGGCCGTCGCGGCTGCCACGGTCGTCGCGGTGTCGGTGCTGGTGCCCACGCAACCCGCGGTGGCGCTCACCCCGCCCGCCCTGCACTACACGGCAGCCGGTACCGCGGCGGAGGTGTTCGCCGACGCGGAGCGCACCCTGATGGTCGACGCCGCGGTCGCGCAGGCCCCGGTCGTGCACTCGGTGTCGTGGAACTGGAGCGTCGACCTGGCGGACGAGCACGTCGAGGTCGTGCCCCAGGAGATCACCCTGGAGTGGGGTCCCGGTCAGCCGACCGTCTCGACCATCGTCGCGGGGGAGCCGTACTGGCCCGACGGCGAGCGTCCGGATGGCATCGCCGCGAGCCCGTACGCGCCCGGCGAGCTCATCGACACCGTGGCCCTGTCACCGGAGGAGTTCGCTCTGCCGACCGCGGTCGCCGGACTCTCCGGAAGCTCGCGCGCCGAGCTCGACGCGGCCCTCGGTGCATTCGGGGCCACGTCGGCGTCGTCGTCCGGGGAGCTGCTGGCCGCGATCACCGGCTTGCTGCAGTACTGGACGCTGACGGACGCCCAGCACGCGGCGCTGCTGGAGCTGCTCGACGAGGCAGGGGGCGTGACCGTGCGGGGCGAGACGACCGACCGCCTGGGGCGCGACGTGATCGGCGTGCAGGTGTCCTCGGTGGTGCCCGAGCGGGTGGAGACCGCGTTCATCTCCGTCGAGTCGGGCCGGATCGTCGGTGTGGAGAGCGAGCTCGTGGCGCCGCTGGAGGGTCTGCCGGCCGGCGTGGTGTCGTACACGATGTGGGATGCCGCGCGCTGAGAGGCGGCCGTCGCGACCCTCCGGAGAAGCCGTGTAAGGAACACGGCACTCGTGCAAAAGGGCTTCCCGTGCACGCCCCGATCCGCGCGCACACTGAAAGCTCGCGGTAAGGACATCGGCGTCAGGGCGACGGCAACATCGAGAACAACTCGGGCCTCGTGTACGGCGTCACGTGGGATCCCGCGTCGGCGAAGTTCATCGACCCCTCACCCCTGGAGCGTTCACCCGTGTCGAAACACCTTCGTCTCGGCGGCGCGATGCTGGTGGCGGCTGCGACTCTCGCAGCCGCCACCGGCTGCGTCTCCGACACCCCCGCCGCCGAACAGACGCCGACGGGCAGCGTGGAGAAGAACATCTCCGCGTGGACGCTGCCGCTGGACCCCTACGTCCTGACCGACAAGATGCTCAAGAAGGCCGCCTACGCGGGTGCGCTCGTGATCGCCGAATGCCTGGAGGAGAAGGGCACGCCGCTGCCGGTGCCGTACGTCGACTTCGACAGCGCCTACGAGGGCCGCGAGACCACGCGTTCCGCGCTGACCGAGGAGGTCGCGAGCACGTACGGATACCACCTCCCGCAGGAGGCGCTGCCCCTCGAGGTGCTGCCGTGGGAGGCGTATCGCACCGCCGACCTCGATGCGGCGACCGCCGCGGTGAGCGACGAGTGCTCGGCCGAGCTACAGGGGCGGATCCCCGGGTACTCCTCCGACATGATGAACTTCTCCTCCATGTTCGTCGGGTCGGCGTTCGAGGGCGCCCTGGCCGACCCGGCCGTGAGGGAAGCGGCCGATCGGTGGAACGAGTGCATGGTGCCCCTCGGTGTGGAGGATCTTCCCGCCCTTCCGATCGACATGCCGTCCGACTCGGTGCGGCAACGGTTCACCACGAGCCCCCTCAGCGGAGACGACCCGAGCACGGGCGACATCACGCGTGAGGAGGTGCGGCTCGCGCTGGAGGATGTGGATTGCCGGGAGTCGTCGGGCTTCCAGCAGGCGTTCTACGACGCGCTGTGGGAGCGGGAGGCCGCGTCGTACGAGCAGAACGCGGAGGCCTTCGAGTCGCTGCGGGCGAAGGTCGCCACGGTGTCGGCGGAGATCGACGCGACGATCGCCGAGCTCGCGACGGCGGAGTGACGGCCGGATGGTGAAGGAGGCCGCCGTCCCCCGCCGGTCACGTCGCGTCGTCCTGATCACGGCGTCCGTGCTGGTTGCCGGTGCCCTGTTCGCCGGCGGATGGGCGGCGGCGCTCGTCTTCCGGTCTCCCGCGCAGATCGACGCGGCCGCTCAGCCCCCCGATCCCTCCCTCATCACCGCGACGGTGGTCCGCGGTCAGCTCGCCGATGTGATCAACGCCCAGGGCACCGTCGCCAACGTCGATGAGATCTCCACCGCGGTGCCGACGCCGGACGGCGGCGGGAGCGTGACGCTGTCTCCCGTCACACCGGGGCAGCAGGCCTCGGCGGGGACGCTGCTGCTGGAGGTGAACAACCAACCCCTGTTCGCGATGCCCGGGTCGTTCCCCTTCTTCCGCGACATGAAGACGGGCGACACGGGGCGCGACGTCCTCCAGCTGCAGAACGGCCTGATCGCGGCGGGCTATGCGCTCACGGCGGACGGTGCGTTCGGACGCGCGACCGCGGAGGCGGTGGCCGGACTGTTCCGGGCGAACGGCTACGCGGTGCCCCTGGTCGACCCGGCGGCGGATGCCACGGACGGCGATGCCGCTCCGGTGGTCCCGGCGACGCCGGCTCCTCCGTCCACGAAGGTGGTGTCGGCGCCCGCTGCCGCGTTTCTGGTGGTGCCGCAGCTTCCAGCCGCGGTGCTGGCGATCCCGGCGACCGGCGCGCTGCCCGAGAAGGCGGCCGTGGTGACGTCGTCCGGAGAGACCGTGGTCAAGGCGACGGTCGTCCCGGCGGTCGCCGCTCAACTCGAGGAGGGGATGTCGGCCACGATGCTCGCGGGCTCGACCACGGTCGCGCTCACGCTGCTGCGCATCGTCGAGGTCGAGAACGAGGACGGCGAGAGCTCGTTCGACGTGCTGTTCGCGTACACCGACGCGAGCCAGCGCCCGCAGCAGGCCGGAGCAGAGGGGCTCGTCAGCATCACGCGGGAGATCGTGGCGGAGGAGTCGCTGCTCGTGCCGTCCCGCGCCGTCCTGTCGCGCGGGGAGAGCCGCTACGTGCTCGTCGCGAGGGAGGGCGGGTTCGTCGAGGTCGCGGTCTCTGAGCGGGGGGCTCTGGACGGCACGAGTGCGGTGACGGCGGTCGACGACGGCGAGCTCGACGCGGGCGACGAAGTGCGGGTGCAGTAGTGCCGACGCTGTCGCTCGACCGCGTCTCGCGGGTGTTCCCGACGACGCCGCCGGTCGTGGCGCTCGACGGGGTGGACGTCGTCTTCGCGCAGGGCGAGTACGTGGCCGTGGAGGGCGAGTCCGGCGGGGGGAAGTCGACGCTGCTGGGAATCGTCGGACTCCTGGACCGTCCGTCGTCCGGCCGCTACCTGATCGACGGGGACGATGTGGCGGGGCTCTCCGATCGTGCTGCTGCCGCGGCCCGATCGGACCTGCTCGGCTACATCTTCCAGAGCTTCCATCTGCTCGACCGGCGCACCGTGGTCGAGAACGTCGAGCTGCCGCTGCACTATCGGGCCGTGGACCGCGACGAGCGGCGTGGGCTCGCGCTGCGCGCGCTGCAGGATGTCGGGCTCGGGGAGTTCGCGCAGAGCCGTCCCGGCGTGCTGTCGGGCGGGCAGCGGCAGCGGGTGGCGATCGCGCGGGCGATGGCGGCGCGGACACCGATCCTCCTGGCGGACGAGCCGACGGGAAACCTGGACTCGGAGAACAGTGCCGCGGTGCTCGAGCTGTTCGACGAGGTGCGGCGGTCGGGCACGACCCTGATCGTGGTGACGCATTCCGCTGTGGTCGCCGAGCGGGCGGACCGGCGGGTGCGGGTGGCGGACGGGCGGGTGGTGTCCGATGGGTCGCGGCGTGCACCCGTGGGGGAGGACGGCGCACGCCGCCACCCGCCCGTCAGCGGACCGCATCCCCCGGGCCGCGCCTCGACCGTGCGATTCGGCGACCTCGTTCGCGACGCCTGGCGCAACGTGACGAGTCGCCCTGGTCGCACCCTGGCCCTGGTCGCCGCCCTCGCGGTCCCCCTGGCACTCGCACTGACGACACTGGGGCTGGCGTCGTCCGCGAGCGTGCAGGTGTCGAGCGATTTCGACACCGTCGCCGCACGGGAGGTCGCGGTGCAGGCGCCGGGCGACGGGGTGTCGCCCACGCTGACGACGTCGCTCGACGCTGCGGCGACCGAGCTCACGGAGTTGAACGGGGTCACCTCGGCCGCTGTCGTGGAAGACTCCGGCACCCACGCGGTGCGGGTGGGTGCGCCGCGGCCTGAGGTCGAGACGGGGGTGTTCGCGGCGGCCGGTGATCCGGTCGCCGCGCTGCGGCTCGAGGTCGACTGGGCGGAGGGGGCGGACGCCCTCGGTCCCGGCGAGGTGCTGGTGGGCACGCACCTCGCGGCGAACCTGGGCCTCGGCCCGGTCGAGCGGGCGCCCACCGTGAGCATCGACGGGGAGACGTTCGTGGTGGCCGGGGTCGTGTCGTCGTCGCCACGGCGCACGGATCTGCTGGGCAAGGCGATGATCCTCGCGGCGGCCGACGCGGCAACCCCCGTCGGCTCGGTGTCGGGCTACCTCGTGACGCGTGCGGGTGCTGCCGGCCAGGTCGCGGCGGAGGCCCCGGTGGCGTTGGATGCGTTCCGGCCGGAGCGCTTCGACGTGTCGCAGCCGCCGGCGCCGAGTGCGACCCGCGAGAAGGTGGAGGCCAGCGTCGGCATGAGTCTGGCGGTGCTCACGGCCGTGGCACTGGTCGGCGGCGTGCTGTCGATCGTGCTGGCGACGGTGAGCTCGGTCGCGGAGCGGCGCGCGGAGATCGGACTGCGGCGAGCGCTGGGGGCCAGACGGCTGCACGTGAGTGCGATGCTGGTGGCGGAGTCGATGCTGCTCGGCGTGCTCGGCGGGCTGGTGGGGGTGGTCCTGGGGATGTCGGCGATCCTGGCCGTCACGCTGGCGCGGCAGTGGACGCCGGTGTTCGACGTGCGACTCGCGCTCCTCGCCTTGGGCGGCGGTGTCGCGATCGCCTGTCTGGGCGCGATCGCCGGGGCCGTGCGAGCCGGGGCGGTCCTTCCGAACGCGGCCCTGCGCTCGTGAGCGTGTGCCCGAGTCCGCGACGCTCTCAGTGTTGCGTTCGCGGGTGCGTCGCCCGCTGCATCACCCGCGCGCGCATCGAAGGCGGCGATCACCGCGATCATGTCCTGTCCGCCCAGCCCCGCCCGATTGGCCTCGTCGAACAGGTCGCGGCTCGCGTGGATGAGGGGGTGCGCGGTCCCGGCGGCGATGAAGCCCACGGTGCGTGTGTCCATCCCCGCCTCCTCTCAGGTCAGCCGGTCGGCGCAGTGGACCATTTGTTGCGTTCCGCATGAAGAGTTCGCGCTGGCTAACGGCCCTTCACATAGTGGCCGAGCCGCCCTTCACGAACCAGGAAGAAGCCGAACGCCGTTCCCGTAAGCGTGCCCACGGAGAAGGAAAGCGCGATCTCCGCGGATCGGAGCGCCAGGCTGGGCAGCTCAGTGGGCGCGGTGATCGTCGCCGTAAGGAATCCCGCCATCCATGCCGCCGCGACAGCGGGCAGCGACCAGGCCACGCTCTCGATGAGGTGCTGAAGGTAGAGAGTTCCACGGCTCGCGCCAGCGTGCAGATTGGATGCGATCTCTACGCGACGGAACCAGACGGCCATGGCCGACAAGACGAAGCCGACCAGCGCTGCAAGGTAAGGCGCGTACCGGGTGATCCGAGACTCGTACTCGGTGGACCCAGCGAACGTGAGACCGTACTTCGTGTTCAGCTGAGAGACGATGGGTTGCTCGCTGGCCGCGGCGCCAGCTGCCGCAGGCGTGACGGAGGTGAGAAGCAGCTGTCGGAGGTCAGACCGTTGCGGCCAGGACAGCACCCAGCACTCGTCGAATGCCCCATCGCTTGCGCTGGTCGGCGACAGCACCGCCCAGCCGAAGCCCGCGCGGCGACCGTCCGGCGGGTACGGGTAGGTGCCGCGGACAGGCGTGGGAGCGCCCGCCGTCAGAGGCAGAGCAGTCGACCCGAGATTCGAGGCGACATCCGTGCTGACATAGACTCCAGAGCCGCCGTCCTCCGCTCCAAGTACCCGTGCGAACGCAGGGGTCGTCGTATACAGGTCGAGCGGCTCGCCAGGTAGGGTTCCGGCTGTCACCTTGCCTTCCGGGCGCATCGCGCCGGCGGCGAGAACGTTCGGGGTGTCGGCGAGCGCATCGCAGGATGCTCCGTTGATACGTCCGGGGAGCGCCAGAGTCATCACGGCCGCGCCGGAGCCGCGATACTCGATCGCGTCGTCCACCGTCCGCGAGATGGTGAGGACGTCGGAGAGAACGGCGACGGTCAGGGCCAGAGTTGAGATAAAGAACAGCGCCCCGAGGCGGGACGTGCCTGAGGTGAGGTTGCGGATGATCTCCCGAAGCAGCGCGTGTGCTCTCATTCGGCGAAGGCCCTCGGCGAGTACTGGGCGAGGTCAAGGTTGATGTCGCAGGCATCCCGCGTCTCCTCATCGTGTGTTGCGACGATGACGATGGTGCGGGAGGACGCGACGTTCGAGAGGACAGCGTTTACGACATGGGCGGTTGCGCGATCCAGCTGCGCGGTCGGTTCATCGACGAGGAGAAGGTCCGGTGATGAAGCCGCCGCCCGCGCCAGCATCAGTCGTTGCGCCTCGCCACCCGAGAGGTGGCGAAACTGTCTGTCGCGGACATCGTGCAAGTTGAATCGCCCGAGGAGCTCGAGGGCGCTCTCATCCGCCTCATCGGCGCGCATGCCGGAAGCGATGAACGGGAACGCGACGTGGTCGATCGCGGTTCGTTTCGCCACGCCGTAGGGGTTCTGGAAGACCCAACTGGTCGAGTCCACGCCGTCCATGCTCACGTGGCCGGCCGCTGGCGCGGTCCACCCCGCGAGGATCGCCATCAGCGTGCTCTTCCCCGACCCGGATGCACCGGTCAGCGCGTAGATGTGCCCCGGCGTGAACGTGTACGACAGCCCCCGGAACAGCCACGCATCACGCGAGTACGCGTGTCCCAGGTCCGACACCTCTACCCGCATGTCGGCCGTTTGCCGGGTTGCGCATCGACCGAGGCGGGCGATTCGTCTGCCGAGAAGACGACGAAGGAGTTGCCGAATTCCGACCCGACCACCGTGACGACCAACGGATCGTTGTCGACGAACACGCAGGAGGAGCCCGTGGAATCCGTCATGACAGCAGTTGCGGGGATGGCCGCGACCTGAACAGGTGTCTGCAGAACCACCGTGCCTTTGAGGGTCAGCGACGTTGCCTCCGGGGATGCGCTTGCCGCTTCCCGGAAAGCATCGGTGTTGCGGACGGCGTCGCTGGTCACCTCGGGCGGCAGTTCGCCCGCATCGCCCAGCGCTACCGGCTCCGGGAGGAGATCCAGATACCGTGCGCCGGGAAGCCGGCCTTCGGGGAGCGACACCGCAGAGATGACGACCCCGGAGTCGACCGTGGCGAGTGAGCCGCCCGGCGCCACGGAGCCACTCAACTGCGCGTCACATTTCTCCACCGTCACGGCGGGAGAGGGGAGCCAGACGACGAGGTCTCGTGTCAGAGCCCCGTCGAGCTCGACGCCGACGGTCTTCGCGAGCGTGGTCAGCGTTCTCATCTCGTCGCGCGAGAGTGCGGAGTCGACGTTGGCAGGTTGCCCCAGACGAACGAGTTCCTCTTCGAGCGCCCGCACGTCCTGTCCTTTGTCTCCGGGAACGAGATCCCGCCACAGGGGTACAGAGGTCGAGAGGCTGAGCAGGTTGACGCCATCGACCGCCACAGACGACGTTGCCGAGCTCAAGGTCGTCCCCCGGGTACACGCCCACGACGTCACGGTTCCGGGGCGGTTCACCGCGATACTCATCGGCGGCAAGATCTCCGCCGTGAGTTCGACGCTTCGCGGATCATCGAACTCCTGCATCGTCACGGCGATGGTGGAGAGTTCGTCCTCACCCTTCAATGTGCCCGGGGTGTTCGCGGTCAGAAGCGAATAGGCCAGGCCGATGCCGAGCGCCGCGCCCACGACGAGCGTGCACCCGACGATCGTCAAGCTCGAGGAGACGGAACCTCTCATTTGTTGAAGGAGAAGTCCGCGTTGCACGCTTCGAAGATCGCGAAGCCGTGTTCATCGGTGAAGGGGAACGCCAGGTTCGGGGCGTCCTCGAGGTACTGCTCCTCCGTGTAGGACGCGGGAACAGCCTTGTTGCGGATCAGGCACTCGGTGAGCAGCTGGGTCGCGGGAACGTTCTCCGGGTTGGACGTCTGGGAACGATAGAGGTACCCGACCCAGGCCTCGCCGCTTTCCTCTTCACACCCGCCCATTCTCTGATTGGCGATCTCGCCATCCATCCCACCAGCGTTCACCTCGTAGCTCCCGTTGGCCTTGTACTCCGTCAGGGAGATGCCGTTGTCGTCGAGGCACGTCTCAAGCGTTTTCAGTACCTGCGACCATTCCTGGTCCGTGATCTGCTCATCCTCGAGGATCGCCTTTACGTCGTCTGTCTTGCTCTTCTTCCACGCCTCTTGGTACTCGGCGGCGAAGTTTCCTTGAAAAGCCGGCACCCCTGCGGTGCTTTCCGCCTCGGTTGAACTCGATGAGTCGGGTGCCTCTCCCGCACTGCACCCTGTCATGAGCGCCATCAGCACGCTCGCCGTCATCACGAGCCGAAGCGAGCGGGACTTCATTCTCATCACATACCTCTTTACTGGGCGCCGGTCGTGGTTTCGGCTATGCGGTGGCCGCCGAACGGCCCCCGCAATACATCGCAGTCGCGAGGAGTCTCACACGACTACCTGACTGTTCGGATCGGACCGACGTGGATGTCGTCGGTCCGATCCTTGTGAGTTCAGCGAACACGACACGGTCGTGGCGGTGGGCTGAGAGACCGTGGCGGGCTGCGTCAGCTCAGTACGTGAACCAGTAGGCCTCGTTGCCGAACGCGGTTCCGGGCTGCCATGCGCGGGCCCAGATTCCGCCGTTCTGGTCTGAAGACCGAACGATGGAACCCGTGCTGTTCTTCACGCTCGACCGATGCTTCTTGGAGGCGTGGTAGTAGCTGCTGTCGTTGCCACGGTTCGACCCGTTCAGGTTCTCGTGCACGCCGTACCAGTGCTTGCCTCCGCCAGCAGCCGCTCCTTCCACCTTGGAGCTTGCGGCCCAGCCGTAGCCCAGGTCGTGGGCGCTCGCGGACACGGTTCCTCCGGCCACGATGCCGACTGCCAGCAGACCCGCCAGCAAGGATGCAGTGCGCTTCTTCATCGAAATAACCAATCTGTCATCACACACGGATGGCGATTTACCCCCCGGTCAGAGAACGGTCCCGCATGGCCACGCCGAAGTCTCGCGTAGCTCAGCTTCTCGCCTCGTGTGACGACTCTCCCAGGATTGGTGTCTTCCGCGGTCGGCACCGCTGGCCCCTTTTTGGGTGCTGCGACGAGTTCCTTACGAACCTTGTTGCACACCGGATCCATGTCGGTGGCGCCCGACAAGGCACGGTGAGCTCGCATAAACGTCGAAAGAGCCGGTCAAGAACAATGCCTGACCGGCTCTTTCACTCGCTGTGCGCGAGGGGGGACTTGAACCCCCACGTCCATACGGACACTGGCACCTGAAGCCAGCGCGTCTACCATTCCGCCACTCGCGCGAGTGTCTCGTTCCGAAGAACTCAACTTCCCGAGGATATCACGCGTTTTCGGTCGCGTTGCACACGCCCCGGGGGGCCGCGGCGGCGTTCCCCCAGGTCACCTGGCTACGATGTCCCTACCGGTCGGCATGCCAGAGGAGCCCAGTGGGACTACTTGACAGCTTTGAGAAGGGTCTCGAGCGCGCAGTGAACAGCGCGTTCGCGAAGACCTTCCGCAGCGGCATACAGCCGGTGGAGATCGCCTCGGCTCTGCGCCGCGAGGCCGACACGAAGGCCGCGGTCGTCAGCCGCGACCGCATCCTCACCCCCAACAACTACGTGGTGCGGTTGAGCCCCGACGACGCCGACCGCATGCGTGGTCTCGGCGGCGCCCTCACCGACGAGTTGCACGCACTGCTCACGACGCACGCGAAGTCCCAGGGCTACAGCTTCGCCGGGCCGCTGTCGCTCACGCTCGAAGCCGACGAGAAGGTCGCGACGGGCACGGTGCGCGTCAACTCCGGCACGGTCGAGGGCCGCGTCGACTGGCAGGCCGTGGTCGACGTCGACGGCCGCCGCCACGCGCTCACCCGGGCTCGCACGGTGATCGGCCGAGGGTCCGACGCCGACATCACGATCGCCGACGCGGGCTCGAGCCGCAAGCACGCGGAGATCCTGTGGGACGGCGAGCGCGCCATGCTCCGCGACATGGGCTCCACGAACGGCACGAAGGTGAACGGCCAGAAGCTGCGCGAGGCCGCGCTGCCCTCCGACACCACGATCACGATCGGCCGCACCGACCTGGTGTTCCGCATCGTCCCCGTCGCCGCCCCCTCGCGCCCCCCGCGCCCGGGCGACGACGCGACCAGGGCGTTCGGAGCCTTCTGATGAGTGAACTCGTCCTGCTCCTGCTCCGCATCGGCTTCCTCGTCCTGCTGTGGTTCTTCGTGTTCGGTGTCGTGTACTCCCTGCGCGCCGACCTGTTCGGGGTCAAGGCGCGCAAGCTGCCCGCCGAGGCCGCCGCCGGCGCTCCGGTCGCCGCCGCGCCGGCCGCCCCCGCGAAGCCCTCCTCGTCGTCGCGCCCGTCGTCCGGCCCCGCGACCGTGGCGACCGCGAAGCGTCTGGTCATCACGTCGGGGCCGAAGGCGGGGCTGGAGCTTCCGCTCGGCGCCGACTCGATGACGATCGGCCGCTCCAGCGAGTCCGCCCTCGTCATCCGCGACGATTACACCTCCAGCCACCACGCCCGCCTCCTCCTGCGCGGGGACACGTGGGCGATCCAGGACCTCGACTCCACGAACGGCACCTTCGTCGCCGGGCAGCGCGTGACCGGGGGACCGGTCGCCCTCAGCCTCGGCACCCCCGTCAAGGTGGGCGCCACGACGTTCGAGCTGAGGGCCTGACGCCGGCATGGTCTTCGAGGGCTCGAGCGTCGCGATCTCCCACACCGGGAAGGTCCGCTCCAACAACCAGGACTCCGGGTACTCCGGGGCGAACCTGTTCGTCGTCGCCGACGGCATGGGCGGTCACGCCGGTGGAGACGTCGCCTCGAGCATCGCGATCCAGCGCCTGGAGCCCCTGGACCAGCCCTACTCCTCGACGGAGGATGCGCAGGCCGCGCTGCAGGCCGCCGCGACGACCGCCGCGGGCGACCTGATCCGTGCGGCGAAGGACCGACCGGAGCTCGCGGGCCTCGGCACCACGCTCAGCGCGATCATCATGGTCGACGAGTACGCGGTGATCGGGCACATCGGCGACTCGCGCATCTATCTCTACCGTGACGACGCGCTCACGCAGATCACGGCCGACCACACGTTCGTGCAGCGCCTGGTCGACTCCGGTCGCATCACGCCGGAGGAGGCCCGCTACCACCCTCGCCGCTCGGTGCTCATGCGGGTGCTCAGCGACATGGACTCCGACCCCGAGCTCGACATGTTCGTCATGCACACGCAGCCCGGCGACCGGTGGCTGCTGTGCTCCGACGGGCTGTCCGGTGTGGTCGACGAGGCGCGGATCCTCAAGGCCATGCAGCTGGGGCTCGCCCCGGGCCGCACGGCCGACAACCTCCTCAAGCAGGCGCTCGACGGGGGCGCGCCCGACAACGTCACGATCGTGCTGGTCGACGTGGGCGGGCAGCATCCCATCCACTCGGGCACCGCGACGATCGTCGGCGCCGCCTCCAACCCGTCCGGTGTGTACGTGCCGCCGGTGCGCGCACCGCGCAGCAACTGGCTGCACCCGGTGCGTCAGGCCGCGAACGAGCCGAGCCACTTCGAGCCGGCGCCCGAGTACCTGGAGGAGCTGATCGAGGAGGACCGGCGCCGTGCCAAACGCCGCCGCCTCGGCTGGATCGCCGGAGTGCTCGTGGTGATCGCGATGCTGGCCTTCGCGGCCTTCGCCGCCTACAGCTGGACGCAGACGCGGTACTTCATCGGCGCCGACGACGACAGCGTGGTGATCTTCCAGGGCGTGCAGCAGAACATCGGCCCGATCACGCTGTCCACCCCGGTGGAGGACACCGACATCCTCCTCGCCGACCTGCCGCCGTATCAGCGGGCCTCGGTCGAGCGCACGATCTCGGCCCGCTCGCTGTCCGACGCGATGGCTATCGTCGACCGGCTGCGCACGGGCGCCGAGGCGAACGTGATCGAGCAGACCCCGCTGCCCACGCCGGCGCCCACCCCGAGCGACACTCCGGCGGGGGGTGACGGATGAGCACCGACGTGCAGGCCGACACCACCGTCATCAAGGCCCTGCGGCGCCTGCGCATGCCGCAGACGCAGCGCAACCGGGAGTTCTGGCTGCTCCTGTTCGCGTGCGCCATCAGCGGCGCCGCGCTGACCCTCGTGCAGCTGGGCGCCCTGGGCGTGATCGACCCGATGATCCTGGCGATCGGCGGCGGTCTGGCCGTGCTGGCGTTCGCCCTGCACATCGTGCTGCGCTTCGTGGCGTCCGACGCCGACCCCTTCGTGCTGCCGATCGCGACCCTGCTGACCGGGCTGGGCGTGGCGATGATCTACCGGATCGACATCGCGTTCAAGAACACCGGGTGGGACGCCTACTCCACCAAGCAGCTGGCGTGGACGGCGATCTCCCTCGCCGGTGCCATCGCGGTCGTGATCCTGCTGCGCAACTATCGTGTGCTCTTCCGGTACACGTACATCTTCGGCCTCGCGGGCATCCTGCTCCTGCTGCTGCCGTTCGTCCCCGGGCTGCGCATCGCCGACGCGAACGCGCAGGTGTGGGTGTCGCTCGGCGGCATCTTCGCGTTCCAGCCGGGCGAGCTCGCGAAGATCTGCCTGGCGATCTTCTTCGCCGGCTACCTCGTGCGCACGCGCGAGAGCCTCACGTCGGTCGGCAAGCGCGTGCTCGGCATCACGTGGCCGCGCATGCGGGAGCTGGGCCCGGTGCTGGTCGTGTGGGCCATCTCGCTGGGGATCATCGTGTTCCAGCGCGACCTCGGCACGGGAACGCTGATCTTCGGCATGTTCGTCGCGATGCTGTACGTCGCCACCGGCAAGACCAGCTGGGTGCTGATCGGGCTGGGACTCGTGGTCGCCGGTGTCGCCGTCGCCACGCAGATCCTCAGCTACGTGCGCGGCCGCTTCATCAACTGGCTCTTCCTGTTCGACTCGTCGCAGGTCGACCCCGACGTGGCCGGATACCAGCCGATGCAGGGCCTCTTCGGTCTCGCCCGCGGCGGCCTCATCGGAACCGGATGGGGCCAGGGACGCCCCGAGATCACGCCGCTCGCGCACAGCGACTACATCATCACGAGCCTCGGGGAGGAGCTCGGGCTGATCGGGCTGTTCGCGATCCTGTGCCTGTACATGGTGTTCGTGAGCCGCGGTGTGCGGATCGGTCTCGCGGGTCAGGACGACTTCGGCAAGCTGCTGGCGACGGGACTGTCGTTCACGATCGCGCTGCAGGTGTTCATCATGGTCGGCGGTGTCACCCGACTGATCCCGCTGACGGGTCTGACCACGCCGTTCCTCGCGGCCGGCGGCTCCTCGCTCGTCGCGAACTGGCTCATCGTGGCGCTGCTGCTGCGCATCTCCGACGGCGTGCGCCGTCAGCCCAGGGTGGTGATCGGCTGACATGACCAGGGAACTCCGCCGCCTCAGCATCATCATGCTGTTCATGTTCATCGCGCTGTTCGCCGCGACCAGCTGGATCCAGGTCGTCGAGTCCGACAGCCTCGCGCAGAACCCGCACAACAAGCGCACCCGTCTGGACAGCTTCGAGATCCAGCGTGGCGCGATCATCGTCGACGGCGCGGCGATCGCGAGCTCGACGCCCAGCGACGACCAGTACCGCTTCCAGCGCGTCTACACCGATCCGGCGCTGTGGGAGACGGTCACGGGGTACTTCAACCCCGCGCTCGGCTCGACCACCGGCATCGAGAAGGCGATGAACGCCGACCTCTCCGGCACCGGCTCCAACGCGTTCTTCTCCGAGATCGAGCGCATCCTGTCGGGTCAGCCGCAGCGCGGGTACAGCGTCGAGCTGTCGCTGAACACGGCCGCGCAGCGGGCTGCCGCCGAGGCGCTCGACGGTCTGCAGGGCGCGGTCGTGGCGATGGACCCGAAGACCGGGCGCATCCTCGCGATGGTGTCGACCCCCGGCTTCGACACGAACCTGATGGCGACGCACGACGCGAACGCCGCGAACGCCACCTATGACCAGCTGGTCGCCGACCCGGGCAAGCCCCTGTCGAACCGCGCGATCGCCGGCGACCTGAACCCCCCGGGCTCCACGTTCAAACTCGTCACGGCGGCCGCGGCGTACGCGAGCGGCAAATGGACGCCGGAGTCCACGCTGCCCAACCCCGCGCTGTACACCCTGCCCGGCTCGTCCAACCGCGTGTCCAACGCGTGGGGCGGCACGTGCGGTCCCGGTGCGACCGTGACGATCGCCGAGGCCATCCGCCTCAGCTGCAACATCCCGATGGCGGAGCTCGCCGTGGAGCTCGGCGACGACGCGATCCGGGAGATGGCGGAGAAGTTCGGCTTCAACCGGAGCTTCGACACGCCGCTCGCCTCGACCCCGTCCAGCTACCCGCGGGCGCTCGACGACGCGCAGACCGCGCTCAGCGGTTTCGGGCAGGGACAGGTCACCGCGACACCGCTGCAGATGGCGATGGTGTCGGCCGGCATCGCGAACGACGGCGTGGTCATGAACCCGCAGATGGTGGATGCCGTGATCGGCAACGACCTGTCGGTGATCAAGGCCTTCCAGAACAGCGAGTTCGGGCGGGCGATGGAGGCCGATGTGGCGAACGAGATCACCTCCGCCATGGTCGCCAGCGTCTCAAACGGCGCGGCCCAGGGTGCAAGAATAGACGGGGTCGACGTGGCCGGTAAGACGGGCACGGCAGAGAACGGAAACAGGCCGCATACGCTGTGGTTCACCGGGTTCGCCCCGGCGGACGACCCATCGGTCGCCGTGGCGGTCGTCGTCGAGAACGGCGGCGGGCAGGGACAATCAGGGAGCGGTGACACCATCGCCGCTCCGATCGCGAAGAAGGTCATAGAGGCGGTGCTGGGCAGATGAGGCCGACGCAGGGTGTGTCGTTCGGTGGTCGTTACGAGCTGCAGTCGCGGATCGCGATCGGCGGCATGGGCGAGGTCTGGGAGGCGACGGATCACGTCATCGGGCGTACCGTCGCGATCAAGATCCTCAAGGACGAGTACATGGGGGACCCGGGGTTCCTCGAGCGGTTCCGCGCGGAGGCGCGGCACGCCGCGCTCGTCAACCACGAGGGCATCGCCAGCGTCTTCGACTACGGCGAGGAGAACGGCAGCGCCTACCTCGTCATGGAGCTCGTGCCGGGTGAGGCCCTCTCCACGATCCTCGAGCGCGACGGCGCGCTGAGCGCCGACAAGACGCTCGACATCGTGGCGCAGACGGCGTCCGCCCTGCAGGCCGCGCACGCCGCCGGCCTGGTGCACCGCGACATCAAGCCGGGCAACCTGCTGATCACGCCAGACGGCCGCGTCAAGATCACCGACTTCGGCATCGCTCGCATCGCCGACCAGGTGCCGCTCACGGCGACCGGTCAGGTGATGGGAACCGTGCAGTACCTGTCGCCCGAGCAGGCGTCCGGCCACCCCGCATCTCCCGCGACCGACACGTACTCGCTGGGCATCGTGGCGTACGAATGCCTGGCCGGCAAGCGCCCGTTCACGGGCGAGTCGCAGGTGGCGATCGCGATGGCGCAGATCAACGAGCAGCCGCCGCCGCTGCCGCCGACCGTGCCGATCCCGGTGCAGAACCTCGTGATGGCGATGATCGCCAAGAAGCCCGCCGACCGCCCGTCCTCGGCGGCGACCGTCGCGCGGGCCGCACAGGCGCTGCGGCGCGGAGACCTGAACTCGGCGGCGATCGCTGTTCCGGCGATCGCGACGGGCGGGATCGCCGGCGACGACGACGCCACGCGCATGCTGACGGCATCGAACGACGGTGCCACGCGCATCCTCCCCACCACCGCGCAGCTCCCCACCGAGGAGGCCGTCGCGGAGGAGGAGAAGAAGAAGAAGAAGCGCAGCGCCTGGACCTGGCCGCTGATCGCCCTGATCGCCCTGCTGATCATCGTGCTCGTGGGCACGTTGTGGGCCATGTTCGGCAACCGGGGGGAAGACCCGAAGCCGTCCGACAGCCCGACCACCGCGCAGACCACGCCGCCCCCGTCGCCCTCCACGAGCCCGACGCCCGAGGTGACGCGCGTCGACGTGGCTGCGCTGAACCTCAACGGCATGGACTGCGCCACGGCGACCGCGACGCTGGCCGACGCGGGCTTCACGAACAACGTCACGTGCGCCGACGGCGATCCCGCCCCGAGCGACGCCCAGGTCGGTCAGGTGTACCGGGTTCAGCCCACCGGGAACGTCGAGACCACGACGCCGATCGCGTTGACCGTGTACGCCGCACGCACCCCGCTGCCCACGCCGACCGACACCCCGACGCTCACGGGCGACCCGGTCGCGGGCAGCACGGTCACGGTGGCCTGGGGCACCGGTTTCACGTGCCCGAGCGGCACCACCCTGTCGGGCTACGTCGTGTCGCTGCAGAACGGCTCGTTCGTCTCGGGCGGCCCGAACTTCCAGCCGACGCAGCGCAACACGCAGGTGAAGGTCGGCGACGCGGTGGGCCAGCAGCTCATCGTCACCTACCAGGCCATGTGCTCGGGCGGCGACCAGCGCACGTCGAACGCGTCGCCCCCGCTGTCGGTCACCATCACGGCCCCGGACGACGGCGAGGGTGACGGTGGTGGCGGCGCCGAAGGGTAGCCTGTAGTCCAGCTGTTTTGTAGTTTCAGGGGGGTCATCCGTGTCGACAGAGCCACAAGTCATCGCGGGCCGGTACCGCGTCGACGAGCTCATCGGGCACGGCGGAATGGCGAAGGTGTACCGCGGGTACGACCTGACCCTCGGTCGCGAGATCGCGATCAAGATCCTCGACCCCGAACTGGCCAGGGACACGAGCTTCCGCACGCGGTTCCGGCTGGAGGCGCAGGCGGCGTCGCGCATGTCCCACCCGTCGATCGTGCGGGTGTACGACGCGGGCGACCCGTCGACGAGCGACCCCTCGTCCGATGAGCCGCCGTACATCGTGATGGAGCTCGTCAAGGGCACCCTGCTGAAGAAGATCATCGCCGAGGGCCCGGTGCCCGTGGCCGACGCCGTCCGCTACGTCGACGGGATCCTCGAGGCGCTGGACTACTCGCACCGCGCGGGTGTGGTGCACCGCGACATCAAGCCCGGCAACGTGATGGTGACCGACAAGGGTCAGGTCAAGGTCATGGACTTCGGCATCGCCCGCGCGGTGTCCGACTCCTCCTCGACGGTCGCGGAGACCACGCAGATCATCGGCACCGCGGCGTACTTCTCGCCGGAGCAGGCCAAGGGCGAGCCGGTCGACGCCCGCGCCGACCTGTACTCCACCGGCGTGGTGCTGTACGAGCTGCTCACCGGGCGCCAGCCGTTCCGCGGCGAGTCTCCGGTCGCGGTGGCGTACCAGCACGTGAGCGAGACACCGATCCCTCCGTCCGAGGTGAACGAGGAGTCCCCGGCGGCGCTCGACCCGATCGTGCTGCGCGCGCTCGCGAAGGACCCGTACCAGCGCTTCCCCGACGCGGCGCACTTCCGCGCGGCCCTCGACTCGGCCGTGACCGGTGCCGCCCCGACGCGCAAGCAGATCGGCGCGCTCACCAGCGAGCTGTATGGCCCGAACCCGCGTCAGGCGCAGGAGACGGCGCGGTCGCTGCGGCAGCTCAGCAGCGACACCACCATGACCCGCACGCAGTCGGGCCCGCCGGTCGCGTGGATCTGGGCGGGCGTCGCGCTGCTGGCGGTGCTTCTGGCGTCGGTCCTGTTCTGGGTGGTCACGATCAGCATGCGGCCGTCCGAGGTGCCCAGCACGTCGAGGGTCGTGCCCGACCTGACCAATGTGGCGTCGGAGCGTGCGCAGGACGACCTGGCCAAGCTCGACCTCTCGTCGAAGATCGTCATCGAGTCCAGTCCCGACATCGCCGAGGGCAACGTGATCCGCACGGATCCGGAGAGCGGGGTGTCGGTCGAGCAGGGGTCCACCGTCACGCTCTACGTGTCGTCCGGCGAGGAGACCGTGGTGGTGCCGAAGCTCGAGGGCATGTCCCTGGCCGCGGCCACCGAGGCGCTGGAGAAGGCGGGGCTGCAGCTCGGCACGGTCACCCAGCGCAACGACAAGGGCCTCGCGGCGAACACCGTGATGACGGCCAGCGAGAAGGCCGACACCGAGGTGGCGCCGAACACGGTCGTGAACCTGGAGGTCGCCAGCGGCAAGGTCACCCTGTCGGATGTCGTGGGCTGGTCGGTCGATTCCGCATCGAAGGCGCTCACGGATCTCGGGCTCACCCCGGTGCCGATCGAGGAGAGCGACTGCCCCGCCACCGACCCGGCCACCGTGCACTCGATGTCGGTCGCTCCGGGCGACGTGCCGATCAACTCCTCGGTCGAGCTGCGCTACTGCACCGGTTCCTGACGCGCAGCCGTTCGACACCCCGGGGTCAGCGCGTGAGCGGGTGCAGTCGTTCTGCCCGCGACACGGCGTCCGGGTCGCCGCACAGTCGCAGCCAGTTCGCCAGCAGACGGTAGCCGCCCTCGGTGAGCACGCTCTCCGGGTGGAACTGCACCCCGTGGAACGGGAGCGTGCGGTGTTCGAGCGCCATCACCGTGCCGTCCGCCGTCCGTGCGGTCACCGCGAGCTCGGCGGACAGGTCGCGCTCCGCGAGGGCGAGGGAGTGGTAGCGACCCGCCGCGAACGGCGAGGGGATGCCGTCGAACAGCGCCGAGCCGTCGTGCGCGACCGCCGACACCATGCCGTGCATGAGCTCCGGTGCGCCGGTCACGGGGGCACCCAGGGCCGCGCCGATCACCTGGTGACCCAGGCACACGCCGAGCGTGGGCACGGCGGAGCGGGCGGCGAGGCGTACCGCATCGAGCGAGACGCCGGCGTCGTCGGGCGAGCCCGGCCCCGGCGACAGGAGCAGCGCGTCGTGCGCGGTGAGCAGTCCCTCGACCCGCGCCGCATCGACCTCGTCCGCCTCGACGATCGTGGTGTCGGCACCGAGCTCGTGGAGATAGCCGATCAGGGTGTGCACGAAGCTGTCGTGGTTGTCCACGACGAGCACGCGGGTCATTCGACGTCGACCTCACCCGGGGAGATGAACGGGCTGATCCAGGGGAACACGTACCAGAACAGGGCGTAGAGCACGGCGGCGACCACGACCAGCAGGATGAGCACACGCAACCACCAGGGACCGGGCAGCAGGCGCCAGAGTGCGGCGTACATGGGTGGTGTCTCCTGATCGTTCGTGGTCACACCGACGGAGCGGCGGGCGGGGGAGGCGGGTCGGTCAGTGCGGACGGCGGTCCTTCGGCGCGCGGCTGGAAGCTCTCGAACACGCCGTAGGCGACGATCCGCTCGGCGAGCGAGTACAGGGGGGAGCACGCCGTGAGGGTGATGTACTGCTCGCCGGTCTGCTGTGCGGGCATCTGCGGCACGTCGGCCAGCACGTCGGTCTGCGTGGGCGTGACGTACTCGAGCGTGCGGAAGCGGTACGTGTACCAGCCGTCGGGGGTCTCGACCACGATCGCGTCGTTCAGTTGCAGCTTGTCGAGCTGGTTGAACGGCTTGCCCCAGGTGGTGCGATGGCCCGCGAGGGAGAAGTTGCCGACCTCGCCGGGCATCTTCGAGTCGGTGTAGACCCCGATGCCCTTCTGGTCGAGCGTCCTGGCCCGGCTGGTCCCGCCGTAGATGCCGAAGTTGTACTCGGCGCCGAAGCGCGGGATGTGCATCTGCCCGAACCACGCCCCGTCGGCGGGGGCGGCGGGCACCGGCGCCTGGTACACCGTGGTGCCGTCGTCGGTCTCGACCTTCGGCGGCAGCGCGGGGGGATCGGCCGCCGCGAGCTGCTGCGAGATCGCCGCACCCTCGTCGTTCTTCTGGGCGGCGATGATGATGTCGCCGATCCACATCTGCCATGCGACGAAGAGGAGGACGAGGACCCCGGCGGTGAGCAGCAGTTCGCCGAGCACGCTCGCGAACGTGGCGCGCGACCGGGGCCGCTGCCGACGTCCGTGGCGCCCCCCAGGCACGGCGGATGCAGTCATGGCGTGATCTTATCCGTCGACACTGAACACGGGCTCGTGCGGAGGCACCCGTCTGTGACCGCCTCTCGTGGGCGCAGAGGTCTCCCGGGTACAATGACGGCATGGCACGTGACCGCAAGACCGAAGAACCCGTCGTCGAGCGCGCCGAGGGCGACGCCGCTCCCAACGCCCTCTGGTTCAAGCCGGTGATGATCGGCTTCATGCTTCTCGGTCTCGCGTGGATCCTCGTGTTCTACATCTCGGGGATGCAGTTCCCGATCCCGGGCCTCGACAACTGGAACCTCGCGATCGGTCTCGGCATCGCTCTCATCGGGTTCCTCATGACCACACGCTGGCGCTGACCAGCCCCTTCTCTTCCGAAGCCCCCTCGCCGCGCGAGGGGGCTTCGTCGTGCCGGCGGTGGTGTGCATCAGGCTCCTCGCGCTCGATTCGGATTTTCCGAGATTCTCCGGTAAAGTCTTGGAGGTTGACGGGGCTATAGCTCAGGCGGTTAGAGCGCTTCACTGATAATGAAGAGGTCCCAGGTTCAAGTCCTGGTAGCCCCACCATTCAATTCAAGAAATCCCTCACGGGGCCTTAGCTCAGTTGGTAGAGCGCCTGCTTTGCAAGCAGGATGTCAGGAGTTCGAATCTCCTAGGCTCCACCACCTCGGATCTCCTCCCTCCCGCGCACCGACCCCCTTCCGGTCGTGCTTCGGCATCGATCCTCACCACCGTCGCGTCGTGCTGCCGGTGTGCTCCGACTCTTCCAGGCCGCGCCCCGCCGGAGCCCGGTCCGGTGTGCTCCGCCTCATCCGGGCCGCGCCCCGCCGGAGCCCGGTCGAGCTATCCGATGTCCGTCGGGCGGCGGCGCGCTCCTCTCCGGACGACGACCAGCGTGACTCCGCCCAGGATCAGGGCGAGCGCGAGCAGTGCCGCGGCCGTCTGATCCCGACCACCCGTCGTCGGCAGTCGTGCGGGTTCCGGTGTCTCCGGATCCGTGGGCGTGCTCACCGTCGACGGGTCGCTCGTGATCGGATCATCGGTCCCCGTACGTCCCGTGGCGGTAGCGACGTTGGTCAGGTCGCCACCGGTCGCTTCCGCCGCGGTCACGACATGGTCGGCCGTACAGAGAGCCTGCTCACCGGGCGCCAGCGGCACGAGCGGGCACGTGATGGCGTCGCCGCGCTCGTCCAGCATCGGGTCGTCGATGCCCAGATTCTCGATCGTGACGTTGCCCGTGTTCGCGACGGTGAAGGCGTAGTGGATCACTTCTCCCTCGTCGGCGGCGCGGTCCCGATCGGCGTCGTCGATCACGGCCGTCTTCACGAGGGTCATCGACGGCACCTGATCAGTCGGCGTCACGACGGTGTCGGGTTCGGACGGGACGGGGTCTCCTCCGGGAGGCGTGCCGGTCGCGGTCGCGGAGTTCTCGACCCCGCCCGCGTCGACGTCGGCCTGCGTGATGACGTACGGCGCCGCGGTGCAGGTCGCGACCTCGCCGGGGGCGAGCGTCGTGACGTCGCAGGTGACGGTGCCGACCTTGGGGTCGTTCACCCCGACATCGGCGAGAGGGACGTTGCCGGTGTTCGTGATCGTGAACGAGTACGCGATCGTGTCGCCCACATCGGTCAGTCCGTTGCCATTGACGTCCACGGGGGCGCCCGCGGTCTTGTCGATCGTCGAACTCGGGGCGGACGCGACGGCCGGGGTGGTCGTGCTGTCGGGGTTGGACGGGACCGGGTCGCCGTTCGGATCCGTCCCCGACGCGGTGGCGGTGTTCGCCACCTCACCCGCCTGCTCATCGTCGGCCGTGACCGTGTAGGTCGGCGCGGTGCAGTTCGCGACCTCGCCCGGGGCAAGGGTCGTGACATCACACGTCACCGTCCCGACCTTCGGGTCGCTCACGGCGATGTCGGTCGCCGTCACGGTCCCCGTGTTCGTCACGGTGAAGGTGTAGTCGATCGTGTCGCCCTCATCCGTGATGCCATTGGCGTTCACATCCACCGGAGCACCGGCGACCTTGTCGAACGACAGTGATGGCACCTGATCGACCGGCGTCACCACCGTGTCGGGCTCCGAGGGGACCGGATCCTCCCCGGGAGGCGTGCCGGTCGCGGTCGCGGAGTTCTCGACGGAACCCGCATCCACATCAGCCTGCGTGATCGTGTACGTCGCCCCGCAGGTCGCGACCTCACCGGGAGCGAGCGTCGTGACGTCGCAGGTGACGGTGCCCACCTTGGGGTCGTTCACCCCGACATCCGCGAGGGGAACGTTGCCGGTGTTCGTGATCGTGAACGAGTACGCGATCGTGTCGCCGACATCGGTCAGGCCGTTGCCGTTGACATCCACCGGGTCACCCGCCGTCTTGTCGATCGTCACCCCCGGGGCCGAGGCCTCCGACGGGGTCGTTGTGGAATCCGGGTCCGACGGGACCGAGTCACCGTTCGGATCCGTCCCCGTCGCGGTCGCCGTGTTCGCCACCTCACCGGCCTGCTCATCCGCCGCGGTCACCGTGTAGGTCGCCGCCGAGCAGCTCGCGACCTCACCGGGGGCCAGGGTGGTGACATCACACGTCACGGCACCGGCCTTCGGGTCACTGACCGCGATGTCCGTCGCAGTGACCGTACCCGTGTTCGTGACCGTGAACGTGTAGTCGATCGTGTCGCCCGCATCCGTGATGCCGTTGGCGTTCACATCCACCGGAGCACCGGCGACCTTGTCGAACAGCAGCGACGGCACCTGATCGACCGGCGTCACGATCGTGTCGGGCTCAGACGGCACCGGGTCCTCCCCGGGAGGTGTACCCGTCGCGGTCGCGGAGTTCTCGACCCCGCCCGCGTCGACGTCGGCCTGCGTGATCGTGTACGGCGCCGCGGTGCAGGTCGCGACCTCACCGGGAGCGAGCGTCGTGACGTCGCAGGTGACGGTGCCGACCTTGGGGTCGTTCACACCGACATCCGCGAGGGGAACGTTGCCGGTGTTCGTGACCGTGAACGAGTACGCGATCGTGTCGCCGACATCGGTCAGGCCGTTGCCGTTGACATCCACCGGGTCACCCGCCGTCTTGTCGATCGTCACCCCCGGGGCCGAGGCCTCCGACGGGGTCGTGGTCGAATCCGGGTCGGACGGGACCGGGTCACCGCCGGGCTCCGTCCCCGTGGCGGTAGCGGTATTCGCGACCTCGCCCGCCGCCTCATCCTCGGCCGTGACCGTGTAGGTCGCCGCCGAGCAGCTCGCGACGGCCCCGGGCGCCAGGGTCGTGACATCGCAGGTGACGGTCCCCGCCTTCGGGTCACTCACGGTGATGTCGGTCAGGGTCACGTTGCCGGTGTTGGTCACCGTGAACGTGTAGTCGATCGTGTCGCCCTCATCCGTGATGCCGTTCGCGTTCACGTCCACCGGAGCACCCGCGGTCTTCTCGAACGACAGCGCCGGCGCGGCCGGGACGGCCGGGGTGGTGGTGCTGTCGTCGTCGGTGGGTGCCGGGTCGCCCGCGGGGTCTGTCGCCGAGGCGGTCGCGGTGTTCGCGACCTCGCCGGCGGCCTCGTCGTCCGTGGTGACGGTGTACGCCGGGGCGGTGCAGGTGGCGACCGCGCCCGGTGCCAGGGTCGTCACATCGCAGGTCACCGTGCCGACCTTCGGATCAGCGACCGCGACATCGGTCAGGGTCACGTTGCCGGTGTTGGTCACGGTGAAGGTGTAGTCGATCGTGTCCCCGGCGTTGGTGAGGCCGTCCCCGTTCACGTCGACCGGCGTGCCGGCCACCTTGTCCAGCTCGAGCGCCGGGGTCTGGTCGGTGGGGGTGGTCGTCGTGTCGGGCTCAGACGGAACCGGGTCCTCTCCGGGCGGGGTGCCCGTGGCCGTGGCGGAGTTGTCGACGGAGCCGTTGTCCACGTCGGCCTGCGTGATCACATACGGTGCCGCCGTGCAGTTCGCAACCGCACCGGGGGCGAGCGTGGTGACATCACACGTCACCGCGCCGACCTTCGGGTCGTTCACCGTCACATCGGCGAGCGGGACGTTGCCGGTGTTGGTCACCGTGAACGTGTACGCGATCGTGTCGCCCACATCGGTGACCCCGTTGCCATTCACATCCACCGGGGCACCAGCGGTCTTCTCGATCGTCGAACTCGGAGCCGACGCCTCCGACGGCGTCGTCGTCGAATCCGGGTCGGACGGAACAGGGTCACCGTTCGGAGCTGTCCCCGACGCCGTCGCCGTGTTCGCCACCTCACCCGCAGCCTCATCCGCCGCCGTCACCGTATACGGCGCCGACGCACACGAAGCGACCTCACCCGGCGCGAGCGTCGTCACATCACACGTCACCGCACCCACCTTCGGGTCATCCACAGCGACATCCGTCACCGTCACGTTGCCGGTGTTCGTCACCGTGAACGTGTACCCGATCGTGTCACCCTCATCCGTGATGCCATTCGCATTCACATCCACCGGCGTCCCCGCCGTCTTCTCAAACGACAGCGCCGGCGCCGGCGTGACGACCGGAGTGGTCGTGCTGTCGGGGTCGGAGGCGACCGAGTCGCCGTCCGGGTCCGTGCCCGCGGCGGTCGCGGTGTTCGCGACCTCGCCCGCGGTCTCATCGGCAGCGGTGATCACGTACGGCGCCGCGGTGCAGTTCGCGACCGCACCGGGGGCCAGGGTGGTCACATCACACGTCACCGCGCCGACCTTCGGGTCGTCCACCGTGATCTCCGACACCGCCACATTGCCGGTGTTGGTCACCGTGAACGTGTACGCGATCGTGTCACCGGCGTTCGTGATGCCGTTGCCGTCGACGTCCACCGGGGCGCCCGCGACCTTGTCGATCGTGAGAGCCGCGGCCGAGGCGACGACCGGGGTCGTGGTGCTGTCGTCAGCGGTGGGGGCGGGGTCGCCGCCGGGGTCGGTGGCCGCGGCGGTCGCGGTGTTCGCCACCTCGCCCGCGGTCTCGTCCGCTGCGGTGATCGTGTAGGGCGCTGCCGTGCAGGTGGCCACGGCCCCGGGAGCGAGAGTCGTGACGTCACACGTGACGGTGCCCACCTTCGGGTCGTCGACGGCTACGTCGGTCAGTGTGACGGTGCCGGTGTTCGTGACGGTGAACGTGTACGCGATGGTGTCGCCCTCGTCGGTCAGGCCGTCCGCATTCACGTCGACCGGTGTGCCCGCGGTCTTGTCCAGCACGAGCGACGCGGTCTGGTCGGTCGGGGTGCTCGTGGTGTCGGGGTCGGAGGTGATCGCGGGTTCTCCGGGCGGGGTGCCCGTGGCCGTGGCGGAGTTGTCGACCGAGCCGTTGTCGACGTCGGCCTGCGTGATCGTGTACGTCGCCGCGGTGCAGCTCGCGA
Source organism: Microbacterium sufflavum (assembly GCF_023091155.1). NCBI lineage: Bacteria > Bacillati > Actinomycetota > Actinomycetes > Micrococcales > Microbacteriaceae > Microbacterium > Microbacterium sufflavum. Next base: position 1,083,732 of record NZ_JAHWXK010000001.1, on the reverse strand, counting down.
CCGCACCGGGAGCGAGGGTGGTCGCATCACAGGTGACCGCGCCGACCTTCGGGTCGTCCACCGCGACATCGGCGAGCGGCACGTTGCCGGTGTTGGTCACGGTGAAGGTGTAGGCGATCGTGTCGCCGGCGTCGGTCACCCCGTTGCCATTGACGTCGACCGGAGCACCCGCTGCCTTGTCGATCGTGAGACTCGGTGCCGAGGCGACGACCGGCGTCGTCGTCGTGTCGGTGTTCGACGGGACGGCGTCACCGCCCGGGTCCGTGCCCGCGGCCGAGGCGCTGTTCACGACCTCGCCCGCGGTCTCGTCCGCAGCGGTGATCGTGTACGGCGCCGCCGTGCAGGTCGCCACGGCTCCGGGCGTCAGCGTGGTGACGTCACAGGTGACCGCTCCGACCTTGGCATCCGTGACCGCGATGCCCGCCACCGTGACGTTGCCGGTGTTGGTGACGGTGAAGGTGTACGCGATGGTGTCGCCCTCGTCCGTGATGCCGTTGGCGTTCACATCCACGGGGGTGCCTGCGGTCTTGTCGAACGACAGCGCCGGCGCCTGGTCGGTGGGGGTGGTCGTGGTGTCGGGGGTGGTCACGACCGGGCCGCCCGTCGGGTCCGTGCCGTTCGCGGTGGCGGAGTTGTCCACTGAGCCGTTGTCCATGTCGGCCTGGGTGATCACGTACGGGGCGGCCGTGCAGGTCGCGACTCCCGTCGGCCCGAGCGCCGTGACATCACAGGTCACCGTGCCGACCTTGGGGTCGTTCACGGCGATGTCCGACACGGTGACGTTGCCGGTGTTGGTCACCGTGAACGTGTACGCGATGGTGTCGCCGACGTCCGTCGAGCCGTTCCCGTTGACGTCCACGGGTGTTCCCGCGGTCTTGTCGATCTCGAGGGCCGGTGCGGGTGCGACCACCGGAGTGGTGGTGCTGTCGTCGTTCGACGGGACGGCGGTGCCGCCGGGAGCGGTGCCGGTGGCACTCGCGGTGTTCGCGACCTCGCCCGCGTCCTGATCCGCGGCAGTGATCGCGTAGGCGGGCGCGGTGCAGCTCGCGACCTCACCGGGAGCCAGGGTGGTCACGTCACAGGTCACCGCGCCGATCTTCGGGTCGGTGACGGTGATGCCACTCATCGTGACGTTGCCCGTGTTGGCGACGCTGAACGTGTAGGCGATGGTGTCGCCCGCGTCGGTGATGCCGTTCGCATTCACATCCACCGGGGCGGCGGCCGTCTTGTCGAACAGCAGTGCCGGGGCCTGCTCGGTGGGTGTCGAGGTGGTCGACTCGTTCGAGGCGATGGGGTCGCCGCTGGGGTCGGTGCCCGCCGCGGTGGCGCTGTTGTCGACGGCGCCGGCATCGGTCTCCGCCTGGGTGATGACGTAGGGCGGCGCGGTACAGGTGGCCACGGCGTCGGGCGCCAGGGTCGTGGCGTCGCACGTGATCGCGCCGAGCTTCGGATCGGTGACGGCGATGTTCGCGATGGTGGTGTTACCGGTGTTCGTGACGGTGAAGGTGTAGGCGATGGTGTCGCCGGTGTCGGTGGTCCCGTTGCCGTTGACGTCGACCGGGGTGCCCGCGGACTTCACGAGATCGAGGGTGGACAGGGCCTGCACGGTGTCGGTCGTGCTGATCGGCGTCGGCTCCTGGGTGGAGCTGGCGCTGGCGGTGTTGGTGTACGAGTCGATCGTCTCCGGCGCGGGAGTGTCCACGGTCACCTGGTAGGTGACCACGAGCGATTCGCCCGGAGGGATCGTGAACGGATCCGTCGGTCCGACGAGCGACCCGGCGACGGGATCGCCGCCGACGAGGTCGGGGTTGGTCCCTCCCGCCGCGTTGTCGCGCACGGTGGTGCCCTGCGTGGCGACGGTGGACCCGGGCACATAGGTGACGCCCGCGGGGAGCACGTCGTCGACGGTGACGCCCGTCTGCGGGATCGTCCCGGCGTTGGTCAGCGTGATCGAGTAGGTCAGCGTCTGTCCGCCGTCGACGATCCCGTCGGCGTCGTCGTTCGTCTTCGCGATCTGCATCGCCGGGGGAAGCACCTCGATCGGTGCGGAGAACGAGTTCGCCGTCTCGCCCACGATGTTCGCGGAGAGAGCCCCCGGCTCGATCGTGTTGGTCTGGGCGCCGGGTGTGACGCCGATCACCGGCACGGTGATGGTGCAGCTTCCCGGCACGATCGCCCCGTTCGGCCCGGTGGCCGCGGGGATCGAAGCACCGCTCAGGCTGACGGTCGTCCCGCCGGGAGGCGCCGTGAGTGTTGCGGCGGTACATGTCGTCGTCGCCGTGCCCGTCGGTGCGATGCGGATGTTGGAGGGCAGGTTGTCGGTCAGCGCCGCCCCGGTGATGCCGGTGGTGGGGGCGAGGTTGGTGTTGTTGATCGTGATCGTCAGGGTGGTCGTCTCGCCCTGAGCGATCGGCGACTTGGCGAAGGACTTGGAACCCGAGAGCGGCGGCAGGCAGGAGAACGCGGGGGTGTGGCCGTCGGGAGCGTTCTGCAGGGCCGTCTGATTGGCGGTGTAGGTCCAGGTGGCCGGAGCCCCGGTGGTCACGAGCCGGTCCAGCGTGCCCGTGGGCGTGGAGTATCCGGCGATGTAGACCTCGTTGCTGATCGGCGAGGCCACGGGCACGCGCATGTTCGAGCCGCCCGCGGTGAACGTCCGCAGCAGCGCCCCGGTCGACGCGTCGTACACGAACGTGTGTCCGGCCTCGCCACTGGCCACGAGGTAGTTGGTGTTGGGGACGAACGTGAGTCCGTGGATCTGCTCGGTGGTCGTGATGGTGCGCACGAGGGCCGACGGCGCGGTCCTGTTGCGGATCGGGATCGACAGGACGGTCTCGCTGGCGGCGGCGATGTACGTGGCGTTGACGGCGACCGTGTGCGCCGGAGCCGCTCCCGCGATGACGCGGGACGTCGTCGTCGAGGTGCTGCTCATGTCGATCACGGAGATCCCGCCGTTGGTGCCGTCGTCCTTGGCGACGAACAGCTCGTTTCCGTAGGCATCGACCCATCCCGGACGAGAACCGGCGGCGCCGACCGTGATCACGCGGGACACGGTGTTGGTCGCGGTGTCGATCACGCTGACGGTGTTGGACCCGATGTTCGAGATGAACACCTGCGAGCCGTCGGCGGAGCTCCACGCGCCGACCGACGCGGAGAACGACGGGTGGTTGATCGTCGTGACCGCGAGGGTCGCGGTGTCGATCACCTGCACGGACCCGTTGCCGTTCGCCACGTAGACCCGCGAGCCGTCCGGGAGCGACGTCACACCGTAGGGGGTGCCGCCGACGGGGATGTTCCGGATGTTCGTGTCGGTGCCGGTGTAGATCATCGAGACGGAGCCGGAGCCCGTGTTGACGAAGTACCCGACGCCCTCCGTACTCGTACAGGAGAACTGGAACTGGGCTTCGGCCGGCTTGGGCGGCGCGACGACCGTCACGAGGAGGCTGGCGAGCAGCGCGAGCAGGGCGATGATCGCCCAGCGGCGTCTCGTCTCGTTCGGTCCTGCAGTCGGCGCGATGAAATTGTGGTGTTCTGAGGCGAACATCCGACCCTCCGGCAACCCCCGCCAGATGGAATCAGCAATCGCCGGAGCACGGGGCTCCAGCACTCAGCAGGCTAGCCCCGCCGGAAATGCGACGATAGGTGACTTTAGGAATTCACCGTGATGACTTTAGGTATTCGCTGATAGCCGAAGGTCACTGCCGAGCGGCGGAGACGAGCGCGTGCGGGGCCAGGTTCACCCGCTCCGCTCCGGTGTCCGTCACGATCACGATGTCCTCGATCCGGGCGCCCCACCGACCGGGGAAGTAGATGCCCGGCTCGATGCTGAACGCCATCCCCGGCCGCAGCACGAGGTCGTTGCCGGGAGCGATGTAGGGCTCCTCGTGCACCGAGACACCGATCCCGTGGCCCGTGCGGTGCAGGAACGCCTCGCCCAGTCCGGCCTCGGCGAGCACCGTGCGCGCGGCGGCATCGACCTCGGCGGCCGTCGCCCCGGGACGCACGGCATCGACCGCGGCCTGCTGCGCCCGCACGAGCACGGCGATGTGTTCGGCCTCCTCCGCGCCGGGGTCGCCGACGACGTAGGTGCGTGTGCTGTCGGAGTTGTAGCCGCTGGGCACCGCACCGCCGATGTCGACCACGACGATGTCGCCCTCCTCGATCACCCGGTCGGAGACCTCATGATGCGGGTCGGCCCCGTTCGGACCGGATCCGACGATCACGAACTCGACCGTGCGGTGGCCCTCCTCGACGATCGCGGCGGCGATGTCGTCCGCCACCTCGCGTTCCGTCCGTCCGGCGCGCAGCCACTCGGGCACGCGGCGGTGCACGGCATCGATCGCGGCACCCGCACGCCGGAGCTCCGCGATCTCCGCGTCGTCCTTGATCATGCGTCCTTCGCGCAGCACCGGGGTCGCGAGCTCCACCCGCACCCCCAGGCGTTCCGCGATCGGCACCACGTGGAGCGCGGGCAGCGCGTCGGAGACCCCGGCCCGCTGGACCTCCCCCGCCGCCGCGAGCACCAGGGCATACGGATCCTCCCCGTCCACCCAGTCGGCGATGGTCAGACCGAGTTCGCCGGCCGCGGTGCTGCGGATCTTCGCCAGCTCCATGCGCGGCACCACGATGGTCGCGCGCGCGTCGGGGGTGAGCACCAGCGCCGTGAGCCGTTCGATCGTGTCCCCCTCGACCCCGAGCAGGTACTGGAGGTCGGGCCCCGGTCCGACGACCACGGCGTCGAGTCCGGCGTCCGCGGCGAGCGCGGCTGCACGGGTGAGTCGGGAGGCGTAGACGGAGGCGGGGAACGGGGGAGTGCTCACGGTTCCACGGTAGTGCCGGGGTGCCGTCGCTGTCTCGGGTTCGGAGCGCTTCAGCTGATGGCCTGGCGCAGCCGGTCCGCGAGGAACTCCCGGTCCTTCGGCGTCAGGTCGATCACAGCGTACGCCGTGGGCCACACGGTGCCGTCGTCGAGGTTCGAGATCGGCTCGAACCCGAACGTCCCGTAGCGCACCTTGAACTTGCTCGCGGGCTGGAAGAAGCACAGCACCTTCCCGTCTCGACCCCACGCGGGCATGCCGTAGTACGTGCGCGGCACCAAGTCGGGGGCGACCTCGGAGACCAGGTCGTGCAGCTTCCGCGCCAGCGTCCTGTCGTGCTCGTCGAGCTTGTCGATGGCCTCCGTGATGTCGGCTTCGCCGGCCGCCCTCAGCTCCTCGGGCGACTTCTTGGCACGCGACCGTCGGGTGCGGGCCTCCTTCGCGGCGGCCTGCATGGCCTCGCGCTCCTCGGCGGTGAAGTTCTTCTCGTTGTCGGCGGCCATGGTTTCCGTCCTCTCGGTGTGGCTGATCTCCACAGAATAGGAACGATCCGAGCGCCGTCGCTTCTCGATTCGTGATCGATGCGCGCCGGCCGACACGTGGTCGGAGCGTGGCGTGCCCTGCGGATAGGGTGTGAGCCATGGACCTGCGCGTCGCCGCATACGGGGTCGTCACCGATGAGGGTGGCCGGCTCCTCCTGGCGCGCTGGATCGAGGGGCGTCGCACGGCGTGGACCATGCCGGGCGGCGGGCTCGAGCCGGGCGAGGCCCCGGAGGACGCGGTCCGCCGGGAGTTGCGCGAGGAGACCGGGTACACCGTGCGGGTCGGCGCGCTGCTCGGTATCCATTCGCGGGTGATCCCGGCAGGGCGGCGGGTGCAGAAGGCGGCGGAACCGCTCCACACGCTGCGCATCGTCTACCGCGCCGAGGTCACCGGCGGACGGCTGCGCTTCGAGACCGAGGGCTCGACCGACAGGGCCGAGTGGTTTCCGCTCGCGGCCGTCGCGGGGCTGCAGCGGGTCAAGCTGGTCGACATCGCCATCCGGATGGCGGGACTCGCCTGAGCGCTGGCGGTCAGCGCTCCTCGGGAATGGAGATGTCGGCGACGGTGGCGCCGTAGGCGGCGATCAGGTCGTCGGCGTCCACGAACAGGCTGTAACCGTGCGCACCCGCTCCCATGGCGATCCGCTGCCCGACGATGGACTCGTCGGCGTACACGGGCCAATCGGTCGTGCTGCCGATCGGGACGATCGTGCCCCGCTCGTACCCTGTGGCCGCGAGGGCGAGCTCGGGTTCGGGCAGTCGCAGCTTGTTGACGCCGACCACGGCACGCAGCTTGGGCCACGAGATCGACCGACCGCCGGGGACCAGGGCGAACAGATAGGTGTCGTCGGAGCGCTTCACCACGAGGGTCTTCACGATGCCGGACGGCGGTATGCCCAGGATCTCCGCGGCCTCATGCAGGCTGCGCGCCTGCGGCCGCTCGCGGATCTCGATGTCGAGTCCGCGGGCGGCCGCAGCATCCCGCACCCGCGCGTGCGGGTCGGGGGTGGTCACGCGTCGGGAGCCGACAGCGGGTCGTCGGCGACCCAGAGCTCGTCGTCGGCGCGGAGGGCCTGCCAGGCGGCGTAGAGCACTCCGACGGCCGCAGCCGCACCCAGCACGATCGCGATGACCGAGCCGAGGCCGGGGCCCTTCTTCGGAGCGACGGCCTTGCGGGCCTTGTATTCGATGCCCTGACGCTTCGCGTTGGCGACGTCCCACGCGGTGAGCGCGGTGCCGACGACGCCGCCGACGATCGGCACGACCTTGTCGTCGACGACGTGCCTGCCGACCTTCACGCCGCGGTCGACCACGGGGGCGACACGACGGTTGTAGGTGTCCTGGACGGCGGGGACGAGCTGTTCCCGATTGAAGTTGCCGAGCTGACGGCCGGCCTCTCGGGCGACGTCGGCGGCGTGGCCGACGAGCACCTGCTGGTCCTCCCACAGCTGGTTGGCGTCCTTCTGAAGACGACGAAGCTGCTTCTTCCGCTTGCGGCTGAGGCTCACGATGCTCTCCTGTCCATTGGAGTACGGGTTCCCCATCTTGCCACGACACCCTGGATGGGGGGAGGGAATCGCCCGCCCCTTGCATCATCCGCCGAGGGGATGTACAGACCCGGGCCACTCATCGGAAGCTCTGCGAGAATGAGGGCATGGTTCATGCTTCCCACGTCGCAACTCTGCACACCAACCACGGTGACATCGTCATCAACCTCTTCGGCGACCACGCTCCCAAGACGGTCAAGAACTTCGTCGGCCTGGCCGACGGCACCCAGGAGTGGACGCACCCCGCCACCGGCAAGCCGGGCGAGGGTCCTCTCTACAAGGACGTCATCTTCCACCGCATCATCCCCAACTTCATGATCCAGGGCGGCGACCCGCTCGGTCAGGGTGTGGGCGGCCCCGGCTACAACTTCGATGACGAGATCAACGGGGAGCTCGACTTCAACGAGCCCTACATCCTCGCGATGGCCAACGCCGGCCTGCGCCGCAACGCCATCACCGGCAAGGTCGAGGGCACGAACGGCTCGCAGTTCTTCATCACGACCGACCCGACCCCGTGGCTGCAGGGCAAGCACACCATCTTCGGCGCCGTCGCCGACGACGCCTCGAAGAAGGTCGTCGACGCCATCGCCGCCGTGCCCACCGCGGCCGGCGACCGCCCGGTCGAGCCGGTCGTGCTGCAGTCGATCGACATCGTCGCCGCCTGACGGAAGCCACGGCCGATCCGGATGTCGACGCCCGAGTTCACGAGCAATCGCGACAACTTCTGCTACCGGCATCCGGATCGGCAGAGCTTCGTGCTCTGCCAGCGGTGTCTGCGCACCATCTGCCCCGAGTGCCAGACCCAGGCCGCCGTCGGCGTGATCTGCCCGCAGTGCATGGCGGCCGAACGCAAGAACCGCACTCCCGCCCAGAAGAAGGCCGCCCGACGCTGGGGGAACCGCGGCGGTGCTCTGGCGATGACCCGCGGCGGCAAGCCCGTCGTCACCTACGTGCTGCTGGCGATCACGTCGTTCATCGGCCTCGTGCAGCTCATCCCCGGGCTCAACCAGCCGATCACACAGGCGCTGGGCTTCTACGCGCCGTTCCTCTACCCCAACCTGTTCGCGGTGCCGTTCGAACCGTGGCGACTGCTGACGGTGCTGTTCGTGCACGGCGGCTTCGTGCACCTCGCGCTCAACATGCTGGCGCTGTGGATGCTCGGCCAGAGCCTCGAACCCATGCTGGGGCGGGCGCGCTACCTGGCGCTGTATCTGATCAGCGGACTCGGTGGATCGGTCATGGTCGCGATCCTCGCGCCGGGCTCATGGACGGTCGGAGCCTCCGGCGCCATCTTCGGTCTCCTCGCGTCGCTGCTGATCATCGGCCGCCACATCGGGGCGAACGTGACCGGGATCCTCGTCATCCTCGCGATCAACTTCGCCTTCGGGTTCTTCGCCGGGGGGATCTCCTGGCAGGCGCATCTGGGCGGGGCGATCGTGGGCGCGATCGTGGCCTTCATCTATACGCGCACGAAACGCCGTGAGCAGCGCGTGTGGCAGATCGTCTTCCTCTCGGCCCTGGTGGTTCTCCTGCTCGTGATCGTGGCGTTCGTTCCGCCGCTGCTCCTTTTGGCCTGATCCCGAGTTGTTAACAGAGTTGTTAACGCCTGTGAATAACATCGGTGTAATTCTCCCCATGCTGTGGAGAGAACTGTGGATAACTTCGCCGACGCCGTGAGCGACGGCGCCGAGGGGCCGGCACTCTCCGAGTACCGGCCCCTCCGTGCTCCCGCGTCTCAGCGCCCGGGTCGGATCGTCACGTTCCCCGCTGCGAGAGAGACGTCGATCGTGTGTCGCGCGTTCGACCCCTGATCGACGGTGGCATCGAGCGAGCCGGCGCTCACGTCCTGGGTGAGGCTGTACTCCACGTCGGGCAGCGTGAGGTCGACCGATCCCGCGCTCGCATCGACCGATGTGCGCGCGGGCGCCGAGCCCGTGAGCTCCACCGTGAGATCGCCCGCCGAGATGCCCAGGTCGGCCTCGGCCACCGAGTCCAGCACGATGTCGGCGCGCCCGGCGTTCATCTGCACGTCGAGCGTCTCCGCCGCGCCCTCGACGTCGAGCGACCCCGCGTTCACGTCGAGCTCGAGGTCACCGAAGTCACCCGTCACATCCAGGCTGCCCGCGTTGAGCGTGAGGTTCGCATCCAGACCGGCGTCGCGCAGGCTCTCGGGCAACGTCAGCACCGCGACCTCCTCGTCGCCGAACCAGTTGCCGAACCACCAGCCGAACACACCCCGCGGGCTCTTCACGACGAGTTCGTCGCCCTCCCGCTCGAACGTCCAGGCCTGCCCGCGGCCGTTCGTGACCGCCAGTTCGGCGTCGTCCACGTCACCGAACTCCACCCGCACGCTGCTCGCGTCGGCATCGAGGTCGACGCCGTCGATGCCGTCCACGCCGACGGTCTGGACCGAGTCGGGTCGGCTCGATGACATCACGGAGCCCGCGGCTGCGGCCGCCGCCGTGCCTCCGGCGCCGAGCAGGGCGAGGCCGCCCACCACGGCGGTGATCACGAGGATCGCCGTGGCGCCCGAGGAACGTCGGGGCTCGGTACCGGAGCCGCCCGGCACCATCGGTGCGGGCTCGGCCGGGGCGTGAGGTGCCGTCGCAGGGGGAGGGGTGAGCGGCGTGTGGCCGCCCTGGGGGCCCTGATCTTCGGTGGTCATCGTGCCATTCCTGTCTGTCCGGTCGGCGGCGTGGGGCCGCCCGTGTTCTCGATGTGTGCCAGGGCCGCCAGCACGCGACGGTTTCCCGACTCGTCCTGCTCGAACCCCAGCTTCTGGAAGATGGAGGTGATGTGCTTCTCGACACTCGCCTCGGAGACGAACAGCAGTCCGGCGATCGCTTGGTTCGACTTGCCCTCCGCGATCAGTGCCAGCACGGTGCGCTCACGTTCCGTGAGGCGCAGCATCCGGTCGTCGCGGTTGCGTCGCGTGAGCAGCTGCGCCACGACCTCCGGGTCGAGCACGGTCGCTCCGTCGGCGATCCGCTGCACGGACTCGATGAACTCCGCGACGTCGGCGACCCGGTCCTTCAGCAGGTAACCCAGGGGCCCTCCCTGCGCCGCGATCAGGTCAGACGCGTAGCGCTCCTCCACGTACTGCGACAGCACGAGGATCGGAAGGGACGGATGCGTCGCCCGCAGCGCCAGCGCCGCACGGATCCCCTCGTCGGTGAACGTCGGAGGAAGCCGCACGTCCAGGATGCAGAGCTCCGGGTCGGCGGATGCCACGGCCTCCGCCACACCGTCGGTGTCGGTGAGCGCGGCCACCACCTGATGACCCGCGTCTTCCAGCAGACGCACGAGCCCCTCCCGCAGCAGGACCGAGTCCTCGCAGATCAGGATGCGCATGGCACGTTCACCTCCAGGCTGGTCGGACCACCGAGCGGGCTGTCCAGGCGGAACGTTCCGCCGGCGGCGAGGATCCGGTTCGCGATGCCGTCGAGGCCGCCGCCGGGGAGCACCTGCGCGCCGCCCATGCCGTTGTCCTCCACGCGGGCCCACAGCACGTTGCCCTCGCGCAGTCGCACCGTGACCCGGGCCTCGCTCGCGCGAGAGTGCTTGGCGGCGTTGGTGAGGGATTCCGCGATCGAGAAGTACACCGCGGCCTCGGCCTCACGACTGCACCGCCCGTCCATCCGCACGTCGAGGTGCACGGGGATGTGCGAACGGCCGGCGAGTGCGGACAGCGCCGCGTCCAGCCCGCGGTCGTCGAGGACCGAGGCGTGGATGCCCCGCGCGAGCTGCCGCAGCTCGGTGATCGCCGCCTTCGTCGAGGTGTGCGCCTCCGAGATGAGGTCCTTGGCCGCGTCGGGATCGGTGTCGATCTTCTGCTGGGCCAGGCCCAGGGTCATGCCGACCGAGACGAGACGCGGCTGCACGCCGTCGTGGAGATCCCGCTCGATGCGGGTGCGCTCCACGTCGGCCGCACGCACGGCTCCCTCCCGCTGCGCCGTCGAGGCACGCACCCGCTCCGTGAGCTCGGTCTCCCGACTGCGGGCGACGATCGCCAGGGACAGGGTGCGGTGCAGGAATGCGAGTCCGATGATGCCGGCCGCCGATGCGGCGACGCCCAAGATCCCGATGAGCGGAGCCCAGGCGACGGGGATCCCGGCACCGCCGAAGGGTCCCATGATGCTGTCGGCAGAGGTCAGGGGGGCGAAGGAGATGATGATCGACCACACGAGGCTCCAGGCCAGGCGGAGCACGACCCAGCCCAGCACTGCCGAGATGGCGAAGTTCGCGACGGCACGCCACATGCGTCCGTCGATGGCCTGTCGCCCGAGGGCGCGGAGCCAGCCGGCGAAGCCGGGACGATCGCGCGGCTGCAGTCGCAGGGGCGCGAGCGGGGTGCGGTAGAGACCGGCGACGCGCGCGACCTCGAACCAGCCGAGGCCGTAGAGCGCGTAGACGAGACCGACGAGCAGGACGATGCCGATGCCGGCGACGAACACGAGGCCGATCCCCGTCCCGAGCAGTGCGCCGAGGGTGGCGAAGATCCCGCCGCCGAGGACGCCGATGCCCGCCAGATGCAGGACCGTGAGGAAGAGGCGCAGCGGTGGCTTCGCCGGAGCGGCGGCCGGAGGCGCAGGCCGAGTGGTCATGTTTCCACGGTACGGGGGACGGTGCCACGCGGGCACCGAGGCAGCCGGACACTCCGGTTCGGGTTTTCCCTACCCGGGACCGCCCTCGCCACTGTCCTCGTCTGCTTCACTGGTGGCATGACAGCCCACGAGGGAGAACCGCACGGCACCGGCGTGGGTCAGCGCCTCAACTGGCTGCGCGCCGGTGTCCTCGGAGCGAATGACGGGATCGTGTCGGTGGCATCGCTGGTCGTGGGCGTCGCCGGTGCCACCACGGATAACGCCGCGCTCCTCACCGCGGGCGTCGCCGGTCTGGTGGGTGGGGCGATCTCCATGGCTCTGGGCGAGTACGTCTCCGTGAGCAGCCAACGCGACAGCGAGCGCGCGCTCATCGCCAAGGAGAAGGAAGAGCTGCGCACGATGCCGGAGGAGGAGCTCGCCGAGCTCACCTCCCTGTACCGCGACCGAGGGCTTACGGAGGACACCGCGCGCCGTGTGGCCGAGGAGCTCACCGCGCACGACGCTCTGTCGGCACACCTCGAGGTGGAGCTCGGCATCGATCAGGACGACCTGGTCAACCCGTGGCACGCGGCGCTGTCCTCCGCGATCGCGTTCACGCTCGGCGCGCTGCTCCCCTTGCTGGCGATCCTGCTGCCCCCGCCCGACTGGCGAGTCCCGGTGACCTTCGTCGCGGTGTTGATCGCCCTGGCCGCGACGGGCACGATCTCGGCGAGGATCGGAGGATCCGCGCCGGGCCGAGCGGCACTGCGGCTCGTGATCGGCGGAGCGCTCGCGCTGCTCGCGACGTGGCTGATCGGCACGCTCCTCGGAACGACCGGCGTGGTCTGAGCCGCCGCGCCGTGCACACGACGAAGGGCGGGTGCCGCAGCACCCGCCCTTCGTCGTGACTCGCGTCAGTTCGACATGAAGCCGACGAGCAGGCCGCCCGTCACCTTCACGGCGAGGTTGTAGATGCCGGCGATCACGGCGCCGAGCACCGTGAAGACGATCAGGTTCAGGATCGCCACGACCGCGGCGAAGGCCATCACCTGCGGCAGGCCGACGACCTCGGACAGCACGAACGCGTTGTCCGTGATGCCCTGGAGGAACTCATCTGCGGTCGACATGATGCCCGTCGCCTGGAGCACCAGGAAGATGAGGAAGAAGGAGACCATCGTGACGACGGCGAGAGCCACGGCTCCCAGGAAGGAGAGCTTCACCGCTGACCAGAAGTCGACGTACACCAGGCGGAGGCGAACCTGCTTGCCACTGGTCTTGCGGGTCGACTTCTTCGCCAGCTTGTCGGCCACTGTGCTCATGCGTCTGTATCCTCGGGTGTCTCTGTCGTCTGGGGGGCCTCGGTGTCGACATCCGCTTCGGCCTCGTCTTCTGCGAGACCGCGCTCACCGTTACGGGCGATGGCGAGGATGCGGTCGGCCTCCGTCGTGCGGGCGAACACCACTCCCATGGTGTCTCGACCCTTCGCGGGGACCTCGGCCACGGCAGAGCGTACCACCTTGCCGCTGGACAGAACCACCAAGACCTCGTCGTCCTCCGCGACGATCAGACCACCCGCGAGAGTGCCCCGATCGTCGTTCAGTTTCGCGACCTTGATGCCCGTTCCGCCACGGCCCTGGACCCGGTATTCCTCGACCGCCGTGCGCTTCGCGTACCCGCCGTCGGTGACCACGAAGACGAACTTCCCGGCGGCCGCGACCGAGGCGGACAGCAGGCAGTCGCCGTCGATCTTGAACTTCATGCCGCGCACACCGGCGGTCGCGCGGCCCATGGGGCGCAGCGCCTCGTCGGTCGCCTCGAACCGCACCGACATGCCACGGCGGCTGATGAGGAGGATGTCGTCCTCGGCGTTGACGAGCAGCGCGCTGACGAGCTCGTCCTCCTCGTTGAGTCGGATCGCGATCACGCCGCCCTGACGGTTCGTGTCGTACGCGTCGAGTCGGGTCTTCTTCACCAGACCGTCGCGGGTCGCGAGGACGAGGTAGTCGGCGACCTCATAGTCGCGGATGTCGAGCACCTGGGCGATGCTCTCGTCGGGCTGCAGGGCGAGCAGGTTGGCGACGTGGGTGCCCTTCGCGTCGCGACCGGCCTCCGGCACCTCATACGTCTTGGCGCGGTAGACGCGGCCCTTGTCCGTGAAGAACAGCAGCCAGTGGTGCGTGGTGGTGACGAAGAAGTGCTCCACGATGTCGTCGGCGCGGAGCTGGGCGCCCTTGACGCCCTTGCCACCGCGGTGCTGCGAGCGGTAGTTGTCGCTGCGCGTGCGCTTGATGTAGCCCTCGCGCGTGACGGTGACGACCATCTCCTCTTCGGCGATGAGGTCTTCCATCGAGACGTCGCCGTCAAACCCGTGCAGGATGTGCGTGCGCCGCTCGTCGCCGAAGCGGTCGACGATCGCGGTGAGCTCCTCGCGGATGATCGTGCGCTGCCGGCCCTCGTCGGCGAGGATCGCCTTGTACTCGGTGATCTGCGCCTCGAGCTCGGTGGCCTGGTCGATGATCTTCTGGCGCTCGAGGGCCGCGAGGCGACGCAGCTGCATCTGCAGGATCGCATCGGCCTGGATCTCGTCGATGTCGAGGAGCTTCTGCAGGCCCTCGTTCGCGTCGGCCGTGGTCTGCGATCGGCGGATGAGCGCGATCACCTCGTCGAGGGCATCGAGCGCCTTCAGGTAGCCGCGCAGGATGTGCATGCGCTTCTCGGCCTCGTTGAGGCGGAACTGGGTGCGCCGCACGATCACGTCGATCTGGTGCGCGATCCAGTTGGTGACGAAGCCGTCGATCGCGAGCGTGCGCGGAACACCGTCGACGATCGCGAGCATGTTCGCGCCGAAGTTCTCCTGCAGCTGCGTGTGCTTGTACAGGTTGTTGAGCACGACCTTCGCGACCGCGTCACGCTTGAGCACCACGACGAGGCGCTGACCGGTGCGGTCGGACGACTCATCGCGGATGTCCGCGATGCCGGTGATCTTCCCGTCGCGCGCGAGGTCGCCGATCTTCACCGCGACGTTGTCGGGGTTCACCTGATACGGCAGCTCGGTGATCACGAGGCACGTGCGGCCCTGGATCTCCTCGACGTTCACGACCGCGCGCATCGTGATCGAGCCGCGACCCGTGCGATAGGCCTCGTGGATGCCCTTCGTGCCGAGGATCTGCGCGCCGGTGGGGAAGTCCGGCCCGGGGATCCGCTGGATCAGACCGTCGAGCAGCTCCTCGCGGGAGATGTCCGGGTTGTCGAGGGCCCACAGCGCCGCGTCCGACACCTCGCGCAGGTTGTGCGGCGGGATGTTCGTGGCCATGCCGACCGCGATGCCGACCGAACCGTTGACGAGCAGGTTCGGGAACCGGGCCGGCAGGACCGTCGGCTCCTGCGTCTGTCCGTCGTAGTTGTCGGTGAAGTCGACGGTCTCCTCTTCGATGTCGCGCACCATCTCGAGCGCGAGCGGAGCCATCTTCGTCTCGGTGTATCGGGGCGCCGCCGCGCCCATGTTGCCGGGGGAGCCGAAGTTCCCCTGGCCGAGCGCGAGCGGGTACCGCAGCGACCACGGCTGCACCAGGCGCACGAGAGCGTCGTAGATCGCGGAGTCACCGTGCGGGTGGTACTGCCCCATGACCTCGCCGACCACGCGGGCACACTTCGAGAACGACTTGTCCGGGCGGAATCCGCCGTCGTACATGCCGTAGATCACGCGGCGGTGCACGGGCTTGAGGCCGTCACGCACGTCGGGGAGCGCGCGCCCGACGATCACGGCCATCGCGTAGTCGAGGTAGCTGCGCTGCATCTCCGACTGCAGGTCGACCTGGTCGATCTTGCCGTGGTCGTGGCCCTCGTTGATGTCGGGACGTTCTTCGTCAGTCATGTGTTCTCTTCAATTTCCGGTCGTTGAGCGAGCGAGGAGGCGAGCTCGCGCTCAGATGTCGAGGAAGCGGACGTCCTTGGCGTTGCGCTGGATGAAGCTGCGTCGCGACTCGACGTCCTCACCCATCAGCACGCTGAAGATCTCGTCGGCGGCCGCGGCGTCTTCGATGGTCACCTGACGCAGGGTGCGCGTGGTGTGGTCCATCGTGGTCTCCCACAGCTCCTTGGCGTTCATCTCGCCGAGACCCTTGTACCGCTGGATGCCGGCGTCCTTCGGGATGCGCTTGCCGTTGTCGAGCCCGTACTTCAGGAGAGCGTCGCGCTCGGCGTCGCTGAACACGTACTCGTGCGGGGCGTTCGACCACTTGAGGCGGTAGAGCGGCGGCATCGCGAGGTACACGAAGCCGGCCTCGATGAGCCCGCGCATGTAGCGGAACAGCAGCGTGAGCAGCAGCGTGGTGATGTGCTGACCGTCGACGTCGGCGTCGGCCATGAGCACGATCTTGTGGTACCGCGCCTTCTCGATGTCGAACTCCTCGCCGATGCCCGTGCCGAAGGCCTGGATCATCGCCTGGACTTCCTTGTTGCCGAGCGCCTTGTCGAGGCGCGCACGCTCGACGTTGAGGATCTTGCCGCGCAGCGCGAGGATCGCCTGCGTGTGCGGATCGCGGCCCTGCACGGCCGAGCCGCCGGCCGAGTCACCCTCCACGAGGAAGATCTCGCTGATCGACGGGTCCTTGCTCGTGCAGTCCTTGAGCTTGTCGGGCATGGCCGCAGACTCGAACACGCTCTTGCGGCGCGCGGTCTCGCGGGCCTTGCGGGCGGCGAGTCGGGCGGTCGCGGCGTCGATGGCCTTGCGGATCACGTTCTTCGCCTGGTTCGGGTTGCGCTCGAACCAGTCGCCGAGCTGGTCGCCGACGACCTTCTGCACGAAGGCCTTCGCCTCCGTGTTGCCGAGCTTGGTCTTGGTCTGGCCCTCGAACTGCGGCTCCCCGAGCTTGATGGAGATCACGGCCGTGAGGCCCTCGCGCACGTCGTCGCCGGAGAGGTTGTCGTCCTTCTCCTTGAGCAGGTTGTTGGCGCGGGCGTAGCGGTTGACCAGCGTGGTCAGTGCCGCGCGGAACCCCTCCTCGTGCGTGCCGCCCTCGTGGGTGTTGATCGTGTTCGCGTAGGTGAAGACGTTCTCGGTGTACGACGTGGTCCACTGCATCGCGACCTCGAGTGAGATCTTGCGCGCGGTGTCCTCCGATTCGAAGGCGATGATCTCGTCGTTCACGACCTCGGCCTTGCGCACCTTGTTGAGGTACTCGACGTAGTCGACGAGGCCGCGCTCGTAGAAGAACACATCGGACGGCTGCTTCGTGACGGCCTGCCCGTCCTCCTCCGTCTCGTACGCGGAGTCCGGACGCTCGTCGGCGAGCTCGATCCGCAGTCCCTTGTTGAGGAAGGCCATCTGCTGGAAGCGCGTACGGAGCGTGTCGTAGTCGAACTCGACCGTCTCCTGGAAGATTTCCGCGTCCGGCCAGAAGGTGATGCTGGTGCCGGTCTCGTCGGTCGCGGCACCCTTCTCCAGCTTCTGCTGGGGGACACCGCCGTTCGCGAAGCTGTGGTTCCAGACGAAGCCCTTCTGCTTCACCTCGACGTCGAAGCGCGTGGAGAGCGCGTTCACCACCGACGAGCCGACGCCGTGCAGACCGCCGGAGACCGCGTACGCGCCGCCGCCGAACTTGCCACCGGCGTGGAGGATCGTGAGCACGACCTCGACCGTCGACTTCGACGGGTCGGACGAGTGCGGGTCCACGGGGATGCCGCGGCCGTTGTCGACGACGCGGACGCCCCCGTCGGCCAGCAGGGTCACCAGGATCGTGTCCGCGTAGCCGGCGAGGGCCTCGTCGACCGAGTTGTCGACGATCTCGTAGACCAGGTGGTGCAGACCCCGCGGTCCCGTCGATCCGATGTACATGCCGGGGCGCTTGCGGACGGCCTCGAGGCCTTCGAGGATCTGGATCGAGTCGGCGCCGTACTCTCCCGGCTGCTGCTTCGGGCGGTTGGCGGACGACTCGGTGGTTCCCTCGGGTGCGGGGGTTCCCCCGGTGTTCGATTCCGTCTCGTCAGCAGGGGATTCAGGCGTCATCAGAGGGCATTCTCCAGATCGATAGCTCGAACTCCCATTCTAGCCGGGTTTCGAGTCGATATGCCGCTCAACGGCCGCGTGTGGCCCTCTGAGCGTGTCAGACCCCTTGCATGGTGCCCTACCCGTAGGTATCGCGCGGGCCCCGTCCTGGAACGACTCTGGGACCCCATTTCCAGGAGGGGACGTCCGGTCCGATGAAGCGGAGGTTCTCGACGCCCGCTTCCGGATACCGTCTCCCGATCTCCGTCAGGATCGTCGCGCGCATGAACTGCAGGTTCTTCGCCCACGCGGTCGAGTCGCACTTCACCGTCAGCAGTCCACGCTCCAGCGACACCGGCTCGGAGTGCTTCGCGGTGTCGGCGCCAGCCAGGTCGGCCCATTGCCGGACGAGGTCCTCCCTGGCGAGCGTGGTCTCCCACCCCGCGTCGCGGCTGAGCCGGTCGAGCACATCGCCGAGCGTTCCGGGGTCGCGGCCCGGTGTGAAGGGGGCGTTGTCGTCGTCGACCGTGATCCGACGCTTGCGCTTCCAGTTCTTCGCACTCGGCGTCAGACCGCGCAGACGCAGGTAGGTGGCGACAGTCTCGGGAGCTTCGATCACGGCGTCGGCGGCCACGTCACTCATCCGGTGCCTCCCGCTCGTCGGTGATGGTGCCCGCCGTGATCCGCACCACGTGTGCGTGCAGCACCTCGGGGATATCCTCCTCCACGGCCGCGGTGACGACCACCTGTTCGTAGCCCGCGGTGAGGGACGCGAGGCGCTGGCGTCGATCCGCGTCGAGCTCGGCGAACACGTCGTCGAGGATCAGCACCGGATCACCCGCGGGTGACTCGCTGCGCAGCAGTTCGGCCGAGGCGAGCCTCAGCGCGAGGGCCACCGACCAGGACTCCCCGTGCGAGGCGTACCCCTTGACCGGGAGGTCCCGCACGCGCAGCACAAGGTCGTCGCGGTGCGGACCCGACAGCGTGAGCCCGCGGTCGAGCTCCTGGGTTCGCTTCGCTGTCAGGGACGCGCGGAACAGCTCGGCCGTGCGAGCGACGTCGATGCGCTGCTCGGCCGCGGCCGACGACACCTCCTGCTCCTCGGCGTCGGCATCGTCCTCCGGATCGGCACCGGCCACGGACAGCGCCCACTCCAACCGGGGCCGGTGGTCGGCGCCGGCGATCGCAGCGTAGGCCTCGGCCACGGGCTGCTGCAGATCCGCGGCGAGACGCTGGCGCGCGGTGATGATCTCGGCGCCGAGCGCGACCAGCTTGTCATCCCACACGTCGAGCGTGCTCAAGCCCTCGCCGCGGACGCCCCGCGCCCTGGCCGACTTCAACAGGGCGTTGCGCTGCTTGAGCACGCGGTCGTAGTCGCCGAGCACCGCAGCCATCCGGGGGGTGCGCTGGATCAGCAGCTGATCGACGAACCGTCGTCTGGCTGACGGATCACCACGGACGATCTGCAGGTCTTCCGGCGCGAAGAGGACGACGTGGGCGTAGCGTGGCAGCTCGTTCGCCTTCGATGGCGAGCCGTTGATGCGGGCTTTGTTGGATCCCTGCCGGTTCACCTGCACCTCGACCAGCACACGCCGTTCGCCATGGGAGAGCCGCGCGCGGATGACCGCGAAGTCCTGTCCGTCTCGCACCAGCGGCGCATCCGACGACACCCGGTGCGAGCCGAGCGTGGCCAGGAAGACGACGGCCTCCGCGAGGTTCGTCTTGCCCTGTCCGTTCCGTCCGACGAGGACGTTGGGGCCGCGATGAAGAGCCAGATCAGCGGTCGCGTAATTGCGGAAATCGACCAGGTTCAGGTGCTCCACAATCACGGAGCCAGCCTACCTTTCGGGTCGGACATCCTCCCCGCCGCCGGGGCGACGCGACGCGCTCAGCGCAGGAGCAGGTTCGGCTGCAGCAGGTACTTGAACGAGTCCAGGCCCGCCTGATCCACCGACGTCTGGCTGGTGATCAGGACCGGGCTCAGCTTGTTGGCGTTGTCGCTCGACGTGAAGGTGACCCGCACGAACTCGCTCTTCACCGCGCCGAGCGCCTCGATCAGGTACTGCGGGTTGAGGCCGAGCGTGACCTCGTCACCGCCGGACAGGATGGCGTCGACCGATTCGGACGCGCGTGCGTGCTCGCTGCCGGACGCATCCATCGTGACGCCGTCGGCCGAGAAGGTGAAGCGCAGCGGGGCGGCGCGGTCGAGCACCAGGGACACGCGGCGGACGGCCTCGATCAGGTCGGCGGTGTTCACGACCGCGTAGTGATCCGTCTGCTCGGGGAACAGACGACGCACCGGCGGGAAGTTGCCCTTGATGAGCAGCGAGGTGACGGTCTTGTTGCCCGCGGTGAACGCGATGATCTCACGGTCGCCCGCGCCGGAGAACGCGATCTGGATCGTGCCGGCGTGCCCGAACGTCTTCCCGACCTCGAGCAGGGTGCGGGCCGGGACCAGCGCGGTGGCCTCGACGGCTTCTCCGTCCCAGGGCACATCGCGCAGCGAGACCCGGTAGCGGTCGGTGGCCACGAGGCTGAGCGTCTGCCCGGTCACCTCGAGCTGCACGCCGGTGAGGACCGGCGTGACGTCGTCACGCGAGGCCGCGAAGCCGACCTGGGCGATCGCGGTGCCGAAGTCATCGGCGGGGACGACACCGGAGGAGCCGGAGACCTCGGGGATCGAGGGGTATTCCTCGACCGGCATGGCCGCGAGCGTGAATCGCGCAGAGCCGCAGGTGACCGCGATGCCCCCGTCGTCCTCGACGGCGATCTCGATCGGTGCGTTCGGCAGACGGCTCGCGATGTCGGACAGGAGTCGGCCGTGCACCAGGATCGTCCCCGGGGTCTCGACCGTGGCCTCGATGGTCGTCCTGGCGGATGCCTCGTAGTCGAAGGCCGAAAGGGTGAGCCCTGAACCGTCTGCCTCGATCAGCACACCGGCCAGGATCGGCTGCGGGTTGCGCTGGGGGAGGAGCTTGACGACGAAGGACACAGCCTCGCTGAAGACATCGCGGTTGACCTGAAACCTCACGGGTGCTCCCTTGTCGTCGTCATGACGGGTCGTCGTCGGGTCCTGCCAGTGCAGGGCTTCCCATGCTAGCCCTACAGTCCCGCGGATCCCTACGCCGGAGCACCGGCGACGCACCTGTCGGGTTGTCCCCACCGTCTGGTGATCGGATCGCCCCTTGAATGACTTAACTCCTTAACGGTGTTAACCGCTGTGGATACTGTGGATAAGTCGGTGGAAAGCAGACGCGAGTAGGGAACTACACGACTGTCACTTGTGGAGACGCTGAGGAATCCGCGGGTTATCGAGGATGTGGAGACTCGAGGGCTCGTGACGGTTATCCACAGGTTTCCCCACTCGGCCCACATCCTGAGCGCCGCGATCCCGAATCATCCACAAGTTATCCACATGTGCATAGACGCATTTATCGGAGACGTCCGGCCGTTGTCAAGAACGACGAAGGGCGCCGTCCTCGACGGACGACGCCCTTCCTCCGGTTCCGTCAGCGACGGCCGAGCTGCGTGGTGATCTCCGTGACCTGGTTGTAGATCGAGCGGCGCTCCTTCATGAGCTCACTGATCTTCTTGTACGCATACATGACCGTGGTGTGATCCCGGTTTCCGAACAGCTGCCCGATCTTCGGCAGAGAGAGGCTCGTGCGCTCACGGCACAGATACATGGCGATTTGCCGGGCGGTCGCGATCTGCTGCGACCGGCTGGAGCCATAGAGGTCGTCGACCGTGAGCTTGAAGTACTGGGCGGTCGCCGTGATGATGTCGGTCGGCGAGATGATGTTGTCTTCCGCCGTGTCGATGATGTCGCGAAGCACGGTCTGCGCCAGCGAGATGTCGAGCGCGGAACGGTTGAGGCTGGCGAACGCCGAGACACGGATCAGCGCACCCTCGAGCTCACGGATGTTGGACGACACCACGGTGGCGATGTACTCCAGCACCTCGTCGGGGATGTGGAGCGCCTCGCTCTGCGCCTTCTTGCGCAGGATCGCGATACGGGTCTCGAGGTCGGGCGCCTGGACGTCGGTGATCAGTCCCCACTCGAAGCGGCTGCGCATGCGATCTTCGAAACCGGTCAGGTGCTTCGGTGCCACGTCGCTCGTGATCACGACCTGCTTGTTGTGGTCGTGCAGCGTGTTGAACGTGTGGAAGAACGCCTCCTGCGTCTCGGCACGGCCCTGGAGGAACTGGATGTCGTCGATCAGGAGGATGTCGACATCGCGGTACCGGGCCTGGAAGGCGGCACCCCGGTTGTTCGCGATCGAGTTGATGAAATCGTTCGTGAACTCCTCGCTGGACACGTAGCGCACCTTCACGCCGGCGTAGAGCGACTGGGCGTAGTCGCCGATCGCGTGAAGGAGGTGGGTCTTGCCGAGTCCGGAGTCGCCGTAGATGAACAGAGGGTTGTATGCCTTGGCCGGTGCTTCGGCGACGGCGACCGCGGCGGCGTGGGCGAAGCGGTTGGACTGGCCGATGACGAAGTTGTCGAAGGTGTACTTCGGGTTCAGCCGTGACTCGTGGCGCAGCTGCGTCGGCTGCTCCATCGGCGACTCGCGCGGCTGCTCCTGGCGACCGAAGTCGGCGACGGCGATCGGCGCGGTCGGCTGATCGGCCAGTTCGTGGTTCACCACGACCCGGTACGACGTGACCTCGTCGCCGATGTGGGCGAGTGCTTCCATGATCGGCAGCCGGAGACGCTTGTTGATCTGCGCGGCGGTCAGATCGTTCGGCACCTCGAGATACAGCGTCGCGGCCATCACTCCCGCCGGGACGGCGAGGCTCAGGAACCCCTGCAGCTGAGGAGTGACGCGATCGTCGGCTTCCAGCAGCTCCTGCACCGTGGTCCAGATCGGGACGTCGGGCTGGGCTGGTGAGGACATGGTGCTCCGGACGACGGTTCGGGTCGCGGTCGACGTGCCGTGCCCCTGTGGATAACTTCGGATGCCACGGTAGTCACACCGGCCACGAACGGCAACCTGCCCTTGAAAACACGGGGGCGTGTTGTGCGCATCGGGCGCGTCCGGGTTGTGGATAATGGCTGTGCGGTTCGCGAGAGGACTCGAGCGTCGCAGGGCGCTAATTTGCCCTGTGCGCCGCCAAGACGTACCCTTAGTCGGTTGACTTATGCCTTTTTGGGCAGTTCCCCATGTCTCCGGTCGAAGTGAATCCGGTGGCAGCATTCCCGGAGTGATCTCATGAGCAAGCGCACCTTCCAGCCCAACAACCGTCGTCGCGCCAAGAAGCACGGTTTCCGTGCTCGCATGCGTACCCGCGCCGGCCGTGCCATCCTGTCGGCACGCCGCGCGAAGGGCCGCACCGAGCTCTCTGCGTAAGCAGCCGTGCTCGCCCGCCCGTTCCGTCTGACCCGCGGGAGCGACTACCGGATGGTCGTTCGACGCGGATCGCGTTGTGGCGGGGCGCGCGTCATCACCTCGATCCTGTCGACGGGTGAGCGGCGTGAGCCGCGGTTCGGTTTCATCATCAGCAAGCAGGTGGGCACCGCTGTGGTGCGCAATACCGTGCGTCGGCGTCTGAAAGCCGTCTGCGCGGAGGCGCTCCCGCGTGTTCCTCAGGGCACGGATGTCGTCATCCGTGCCCTTCCTGCATCCTCCGTGGCGTCGTTCGCCGAGCTGCGCACCGACGTCGAGAGGTGCCTGCAGCGTCTGGCTCCGAGCGAGGTCTCCTCATGACCGCGCTTCCCGCCTCGTCGGTCGGGACCGGGGAGATGCGCGGACGCGACATCGTGCGCAGCATCCCGCTGCTCCCGCGGAACGCGGTCATCGCCTTCCTGTCCGGGTACCGCAAGGTCATCTCCCCGCTCTATGGCGATGTCTGTGCGTACTACCCCTCCTGTTCCGCCTACGCTGTAGGTGCGGTGCAGCAGCACGGTGCCGTGCGCGGAGCCCTGCTCTCCGCGTGGCGCATCCTCCGCTGCAATCCCTGGACCAGCGGAGGCGTCGACGACGTCACGCCGCACCAACACTTCCGCTACGACCTGACCTCCCATGGTTTCGTCGTTCCCTCCCGAAAGGACTGACCGGTGGGTCTTGACCTCCTGCTCGCCAGCACCACCCCCAGCCCCGAACCGGCTGCCGGCGGGTTCGACCTGCTCGGCACGATCCTCTGGCCGCTGAAGTGGGTCGTCGAGCTCATCCTGGTCGCCTGGCACTGGCTGCTGACGGCCGTCGGCCTTCCGGCAGCCTCCGGTATCACGTGGGTGCTGTCGATCGTCGGCCTCGTCGTGGTGGTGCGCGCGGCGCTGATCCCGCTCTTCGTGAAGCAGATCAAGAGCCAGCGAAAGATGATGGAAATTGCTCCTGAACTGCGAAAAGTTCAGGAGAAGTATCGCGGGAAGAAGGATCAGCTCTCTCGCGAGGCCATGAGCCGCGAGACGATGGCGCTGTACAAGAAGCACGGCACGACGCCGATGTCGAGCTGCCTGCCGCTCCTCGTGCAGATGCCGATCTTCTTCTCGCTCTACAGCGTGCTGAGCGATGTCAGCAAGCACGCGCGAGACAACATCGGCGGTGTCGGTCTCCTCAGCCCCGAGCTGACGAAGGAGTTCTACGACGCGAAGCTCTTCGGCGTCGCCTCGTTGCACGAGACGCTGGGCAACGCGATCGATGCGCAGAACACGACGGCCATCATCATCCTGGTCACGCTCGTGGTGCTCATGATCGGGTCGCAGTTCTTCACGCAGCTGCAGATCATCTCCAAGAACCTGTCGCCCGAGGCCAAGACCGGCCAGGCGTATCAGATGCAGAAGATCATGCTCTACGTGCTGCCGCTGGGCTTCATCTTCTCGGGCGTCTTCTTCCCGCTCGGCGTCGTCGTGTACTGGTTCATCTCCAACCTGTGGACCATGGGGCAGCAGTTCCTCGTCATCCGTGAGATGCCGACCCCGGGTTCTGAGGCGGCGAAGGCCCGCGAGGAACGCCTGGCGCGCAAGGGCAAGGCCATCGATTCGTCGGGCAAGGTGGTGCCGATGTCGGTGTACGAGGCCGAGCAGCAGCGTCTGCTCGAGGAGGCCGAGAAGGCCAAGGCAGAGGCACCGAAGCGTCAGCAGCCCGTGGGTAAGAAGCGGGCGAAGAAGAAGGGAAGCGGTTCATGAGCGAGGTCGTGACCGGGAGCACGGAGCCGACGGTGGCGCAGCTGGAGCTCGAGGGCGACGTCGCCGCCGACTACCTCGAAGAGCTGCTCGACATCGCCGACATCGACGGCGATTTGAACCTCGATGTGCGTCAGGGCCGCGCCTATGTGTCGGTGGAGGCCGAGGGCGATGGACTGTCCGTGCTCTCTGCACCTGACACGGTCCAGGCGCTGCAGGAGCTCACTCGACTGGCGGTGCAGAACAAGACCGGTTCGTTCTCCCGGCTGATCCTCGATATCGGTGGTTCGCGCGACACCCGGCGTCGGCAGCTCGAAACGCTGGTCGACGCCGCGGCCGCGAAGCTCGACGAGGGGTCGTCGCAGGCGTCGCTTCCCTCGATGTCGAGCTACGAGCGGAAGCTGGTGCACGACATCGCTGCCGACCGCGGCCTCGTCTCCGAGTCGTACGGTGAGGGCGCGGACCGCCACACCGTGTTGCGTCGTCGGTGATGGCGGCGTCGGACTCGTCCACCGAACCCGGCGCACCCGAAACCGGTGTGGTCGAAGCAGAGCCGGCCGTCGCCGCTGAACTCTTCGGCGACCGTATCGACGTCGCGCGACAGTTCACGGCCGCTCTTGCTCGTGAGGGTGAGGAGCGGGGCCTGATCGGACCCCTCGAACTCCCGCGGTTGTGGACCCGTCACATTCTGAACAGCGCGATCGCCGCGCCCCTCTTCCACGGCACCGTGGCGGACATCGGGTCGGGCGCCGGGCTCCCTGGTCTGGTCCTGGCGATCGCGCGACCGGATGTCACCTGGACACTGGTCGAGCCGATGGAACGCCGGATCACCTGGTTGAACGAGCAGGTCGCGGCTCTGGGACTCGACAACGTCACGGTGCTGCGGTCGCGCGCGGAAGACGTGAAGGCGGGCGATGGATTCGACGTCGTGACCGCTCGCGCCGTGAGCGCGCTTCGGACTCTCCTTCCCCTCACAGCTCCGCTGGTCCGTGACGGAGGGGAACTCGCCCTGCTCAAGGGTGCGAACGCGGCGAACGAGATCGAGGCTGCGCAGAAGCAGATCAAGAAGTACCGCCTTTCCGACGTGCGGGTAGAAGTCCTCGGCGAGGGAGTGCTTCCCGAGACGACTCGCGTCGTGCGTGCGCGCGTGCGGTGACGTCGCCGTTTCACGTGAAACATCCGGCCTGACGAGGCGTACTCGGCACGGCTATGCCGCGGAAGTTTCGGCGGTTGCTGGGGGGTGCGGGCTGCATCCGACGTGCGGGAGCGGACGACTCTCGCCGCAGGGGATGACCTGGCGCCGCCGTGTCTTCGTCACGCGCCGAGCGGCGTGTCTGACCGAGCGCGTCCAACACGGACAGCACGGCGACGGTCGGTCCGGTCGGGCGAGCGTGACATCGGCGACTCGCGGTCGCGCGATGCGATGCCTGCGATCGGTCCCGCCCGGTTTGGGGCGAGACCCCACCTGGCCACGTGTCCTCCCCTCGCGGTTAGAACGTGGTGCCCGACATGCGAACACATCCCTGACCGCCGACGGAGCGTCAGCCGTTGGTGAGGGGTGTGACGGCGGCATTCCTAGACACACACGCCCAGCGCAGTTGCACGGCGGATCGACATCGTGTGCGGTGCAGCTGGTGATTGACCGGGCGCGGGCTCGCGAGGTGGGGATGTGGTTGACCGTGCCACCAGCCGGAGGTTGCAGGCCCGCGCCCTTCCGGTGCCCGACGTCCTTACAGGTTCGATGCGCGCCGGCAGCCCGTTTCACGTGAAACATCGAAGTCAGTACCTCAGGCGGAGGCTATGTTTCACGTGAAACACGGCGAGGTCGGGCAGGTGACGGTGGCGTGGCTTGCATCGCGACCGAGTGGTCCTAGTGCGGCCTTCGGTTGAGATCGATGGGCAGCGCGGTGCTGGCGGATTGATGAGCAAATCTGAGGGCATACAGGGGGTGAGTACCGCTGTTCGTGCGCTGCGGACGAACTCCGGGACGGTGGGTCGCAATCGTAGGGAAGGACTGGCCGCGGGTGCCGATGGGGCCTGCGGGGTGGTGCGCATCCTGCTCCCGCGGCGAGTCGTGTGAGAGTTTCCGCGGCCGCGGATTCACTGGGTGTCCCCAGAAGGAGCGGTGTCGGGGGAACGCAGGTTTACGTCAGCGCCCTGTATGTCGGGTGGTGCGGGCCTGACCGCGGTAAGACACTGCAACCGATGATCCGAGCGGATACGACGAGGAGCCCGAGTCCGGGAGTCATCGATGCGGGAGATGGCCATGTTGCGTGAGCTTCATGGTGGTCAGCTCCCGGGAGGGGAGAAGGCTTTGGGGTGGCGGGAGGTCGGATGCGCCGGGCACGGGGCGGTGGTGCGCTTGTAAACACAGCGGAACGGGCGGGGACTCGAGATGTGTGGGCGATCGGTGGCGCAGTCGGTAGGGCGTGAGGGAGTGTGCGGCTGCATACGTCGCGCAGCGTCAGGGACTCCGGTAGTCGGGGCACTACAGATGAGGGAGATGAGGCGCCTCAGAAAGGGGCTGTCACGGGCCGAGGGTCGAGGCGTCCCTGTATCGAACGGGAAGGTCGTACGGGAAGGTCTGATGGGCGCCGGGGGTGACGGCGTCGCGCCGACGAGGGGAAGACGATGGGTGGTTGCACCGCTGGTACTGAGGGTTCGCTGAGCTGGGGTCGACAGTGACCCGTGTGGTGAGGCTTCGATGAGCTGGTGTCCACAGGGCTCCGTGTACTGGGGCTTCGATGAGCCGGGGGTCCACAGTTCCCCGGTTGGGGGTGGGGGAGGGCAGGGACGAGCGCGAGGTGCGGCGGCCGGGTGGGACGACGTGGTGCGGGCGTGCAGGGTCGGGGCATTCCGCGCGTGAGGGTTGCTCAGGTGAAAGGGGTGGGCAGGGCGCGGATGACGATGGAGTCGGGGACGTGTGGGTGCGGTGCGGGGGGTCGTGCGGGGTGTCCTCTGGGTGGGGAGAAGCATGAGAGTCGGTCGGAGAGAACCGCCGGGCTCAGCTGGGGATGTCGTGCGGGCCTTGCTTGCGTGAGGGGTGGGTGCGCGGTGCGGATGACGATGGCGTGGGGGAGTGGAGGGCATGTGGCACGCGGCGGCACGGTGTCGGCGGAGTGCCCAGGTGCGGCGAGGGACATCGGGGCCAGCTGCACGAGCCGTGAGTGCAGGGCATCTGCCCGAATCGGGCCGTTCCGCACCGGAAGCTGTGGGGCGAGGCACGGGGAGACGGGACTGCACGGCCATGAGCGGGCCTGCCGAGTCAGGAGCGGGGGGCTCCGACCGGCTGTCGCGGGCTGGTGGCGAGTCGTCGGTGAGCGCAAGACGCACGAGCGGGCGCGACCGCCGAAGGTGTGGTGTTCATGCGGGGGAGGAGGTGGGCGTGAGGAGGAGGCGGGTCTGGGGAAGAGGCGGGCGTAGGGAGGGGGCGGGCGTAGGGAGGAGGCGGGCGTAGGGAGGAGGCGGGCGTACGGAGGAGGCGGGCGTAGGGAAGAAGCGGCCGCTGGGGAAGAAGCGCGCGTAGGGAGGAGGCGGGCGTAGGGAGGAGGCGGGCGTAGGGAGGGGGCGGGCGTGGGGGAGAAGCGGGCGTGGGGCAGAAGCGGGCGCGGGGGAGAAGCGGGCGCGGGGGAGAAGCGGGCGTGGGGGAGAAGCGGCCGCAGGGACGAAGCGGCCGCAGGGAAGAAGCGAGCCTGGGGAAGAAGCGTGCGTAGGGAGGAGGCGGGCGTAGGGAGGAGGCGGGCGTAGGGAAGAAGCGCGCGTAGGGAGGAGGCGGGCGTAGGGAGGAGGCGGGCGTAGGGAAGAAGCGGCCGTTGGGTAAGAAGCGGCCGTTGGGAAGAAGCGAGCCTGGGGAAGAAGCGGGGTGGGGACGAAGCGGGGTGGGGAAGAGCGGGCGCCGAGGGTGGAGGCATGCGGGCCCCGACAACACGGAGGTCCGTCGGCTCACGAGACGCAGTGGACGACGGACCGCACCAGGGAAATGCGCGGACATGCGGTGTTGGCCCGATGGGGGCAAGCCCGGACGGAGACGGGACCGCGTGTGCTGGATCGCGGGGAGGGCTGGGTGAGCCGCGAGGTCGGGGCCATGAAGGGCGAGACGACGCGGTCGCTGACGGACCGAACACGCCGCGGAACGGGCGCAGTGTTTCACGTGAAACGGTGAAAGGCGCTCATGCGGGGCGGCGTTCGCCGGGGGGCAGGTCGGGGCTTCTTCAAGAACCGTCGCGGGTGGGGGAGGAGGTGCTGAGGGGGCAGCTCACGCGGCGGTTCATGTAGACGTGATCCTGGATGCGCCTGGTCGGGGATCTCCGGCGCGAGCGAGGAGGCCCGGCAGCTGTTTCAGACGACCGATTGCGGTCATCGATGCGGCACCGTGAGCGCGCGGCGCTCGCTCGCTGCGACGAGGAACTCCCGGAATCGATGCGGCTGCCGGTCGTGGGCCGGCACGAGCCGCGGACGGAAGTGCGCTCAGCGTCGATGCTGACGGGCGTGCGCGGTTCGAGGTCGGTCCCTGCGATTAGAGTGGGATGCGGCCCCGAAAGGAGTGGATGTTTCACGTGAAACAGTCCGAAAAGACACCGGCGAACGACTCGTTCGGGATGGATACGCCCCTCGCGCGTGAACTCGCCGACCTTTCCGCGCGCCGCAGGGCGCTGGAAGCCGTCGAGGTGGAGTTCACGGGGGAGACTCGGGTGCTCACCGTGTCGAACCAGAAAGGCGGCGTCGGCAAGACCACGAGTGCGGTGAACATCGCCTCCGCGCTGGCCGGACTCGGTGCCTCGGTTCTCGTGATCGACCTCGACCCCCAGGGGAATGCGTCCACGGCACTCGGGGTTCCGCACAACGCGGACACGCCGAGCGTGTACGACGTGCTGATCGATGAGTTCCCGCTCGCGGAGATCGTGCAGCCCAGCCCGGAGAACCCACGACTGTTCTGTGCTCCGAGCACCATCCACCTGGCGGGCGCCGAGATCGAGCTGGTGGCACAGGTCGCGCGGGAACATCGGCTCCGACGCGCTCTGCAGGACTACCTCGTCGACCACCCGGTGGACTTCGTGATCATCGATTGCCCGCCGTCGCTCGGGCTTCTGACGATCAACGCCTTCACCGCAGCGTCCGAGGTCTTCATCCCCATCCAGTGCGAGTACTACGCGCTGGAGGGTCTGAGCCAGCTTCTGGGAAGCATCCAGATGATCCAGAAGCACCTCAACCCGGCTCTGCACCTCTCCACCATCCTGCTGACGATGTTCGATGGCCGTACCCGGCTGGCGCAGCAGGTTGCGGAAGAGGTTCGGACGCATTTCCCCACCCAGGTGCTGAACACCGTCATCCCTCGGTCGGTCCGCGTGTCCGAGGCCCCCAGTTTCGGCCAGACGGTCATCGCGTACGACGGACAGTCCGCCGGCGCGATCGCCTACCGCGAGGCCGCTGTCGAGATCGCGTCGCGTGTGACGCAGAGCAAGGAGAAGTAATGGCGAAGCGCACTGGACTCGGCCGGGGCATCGGTGCCCTCATTCCGACCGCGGATCAGGCGGAGCGACCCGTCGACGTGTTCTTCCCCGGCGCGAGCCTGCGCCCGGACACGACCGACTCCGGCGCAGCCGCGGTTGCGGAAGCTACCCTCGAGGCGGTCCCCGGCATCCACCTGGTGCAGGTCGACCCGCACGCGATCGTGCCGAACCCGCGTCAGCCGCGGACGCACTTCGACCCGGAGGACCTGGCCGAACTCGTGCACAGCGTGCGGGAGTTCGGGGTGCTCCAGCCGGTGGTCGTGCGCAAGAACGGCGACGGCGACTACGAACTCATCATGGGGGAGCGTCGGACGCGGGCTGCACGCGAAGCCGGGCTCGACGCGATCCCGGCCATTGTGCGCGACACCGCCGACGAGGACCTCCTGCGCGATGCGCTCCTCGAGAACCTGCACCGCTCCGAGCTGAACCCGCTGGAAGAGGCATCGGCCTACCAGCAGCTGCTCGAGGATTTCGGCATCACCCAGGAAGAGCTCGCAACCCGCATCGGCCGGTCTCGTCCGCAGATCAGCAACACCATCCGCCTGCTCAAACTGCCCGTCCCGGTGCAGCAGCGCGTCGCCGCAGGAGTGCTGTCGGCCGGTCACGCCCGCGCGATCCTGAGCCTTGACACGCCGGAGGCGATGCAGCGCCTTGCCGACAAGGTCGTGAACGAAGACCTGTCGGTGCGCGCGACGGAGGTCGCCGCCAAGGCGCAGCCGAGCGCGGGGAAGACCCCGAAGGCCACGCCGGGAGCGCGACGGGCCTATCTGGACGAGGTGGCGGGCAAGCTCGGCGATCGCCTGAACACGCGGGTGAAGATCTCGCTCGGGACGCGAAAGGGCCAGGTCACGATCGATTTCGCGTCGATCCAGGACCTCAACCGCATCCTGGAGGAGCTGGGCGAAGAAGGGTACGGCTCCGCGCGCTGACCCCGCACGGTGTCAGGGAGGGCCTAGACTCGCGTCATCTTGACGATGCGGGGGTAGGTCATGAGCAGAGCAGCTGACGCGGCGAGCATCAAGCGCCGTGTGATCGCGGTCAGTATCGCCGCGGCATTGGGTGGCTTCCTCTTCGGCTTCGACACCGCGGTGATCAACGGTGCCGTCGACGCTCTCGCGGGCGACGTGTCCGGGTTCGACCTCGGTACCGGCCTCAAGGGCTTCGCCGTGTCGTCCGCGCTGATCGGTTGCGCGGTCGGCGCCTGGTTCGCCGGCCCGATCTCGAACAAGTTCGGGCGCATCCCGGTCATGGTCGTCGCAGCCGCCATGTTCTTCGTCTCCGCGATCGGCTCCGGTCTGGCCTTCAGCGTGGTCGACCTCATCATCTGGCGCGTGATCGGCGGACTGGGCGTGGGGGCAGCCTCGGTCATCGCTCCGGCGTACATCGCCGAGGTGTCGCCGGCCGCCATCCGCGGAAGACTCGGCTCGCTGCAGCAGCTCGCGATCGTCACGGGTATCTTCGCCGCCCTCCTCTCCGACGCGCTGCTCGCGGGAATCGCCGGCGAAGCGGATCAGCCGCTGTGGGGGCTCACCGCCTGGCGCTGGATGTTCATGGTCGCGGCCATCCCCGCGCTCGTCTACGGGCTCGTCTCGCTCCGGCTGCCGGAGTCGCCGCGTTACCTGGTGCGCAAGGGCGAGACGAAACGCGCCGCAGAAGTGCTCCAGACCGTCACCGGCACGATCGACACCGAGGCGAAGATCAAGGAGATCACCGGGACGATCGACACCGAGCGCGCCGAGTCGCTGCGTGACCTGCGAGGAAATCGCCTCGGGCTCAAGCCGATCGTCTGGATCGGCATCCTGCTGTCGGTGTTCCAACAGTTCGTCGGCATCAATGTCATCTTCTACTACTCCACGACGCTCTGGCAGTCGGTCGGGTTCGACGAGTCCAGCGCCCTGTTGACCTCGGTGATCACCTCCGTGACGAACATCGTGGTGACGATCGTGGCGATCCTCCTGGTCGACAAGGTGGGTCGACGGATCATGCTGCTGGTCGGTTCGGTCGGCATGACCGTCACCCTCGGATTGATGGCGCTGGCGTTCTCCTTCGGCACGCTGGATGCGCAGGGCACCGCGACGCTGCCCGACCCCTGGGCCACCGTCGCCCTCGTCTGCGCCAACGGATTCGTGGTGTTCTTCGGCGCCAGCTGGGGACCGCTCGTCTGGGTGCTCCTCGGCGAGATCTTCCCGAACTCGATCCGCGCGGGCGCCCTGGCGGTCGCGGCCGCCGCGCAGTGGGTCGCGAACTTCTTCATCTCCACGACGTTCCCGGCGTTCGCGGAGATCGGACTCACGTTCGCCTACGGGTTCTACGCATTCTTCGCCCTGTTGTCGTTCTTCTTCGTGTTCTTCAAGGTGCCCGAGACCAAGGGCCGGGAGCTCGAGGACATGACCGAGGACGCGAAGGTCGAGCGCCGACGGGGTCCCGCACGCGCGTAGGCTGGACGGATGACCGAGTCCGTCCCGCGCCGCGCCAGCCTGGAAGTGCTGCGCGCCGAAGCGGCCGACGAACTCGCCGTGCTGATCCAGGAGCGGCTGCTGGGCGGGGAAGACCCGTGGGAGTTCATGGAGGAGCTGCCGAGCGTCGACGAGCTCGTGGTGTACCTGCTCCGCGCTGACAACATCGCCGCGAACGACGGCGTGCGACCCAACGCCGCGCGGCACTACCGCGTGCTGCGACAGATCGCCCTGGAGTACCCGGAGCTCACCCCGGCGGTGTGGGGACTGCTCGACGAACAGCAGCGCCACCGCCGGTGGGATCCGCGCATCGCCGACGCCTCCTGACGGCTCTTTCGATTCCTCCGCGCGGCGTCCGCACGCATCGGCGGTGAGGCTCGACACGCGTGGATGCGTGGGGCGGTGCAACGGCGTGTGCGCGCGATGCGGCGGCGCGGGAAATGCGTGGGCTGGGCGGGCGAGGGGACGGCATCGGGCGATGCACGGGCGTGCGGGCGCGACGTGGCGGGGCGGGCGATGCGTGAGGCGGGCGCGATGCGGCGGCGCGGGGGATGCGTGGGCCGGGCGCGCTGCAGCGCGGGGGGCGGTGTGGGGGCAGTGCGAGGTGGGTGCGCGGCCGGCGCCGGGGCGAGGGAGGCGCAGGATCAGGGACGGGCGCGATGCACAAGACTTCTGAACATGATTTTCATAAATCGCTTCATGCTGGTAAAAAGGTGACAGCAACGCGGCGGGGCGGGCACTGACCGGCACTTCCGTGTGTTCATGAAAGACAAGGGAGTTCGCCATGACGTCACGCCTACGCATCGGAGCGGAGCGTGCAGCAGACCGGGCCGACCTGATCCCCGGGAGCAGGATCGGCCTGCTCACCAACTTCACCGGGACCATGCCCGACCTGTCCCGGAACATCGATGCGTTCACGGCCGCGGGTGTGCGACTGCATCACCTGTTCGGGCCCGAGCACGGTCTCGACGGCTCGGTGCAGGCGGGGGAGAGCACCGCGATCGAGCGCGACGAACGCTCCGGGCTCCCGTTCAGCGACACCTACCTCACCGAGGGTGCGGCGCTGGACGACATGATCGCCGCGTCCGGCGTGGATGCCCTCGCCTTCGACATGCAGGACATCGGGGTGCGCTTCTACACCTACATCTGGACCATGTACGACGCGATGCGCAGCGCCGCGCGCCTCGGGCTGCCGTTCACCGTGCTCGACCGACCGAATCCGTTGGGCGGCGCCGTGCTCGCGGGCCCCGGGATCGAGGGCGAGCGCTTCACGAGCTTCGTGGGGCGCAGCGACATCCACCAGCGCCACGGCCTCACCGCCGGGGAGCTGGCACGCCTCTTCGCGCGCCGCGACCTCGCCGCGGAGGGCCTCGAGCTCGACCTGCACGTGGTGACGCTGACGGACTGGGACCCCACGCGGGACTGGACCGCCACCGGACTGCCGTGGGTGCCGCCGTCGCCCAACATCCCCACGCTCGACTCGGTGTACGCGTTCGCCGGCACCGGGCTCGTCGAGGGCACGACCCTGAGCGAGGGGCGCGGCACCACGCGGCCGTTCGAGACCATCGGCGCTCCGTTCCTGACGGCCGCGTTCGCGGAGGACCTGCGCGGGCGCGACCTGCCGGGTGTGCTGTTCCGCGACATCGCCTTCCAGCCGACGTTCCACAAGCACGTGGGGGAGACCGCTCGGGGCGTGCAGCTGCACATCACCGACCACCGGGCGTATGACCCGGTGGGGACCGCCCTGGCGGTGCTGGAGGCCGCCCGTACGTCGGCGCCGGAGGACGTGCACAGCCTGGATGCGGGACAGCGGCTCGATCCAGGCGACTCCGGCTACGCGCTCGACCGCTTGTGGGGGTCCACCAGCCTCCGTGAGGCGCTGAACGCCGGGCGAGACCTGGCGGCGCTGTCCGCGGGGCCTCAGCGAGTCGCGGACGCGTACGGCGACGACGTGCTGCTCTACCCACGCTGAAAACTATTTCCGTCATGTTAATCGTGGCCAAAACTTATTGACATCGACGCGACGGTGAATGTACTTTCATTCCCATCGCGCTGCCGCACCCCCCTTCACCCGAGGAGATATCAATGGAGAGCATCGTCCGGACCTTCCGCGCGGGAGACGGCCCCGAGATCGCGCGAGCCTGGACCGAAGCGGCGCCCGCCGACGGCATCAGCTACGAGCGGTTCCGCGACCTGATCCTGCTCGACCGCAACTTCGACGCCGACGGCCTCTTCCTCGCCGAGTCCGACGGCGACATCGTCGGCGCGGTCTACGCCGTCCGCCGCCAGATCGCGGCCGACGGCGACGACCTGGAGCCCACCTCCGGCTGGATCCCGTTCTTCTTCGTCGTCCCGTCCGCCCGACGCCACGGCATCGCCACCACCCTGATGGCCGCCGCGAAGGAGTGGCTGCGCGGGCACGGCGTCGAGACCGTCTACTTCTCGTCGTACACGCCCAACTACTTCCTCCCCGGGCTCGACGCCGACCGCTACCCCGAAGCCGACGCGTTCCTGCGCTCCGTCGGCTTCCAGACGCAGTACACCTCGGTCGCCATGGACCGCACGCTCAACGACTACGCCATGCCCGACGACGTGCGCGCCCGCATCGCCGAGCTCCGGGACCAGGGCTGGACGTTCTTCTCGCCGACGGGCGACGACCTGGTCGACCTGATCGAGATCGCCGGCACCTTCAACGCCGACTGGTCGCGCGGTATCCGCGAGGGCGTGCTCGGCGGACAGTCGCTCGAGCGCATCATGGTCTGCCGCAACCCCGAGGGCGCCATGCTCGGCTGGGCCATGCACGGCACGTACGAGAACGTGCTGGAGCGCTTCGGCCCGTTCGGGGTGCTGCCGGAGAGCCGCGGCACGGGACTCGGGAAGATCCTGCTGCACCTCACGCTCGAGCGCATGCGTGCCCTGGGCGCCCACAGCGCCTGGTTCCTGTGGACCGAGGAGACCTCCGCCGCCGGACACCTGTACCTGAACACCGGGTTCGAGATCACTCGCACCTTCACGATCCTGCACGCCCCCACCGCCGCCTGACGCGGCCCACCCGAGAGGAATCACATGAAGTCTGCAGCACAGCGTCACCGCCGACGCCTGGTGACCACCGTCGCGCTCACGGGCGCGGCCGCGCTCGCCCTCGCCGGATGCACCACCGGGGCGGAAGGGGGCGGAGACGACGGCGTCGTGAAGCTCACCTTCCTCAGCCACTACGGCAGCGACCCGTTCAAGACCGGGATCGGCGACCTCATCGACCAGTGGAACGAGGAGAACCCCGACATCCAGGTGACCTCGCAGGCCGTCAACTTCGACGAGCTGCTCACCACCCTCAACGTGCGCCAGACCGGCGGACGCGGTGCCGACATCGTCAGCTCGTACTCCCTGTGGGGTGGGCAGCTGCAGGCCAACGGCGTGCTCTCCGCTCCGCCCAAGGACGTCGCGGCCGACATCACCGACAACTACAGCCCCGCGGCGCTCGCCTCGGTCACGACCGGTGACGGCGAGATCCTCGGATACCCGACCGAGTTCAACACGTACGCGCTGTTCTACAACAAGCAGCTCCTCGCCGACGCGGGCTACGACGCCCCGCCGGCGAACTGGGACGAGCTGGTCGAGGCCGCCAACGCCACCACGAAGAAGGACGGCTCGGGCAACACGATCGTGCAGGGCCTCTCCCTCATCCAGGACGGCGACAACCACACGGTGCACCCGTTCCTGTCGCTGCTCGACTCCGCCGGTGGCGAGTTCCTCGCGGCCGACGGGAAGTCCGCCATGGACGATAAGGCCGAGGACGTGATGCAGCTCGAGTCCGACCTGGCCGAGACCGGCGCCACCTCGACCTCGATCATGCCGACGAAGGCGTTCCCCACGGGCGGCGTGGCCATGGCCGTGCAGGCCGGCTGGTGGATCGGCAGCCTGAAGGCCTCGATGGGCGACGACTACGCCAACGTCGGCGTCGCCCCCGTGCCCGGCCCGGAGACCGGTGACGTGGGCTCCCTCGCCTACAGCTTCTTCACCGGCGTGAACTCCGGCAGCCAGCACCAGGAAGAGGCCTGGAAGTTCCTCAGCTGGCTCAACTCGCACGAGAACGAGGACGGCGTCACCGCCCTCGGCGACTTCCTCGCCACGCAGGGCCTGATCCCGCCGCGCACCACGGACGCGGAGATCCTCGGCCCGAAGTACCTCGCCGAGGAGCCGAACCTCGAGGCGATCTACGCCGCCGCCGACTACGCGATGGCCGAGTCGAACGCGTCGAACGCCTACGAGGCGAAGACCGCCACCAACACGGCGCTCAACGACATCATCGTCAACGGCGCCGACGTGAAGACCACCTTCTCGAAGCTGGTCAAGGAGATCGACGCCCAGTAGCACCACCGGAGGGCGGGGACCACGCGCGTCCCCGCCCTCCACCCCGAGACCACCCACGGAGGGCCGATGGCCAACCCCACTCTCATGACGGCGGCGCAGGAAGCCGCGGAGGACACGATCGCGGTGACGACGGTCGGGAAGAAGGCCAAGCCGCGTTCGCGTCGCTTCCGCCGCGAAGCCCGCGCCGGCTACCTGTTCCTCGCGCCCTCCCTGCTGTTCTTCACCGTCTTCCTGATCCTGCCCACCTTCTTCGCGATCTTCCTGTCGCTGTCGACCTGGGGCGGATACGACCTCACGAAGATCGAGTTCACCGGGTTCCAGAACTACCTGGAGATCCTGCAGATCGACAGCACGTTCGTGCAGCCGATCCTCATCAACACGTTCCTGTTCGCGATCATCGCCGTGATCCTCGCGGTCGGCGGCTCGGTCGTCGTCGCCCAGCTCATCGAACGCCTCAAGTTCCAGGGATTCTGGCGGTTCCTGTACTTCCTCCCCGTCGTGGCCACCGTGGTCGCGATCGGCAATGTGTGGAAGATGCTCTACCAGCCGGCCGGCCTCATCAACGCCGTGCTCAACGCCCTCGGCGTGAACTCCATCGGCTTCCTGTCCGACCCGAACCTCGCCCTCCCCGCGGTCGCCGTGGTGCAGGCGTGGGCCTCGATCGGCGCGGCCGTGCTCATCCTCACGGCGGGCATCAAGGGCATCGACAAGACCATGTACGAGGCCGCGGAGATCGACGGCGCGAACTCCTGGCGCACGTTCTGGAGCATCACGCTGCCGCTGCTGCGGCCCTCCCTGGTGTTCGTCTTCATCACCCAGTGCATCGCCGGCCTGCAGTCGTTCGCGCTCATCATCGTGATGACCAAGGACGGCGGACCCGCGAACGCCACGAACGTCGCCGCGTTCGAGATGTACCAGCAGGCGTTCAAGTTCGGCGCCTGGGGCACCGCGAGCGCCATGGCCATGGTGCTCTTCCTGATCATCTTCATCATCACGCTGCTCCAGCTCTGGATCAGCCGTCGCACCGGAGGAGACGACTGATGGGCGTCCGTCAGCGCAAGCGCCACCCGTTCCCGTGGATCTCCTACCTCGTGGTCGCCATCGGTGGCGTGATGATGGTGGTCCCGTTCTTCGACACGGTCTTCAGCTCGCTGAAGGGCCCCGGTGAGTACGGCATCTTCCCGTACCGGTTCTTCCCGGAGAACTGGACCTGGGACAACTACACCGCCGCGTTCGAGCAGCTGCAGCTGGACAAGCTGTTCTTCAACAGCACGGTCGTGACGCTCGTGGTCACCGCGTCGGTGCTCATCACCTCCGCGATGGCGGGCTACGCGCTCGCGAAGCTGCGGTTCCGCGGTCGCGACGTGATCTTCCGGTTCGTGCTCGCGACCATGATGCTGCCGCCGTTCCTGCTGCTGATCCCCGACTTCCTGATCATGCTGAACTGGCCGCTGGTGGGCGGCAACAACATCCTCGGCCAGGGCGGGTTCGGCGGTATGACGAACAACATCGTCTCGCTCATGCTGCCGTTCCTCGTCAGCGGGTTCGGCATCTTCCTGATGCGCCAGTTCATGGTGGGCGTGCCCGACGAGATGCTCGAGGCCGCGCGCATCGACGGCGCGGGGGAGTGGCGGCTGTTCTTCAACATCGTGCTGCCGCAGGCGACGCCGGTGGCCATCACCCTCGGCGTGATCACGTTCGTCGGCCAGTGGAACGAGTACATCTGGTCGTCGCTGATCGCCTCCGCGAACCCCGACCTGATGACGCTGCCCGTCGGCATCCAGATGCTGCAGAGCTTCATCGACCCGAACCGCACCATGCCGATCGTGATGGCCGGCATCGTCATCAGCACCCTCCCGGTGCTGCTGATCTTCCTGTTCCTGCAGAAGTACTACGTCCGCGGCGTCATGCTCAGCGGAATGAAGTGACCCCCACGAAACGGAGTGATGACAATGGGTAGGACCGTACTCGCCATCGGCGGGCACATCGGCGACATGGACCTCACGGCGGGTCCGACCCTCGCCAAGATGGTGCAGGAGGGGGACCGGGCGATCATCCTCGCGTGCACCTACGGCGAGCGGGGCCACCCCACGATCGCGCCCGACGAGTACCGGAAGCAGAAGGTGGCGGAGGGCGAGGCCTTCGCGGCGGCGATCGGTGCCGAGTTCCGCGTGCTGGACTACTCCGACGGCTTCCTGCCCGACGACGACTCCGCCGCGGAACAGATCGCCGACATCATCCGGCAGGAGAAGCCCGAGATCCTCATCACGCACTGGACCACGAGCATCCACCGCGACCACGAGCGCGCGGCGATCCTCGCGGAGCGCGGCCGGTTCCTCGCGTCTCTCCCCGTGGACAGCCCGTACGGACGCCACGGCATCTCGCAGTTCCTGCACGCGGACAACTGGGAAGACGCGGAGGGTTTCACGCCCGACCTGTACGTGGACATCCCCGACGCCGCGTTCGAGACCTGGCGGGCAGCCATCCAGGGCCAGGCCTTCGCCCGCGGAGAGACCTACGGGTTCCGGTACATCGACTACTACAGCGCGAACATGCTCGCGAAGGGCTGCCTGGCCGGCACCACCCGGGCGTGCGGCTTCAAGCGCGGCGACAAGGGCGCCGAGCTGGCAGGGCCGTGAGCCCCGAGCGCTCGACCGAAGGGCCGGAGGTGCGTCTGCGCCTCCGGCCCTTCCGCGTGGGCGACGAGGACGACCTCGCCGCCGTGTGCCTGCGCACCGGAGACTCGGGCGCCGACGCCACGGGCCTCTACCGCTCGCCACGGCTGCTGGGGGAGGTGTTCGCGCTGCCCTACGCGGCGTGGAGCCCCGAGACGTGTCTCGTGCTCGACGCCGGCGACCGCGTGGTCGGGTACGTGGTGTGCGCGCCCGACACGACCGCGTACGAGCAGTGGTTCCGGCACGCGTGGTGGCCTCCCCGCGAGGCGCGGCACCGGGGCGACCGTGCCGACGAGGGCAGGGATGCGACCATCGTCGCGTTCGCCCGGAGGATCGGTGAAGGTCGGGTGCCGTTCGTGGACCGCTACCCCGCGCATCTGCACATCGACCTGCTGCCCGAGGCGCAGGGCCACGGGTGGGGGCGGCGGTTGATCGACACGCTCGCGACGCTGCTGCGCGACCGGGGCGTGCCGGGGCTGCAGCTGACCGCCGGGACGCGCAACACCGGCGCCATCGCGTTCTACCGTCGCCTCGGCTTCGCGGAGCTGCATCGGACGGACGACGGCGTGACGTTCGGGATGCTCCTCGACGACGTGACCCCGCGGCACTGAGGGGCGGGGACGCAGAAGGGGTCGCACCCCCGGGAGGTGCGGCCCCTTCTCGTCGTCCGGGAGGATCAGCCGATGAAGTCGGCGAGGTCCTTCTCGAGGGCGAACTTCGGCTTGGCGCCGATGATGGTCGTCTTGACCTCGCCGCCGTGGAAGACCTTCATCGCCGGGATCGACGTGATCTGGTACTTCATGGCGAGCTCGGGGTTCTCGTCGACGTTGAGCTTGAGGATGGTGATCTTGTCGGGGTTGTCGGCCTGGATCTCGTCCAGCACCGGCGCGACCATACGACACGGACCGCACCACTCGGCCCAGAAGTCCACCAGCACGGGACCATCGGCCTGCAGCACGTCCTGCTCCCAGGTCGCCTGGCTCGTTGCCTTTGCACTCATCAGAGTTCTCCTTGTTCGAGGTTCGCCTGCTACAACAACGGGCGAGGGGAAAGTGTTCCCGGCGCTGATCAGGCCGTGATGACCTCGGCGGCCTCCGCGGCGGGGACCTCGACCGAGGCGTCCTCCAGATCGGCGAGGAAGTGCTCCGCGTCGAGCGCGGCGACCGTGCCGGTGCCGGCGGCGGTGATGGCCTGACGGTAGGTCGGGTCGATCACGTCGCCCGCCGCGAACACCCCGGGGACCGAGGTGCGGGAGGAGCGGCCGTCGACCCAGATCGTGCCCTCGGACGTGAGCTCGAGCTTGTCGTGCACGAGGTGCGTGCGCGGGTCGTTGCCGATCGCGATGAAGAGGCCGTCGAGGGGCAGGTCGCGCAGCGAGCCGTCGACCGTGGACCGCAGCTGCACGCCGGTGACCGCGGTCTCGCCGAGGATCTCCGCGACCTCGCTGTTCCACACGAACTCGATCTTCTCGTTCGCGAACGCCCGCTCCTGCATGATCTTCGAGGCGCGCAGCGTGTCCTTGCGGTGGATCACGTACACCTTGTCGGCGAAGCGCGTGAGGAAGGTCGCCTCCTCCATCGCCGAGTCGCCGCCGCCGACGACCGCGATGGTCTTCTGGCGGAAGAAGAAGCCGTCGCACGTGGCGCACCAGGACACGCCGAAGCCCGACAGGCGCTCCTCGCCCTCGATGCCGAGCTTGCGGTAGGCCGAGCCCGTCGCATAGATGATGGTCTTCGCCTCGTGCGTGGTGCCGGAGCCGAGCGTGACCTTCTTGACCGGGCCGGCGACATCGAGCTCGGTGACGTCGTCGTACAGGACCTCGGTGCCGAACTTCTCGGCCTGCTCCTGGAACTTGGCCATCAGCTCGGGGCCCTGGATGCCCTCCGGGAAGCCCGGGTAGTTCTCGACCTCGGTGGTGTTCATCAGCTCACCGCCGACCTCGACCGAGCTCGCGATGAGCAGCGGCTCCAGGTTCGCGCGTGCGGCGTAGATGGCAGCCGTGAATCCGGCGGGGCCGGAGCCGATGATGATGACCTGACGCATGTGATCTCCGTTAGAAAGGCGGTGCCGTCGAAAGGCGTCCGACTGCTTCAACCCATGGTAACCGCGGGGCATTCCCCAGCGGCAGGAGCGCGGGCCTCAGCGACCAGGGAGGAAACGGCGCACCAGGCCCCCCGCCGCCTTCAGCTCGGGCGCCCGCATCGCCGCCAGCAGCGCGATGTACACCGCGACCACGACGAGGCCGATGATCGCCGTGCCCACGGCGCCCTGGATCTTGTCCGAGGCGGTCCAGCCGTCGGCGCCGCCCATCAGCTGGAACACGCCCCACCCGGCGAAGCCCGCGGGAATCGCCGCCACCGCGAAGCGGCCGATCGAGGTCGCCCACGTGCGCACGCCGAGACCGCCGAGGCGACGATGCAGAAGCCAGGTCGCGACGACCGTCTGCAGGGTGCTCGCGACGGACTGGCCGAGGGCGACCGCGGCCGCGAGCATCGTGATCGGGATCACCCCGGCCTGGTACAGCCCGCCCGCGAGCAGCGCCGTCGCGACGATGAGGACGCACTGGAAGATCGTGAACCAGAACGGCGTGCGGGTGTCGTCGTAGGCGTAGAAGGTGCGCTGCACGATGAACAGGATCGTCAGCGGGATCAGGCTCACGAGGTAGCAGAGCAGAACCAGCGCGGCGGCCTCGGCGTCGGGCGCGGAGCTCGTGAACACGCGCGACGCGGGGATCGCAGCGGCGGCCACGGCGGCGACGGCCGCCACGATGAAGAACAGCAGCGTGCGGATGCTGCGCGAGATGTCGGCGCGCACCTCGGGGTCGCGTCCGGCCGCGGCGTGCTCGCTGATCTGCGTGAAGTAGGGCGTCCCGATCGACAGCACGATCACGGAGTACGGCAGCATGAAGATCAGCCACGCGTTCGCGGTGACCGTCGCGGAGGCGCCCGAACCGGAGGCCTCGCTCACGATGTTGCCCTGGAGCACGCCGGCGGCCAGGCTCGCGAACGCCATCAGGAAGGTCCAGCCGGCGAGCTTGCCGACTGTGCCGAGGCCCACGCCGCGCCAGTGGAAGTCGGGCTTGAGGGCCAGCCCGGTGCGCCGCCAGAACACGAGCAGCACCAGCGCCTGCAGCGCGATGCCGAGCGTGGCCGTGCCGCCGAGCGTGGCGATCATCGCGGGCGTCCACTCCGCCGCCTTCGTCGGCACCGGGGCGAACAGCGCCCCCAGGATCAGGAAGCCGATGATCGAGACGATGTTGTTGACGACCGGTGCCCACGTGAACGGGCCGAAGATGCGTCGCGCGTTGAGGGCCTCGCCCAGCAGCGCGTACAGGCCGTAGAAGAGGATCTGCGGGAGGCACCAGTAGGCGAGCGCGGTCGCCAGGGCCTGCGCCTCCAGCGGCGCCCGGCCAGCGACGAGCACGACCAGCCACGGGGCGGCGATCGTCGCGACAGCGGTGGTCGCGACCAGCACGACCGTGCCGAGCGTGAACAGCTTCGAGATGAACGCGTTGCCGCCGTCGGCGTCGGCCGTGGCCTTCACGATCTGCGGCACGATCACCGCCGTCAGCACGCCGACCGAGATCAGCGAGAACACGCTGTTGGGCAGGGTGTTGGCGAAGGTGAAGGCGTCGGCGGCCTCCGAGCCCACGGCGCCCAGCACGCCCACCAGCACGATGCTGCGGAGCAGACCGGTGAGGCGTGACACCAGGGTGCCGGCGCCGATGATGGCGCTCGCGCGTCCGAGGCTCGTCACGGGGTCTCCTTCGTCGGCGGGGCGTCGCGGTCGAGTGCGCGCTCCTGCGCCGCCGCCTCGGCCTCCTTCTCCTCGATCAGCTCGTCGACGGCCACCTCGACCGCGTGCTCCTCGATGGCCTCCCGGCGCTTGCGGCGCACCGTGCGCACCACGCCGAGGGCGATGAGCAGCACGGCGAGGCCGCCGAACACCACGAGCCCGATCGTCTCCCACTCCGCGCGCACCGCCACCCTCACCGACTGCTCGGACTGGATGGGCACGCCCGTGGGGCTGGACAGGCTGAGGCGGAGGTCGAGCTCGCCGCTGCCCACCCGCGCCGACACGGGCACCTTGACCCGCGTGCTCGACTGGGGCTGCACGACCGTCTCGATCATGGGCTTCACCTCGAGGCGCGGGTCGCTCGGCGAGGCGGACAGCCGCACGGTCACCGGCCACGGGAGGTCGTTGCGCACCGCGATCGGCAGGTCGGCGTTCGCGGTGAGGAGCTGGATGGTGCTCGACGGGGGGATGCTCACGCTCGACAGGGTCGTGGTCGTGCGGGCGCGGTGGGCCGCGACCTTCTCGGCGAACGCGGCGTCGGACGACCCCACCGCGATCGTGCGCAGGATGCGCATCCGCTCCGGGGCGAGCAGCACGTCGGGCTCGCTCAGGATCGACGAGAACGCGGTGAGCGACTGCTCGTCGGTGAGCAGGTTCACGAGGTCGGCCGAGCGGGGGGCGGCGGCCGCCTCCGGCAGCGTGACCGCGACGGGAGCGGCGGCGCGGACCGTCGACAGCTCGAACCCGACGGAGTCGGCGGCGGAGATCGCGTCGCGCAGTGCGTCGGCCGTGCGGGTCTCGTCGCGGTCGAGTCCGACCAGCAGCGGTGCGCCGCCCGTGGCGCCCTGCGCCAGGAACAGCTGCGCGGCGGCCTCCGCGAGCAGACGCTGCCGCACGACCGGATCCGACGCCCCGGCGGCGCCCGAGAGCGCAGCGGACGTCGCGGCGTCGGTCACCAGCAGGTCCTGTCCGCCCGCGGTGGCGTGTGCGGCGGTGGGTCCGCCGACCGTGTCGGACGACACGACCGTGGTCGTGCCCTGGCCGAGGTACCCCGCGAACGCCGTCACGTCGGCCTGGGTGAGGTCCTGCTCCGGCCACACGATGCGGGGGAGAGCGCCGTCGACCTCGGTGAGCGTCGCGTCGTCGGGCAGGGCGGGCGCGTTCGTGCTCCCCGGCGAGGGGCTCGGTGTCGACCCCGGCGCGGACGTGGGCTCGGCGGTGGCCTGCTGCTGCGGGAACGCGGCGGGGTCGAGGAGGGCGGCGAACGGCAGCGGGGACAGCAGCGCGCTCAGGCCCGTCTGCGCCTGCACCGTGACGTCGGCATCACCGAACTGCAGCGCGAACCGGGGGTTGGGGAGCTCGTCGAGCCGCGTCAGCCACTCCCTCGCCGACTCCGGTGCCGCGGTGCCGAGGGCGCGGATGGACGCGAGGATCGCGGGGTCGATCGCGAGTACGGCCGTGGTGCCGGAGACCCCGTCGAGCTGCGCCGTGAGCGCGCCC
Source organism: Microbacterium sufflavum (assembly GCF_023091155.1). NCBI lineage: Bacteria > Bacillati > Actinomycetota > Actinomycetes > Micrococcales > Microbacteriaceae > Microbacterium > Microbacterium sufflavum. Next base: position 1,038,827 of record NZ_JAHWXK010000001.1, on the reverse strand, counting down.
TCCGGTGCGGTCAGCGTCGTGAGCTCCTCCGCCGTCAGCAGGGCGCCGCCGGCCGGGGTCGCGGTGACGGGCACGAGGACGCCGACCGGGCTCGCCGAGGGCGCGTTGACCACCAGCACGCTCGTGGCCGTGGTGTCCCACGTGGCCGCGCGCTCGCCGCCGGTGTCGCCCGTGCGCGCCCCGGTCAGTGCCGCCCGCAGCGGGTAGACGCCGGGGGCCAGGGTCTCGATGGTCTCCTGCGGCACGAACACCGTGGTCGTGGCGATGCCGTCCGGGTCGGCGGCCTTCGACGCCTCGTCGCCGAGGGAGACGAAGGAGCCGTCCGTCTCACCGTCGTCGAGCCAGTCGCTCACGGCATCGGAGGTGGGGAGGGGCGTGCTGCCGAGCTCGATCTCGACCCGTCCGGCGCTCAGCTCGGTCTCGGTGCCGTTGGTGATCGTGACGACCGCTGACGTGGAGGTGCCGGGGGCGACCACGCCCCGCAGCCCGGCGGAGACGTGCAGCTCGACCGTGCGGGTGTCGTCGTCGCCCTTCTGATCCGCGGCGGCCGCGACCGCGGGAACCGCGACGGCGCACACGGAGGCGGCGATCACCGCGGCCGCCAGCCGTCGCAGGCGCACACGGAGGCCCGTGTGGGGGGTGATCGCGGTCATGAAGGTCTTCCTCGAACGCCGGGGAGGGGCGGATCGTGAGTACTGACCCTGCGATTCTAGGAGGCGCGAGGGAGGAGAACCCTGAAGACGCGTAGAGTGACGGCCGTGTCCGACGCCCCCGCACCCGTCCCCGACCCCGTCCGCAGCGCCCGCCTCGCCGCCGATCTCGACGCCGCCGACCTGCGGTCGGACCCGCTCCGGCAGCTGTGGGGCACGGAGGCCGACGACGCGCTCGGCCGCGGCATGCGCGAGCCGATCCTCCGCGCGATCGCCGACGACGACGGTGTGCTCGCGACCCTCGGCCGCCTGTTCGTGCTCGGGCTCCCGCAGCCGGAGGCCGCCGTCGCGTCGGCCCTCCCGACGCTCGGAGTGGATGGACTCGTGGCCCTGGGGCTCGCGCGCGTCGAGGGCGACACGGTCGCACCGTGCGCGCTGCTGCGCCCGCAGTCGTTCGTCGACGCCGACGGGGTGGGCGAGTGGTGGATCGCGAGCGACCTCGATGAGGTGGCGCTGGACGGCCCCTTGCCCGCCGACCACGTGCTGGGCGTGGGCGGGGCGTCGCGCACCCTCGCGGAGACCGTCGTGCCGGTGCAGGTGGAGCGCGCGCTCGACCTCGGCACGGGCTGCGGCATCCAGGCGCTGCTGGTCGCCCGGCGCGCGGGCACGGTGGTCGCGACCGACATCTCCCGCCGCGCCCTCGCCTACGCCGAGCTCAACGCGCAGCTCAACGGCGTGACGAACATCGACTTCCGCCACGGCAGCATGTTCGACCCGGTCGCGGGGGAGGCGTTCGACCTGATCGTGTCGAACCCGCCGTTCGTGATCACCCCGCGCACCGAGGGCGTGCCCGCGTACGAGTACCGCGACGGCGGGCTCGTCGGCGACGCGCTGGTGGAGACGTTCGTGCGCGCGGCCCCGGCGCACCTCACCCGCGGGGGCATCGCGCAGCTGCTCGGCAACTGGGAGTCCCGGCAGGGCGTCACCGGGCTCGCGCGGCTCGAGGCGTGGGTGCCCGCCGACCTCGACCTGTGGGTGATCGAGCGCGAGGAGCTGACGCCCCTGGCGTACGCGGAACTGTGGATCCGCGACGGAGGGACCACGCCCCGCGATGCCGCGTTCGTGCCGCTGCTCACCGCGTGGCTCGACGACTTCGCGGCCCGCGGCGTGACCGCGGTCGGGTTCGGGTACGTGCTGCTGCGCCGCGGCGGCGGCGAGCCCCTACGGCGGGTGGAGCGGCTCGGACAGTCGGTGTCGAACGTGGGCGCGGCGCTCGCCGCGGGGCTCGCCGCGCACGACGTGCTCGCGGCGGGGCTGCCGTCGACGCTGCTCGTGGCGCCCGACGTGACCGAGGCCAGACACCTCATGCCGGGCGACGACGACCCCAGCGTGATCGAGCTGCGGCAGGGCGGTGGCTTCGCGCGCACGGTGGGGGTGGACTCCGCGCTCGCCGGGTTCGTCGGCGCGTGCGACGGGGAGCTCACGGTGGCGCAGATCGTCGGCGCGCTGGCCGACCTGTTCGACGTGCCGCTGGCGGACCTGTGGGCCGACCTGGAGCCGAAGATCCGCTCCCTCGTGCGGGACGGCTTCCTGACACCGGGGGAATAGACGCGGCATCCATGCGTTCGAATACATCATGAAGGCTTTCGGATTCCTCTCCTTCGGGCACTACGCAGACGTGCCCGGCTCGGCGACCCGCACCGCGGGCGACATGCTGAAGCAGACGATCGAGATCGCGGAGGGGGCCGACGAGCTGGGCGTGAACGGCGCGTACGTGCGCGTGCACCACTGGGCGCGCCAGGCGGCCTCGCCCATGCCGCTGCTGACCGCCATGGCCGCGCGCACCGAGCGCATCGAGGTCGGCACCGGCGTGATCGACATGCGCTACGAGAACCCCTTCCAGTTCGCGGAGGAGGCCGCCGCGCTCGACCTCATCGCCGACGGCCGCATCGCCCTCGGCGTGAGCCGTGGTTCACCCGAGACCGCGCTGCGCGGCTACGAGACGTTCGGCTTCCGCGACACCGAGGACCCGGAGCGCGGCAGTGTGCTGGCGCGCGAGAAGTTCGAGATCTTCCTGCGCGCCATCGACGGGGAGCGCCTCGCCCCGGGCGACCCGCGCATGGTGGGTGCCGGGCAGTACCTGGCCATCGAGCCGCAGTCGCCCACCCTCCGCGACCACATCTGGTGGGGCTCCGGCTCGCGCGCCACGGCCGAGGAGACCGGACGCCAGGGCCTCAACATGATGAGCTCCACCCTCGTGACCGAGGCCACGGGACAGCCGTTCCACGAGCTGCAGCGCGAGCAGATCGACCTGTTCCGCGCCGCGTACAAGGAGGCCGGGCACACCGGGACCCCGCGGGTGTCGGTGAGCCGCAGCGTCTTCCCGCTGATCTCCGACATGGACCGCGCCTACTTCGGGCTGCGCAGCGAGGAGAACGGCGACCAGATCGGCGTGATCGACGGGTTCCGCTCCACGTTCGGCAAGACCTACGCCGCAGAGCCCGACGTGCTCATCCAGCAGCTGCTCGCGGACGAGGCCGTGATGGCCGCGGACACCCTCATGCTCACGATCCCCAACCAGCTCGGCCCCGAGTACAACCTGCACGTGCTGGAGGCGTTCGCGGAGCACGTGGCCCCGGCGCTCGGGTGGAAGCCGAACACCGAGGGACCCGTGCAGGGCGACCCGGTCGCCTGACGCCGGTCGCCCCGCGCCGTCCGCGGCTCGGATCAGCCCTTCGCGGGGCCGAACAGCTCCTCGCCGTGCTCGTGCAGGAGCTTGTACGCGTCGGCGAAGGTCTGCGGCTCGGGCTCGCCGGGCGTGCCGTAGCGCGCGATGAGCAGGCCGAGCAGCCCGCGTGCCGGCGGGGTCAGCGGCTTGAGGTGGTCCGCCTCGTTCGGCTGCGGCGTGCCCTCCTCGGGGTTCGGCGGCGTGTAGGCCGGGGTGGTCACGGGCCAGTCGGCCGGATGCCGCGGCCTGTCGAGGTTCACCACGTTCATGAGCGTGTTCGCCGACTGGTCGCGGTCGTTGAGCGGCTTCAGGCCGTGCAACCGCGACAGCGTCGCGGTGACCGAGCCGTGGTGCATCTCGTCGTGGATGATGGTGCCGCGGCGGGTGTACGCCGACACCGCGATCGCGGGCACCCGGCAGCCCAGACGGTCGAACGTGAAGCCCATCTCGCCGGCCTTCGTGTCGGGCGTCGGCTTCGTGGCGGCGGGCGGCGGCACGTGGTCGTAGCAGCCGCCGTGCTCGTCGAACGTGATGAGCAGCAGGGTGTTCACGGCGTTCGAGCCGTCGGGGGTCGCACTCGTGCGCACCGCCTCGTAGATGTCGTGGATCAGGCGGGCACCGGCGCGCACGTCCGAGATGGCGCTGTCGAACACCGGCTCGCCGTCGACCACGCTCTCGCGCGGCGACCCGAACGGCGGGTGGAAGTCGTTGTGGTCGTAGACCATCCGCGGCTCGATGAACGCGTAGGCGGGGAGGGTGCCGTTCTTCGCGTCGGCGTAGAAGTCCTCCATCGTGCCGAAGTGCTCGGTGCGCCAGTACTTCTCCAGCACCGCGGCGTGCAGCATGCCCGTGAACGACACGAGCTGCAGCTTGTCGATGTAGATCTTCCAGCTGACCTTCGCGTCTTCCAGCCGGTTGAACACGGTGGGTGCCGCGGGGGCGTCGATCCACTTCTTGTAGCCGCCGCCGGCCTGGTTCGTGACGAAGCCGTGCGAGGTGGACGCGTGGAAGAACGAGCGGTTGCAGAACGTCTGCGAGGGGACGGCCGCGTACCAGTGGTCGAACACGGCGAACTCCGACGCCAGGGTCGACAGCACCGGCAGCATCTCGGGCGAGAACGAGCCCATGATGTGCCGGGCCTCGTCGACGCTCGGCTCCGTGCCGCCGCGGAGCCGCCGGAAGTTGATGATGTAGTCCTCGAGGAAGCCCGACATCGTCGCCTTCTCACCGTGCGTCGGGGCGTTGAACGGCGCGGACATCTGGTCGACGAACAGGTCGGCGTTGGTCTTCGGGTCGACCGTGCCGAAGATCTGGGTGTTGACGTGCGGGTACTCCTCGCCCGGGTCGGGGTCGGGCAGGCTCATGATCCGGTCGGTGTCGCCCTGGTAGACGTGCGCATCGACCACGGTGCCGTCGGCGGCCGTGTTGCTGTGCGAGCCGAACGCGAGACCCTCGAACGTCTCGCCCTTCGGCAGCGTGTCCTTCGTGTAGAGGTAGCCGAGCAGGTTGTCGAACGAGCGGTTCTCGCCCATCACCACGACCACGTGGTCGAAGCCCGGCTCCTTCCGCGGCGTGAGGGCGGCGAACGGATCATCGCCGGTCGCGAAGCCGTCGCGCGGGTTGTTCCCCGCCACGGACGCGCCGATCGCCGCGCCTCCGGCCCCGCCGATGACGGCCCCCGCGAGTGCGGCACCCCCCACCTTGAAGAACCCGCGGCGGGACGTGTCGCGGGGGGCGGGAGACGGGGAGGGGGAGTCTTCGTCGGCCATGCGCCGATCCTATGACCGGGCGGGGCGGCTCCGCAGGGGTTGGGCGCTGTTCACAACTCCGGAGAAATCGAGCCCCATGGCCGGATCGCAGCGCAGGAGACGACGTGTCGCCCGAGAACTCCGGAGTTGTGAATGGTTGAGGGCGGGTCAGGCGGCGGGGATCCAGAGCACGGCGCCGTCGCGCCAGCCGAGGCCGGCGGGGCCCTCGGGGATCGGCTGCTCGTGGCGGGGGCGGACGACGCGCAGCCGCTTCCCGGCGAACTCGACGATGTAGACCACGTCGGCACCGCGGTACACGTGCGCCACGACCTCGACCGCCACCGGGGCGTCCGCGCCGACCGTCGGCGCCAGGTGCAGGTCCTCCTGACGCAGCACCACCTCGCCCGAGCCGTCGGCGCCCGCACCGGTCAGCGGCACCTGCACGCCCGTGCCGTCGACCGTCGCGGTCACACCGGAGCGGGTCGCGGGGAGCAGGTTCGCCGCCCCGATGAAGTCCGCCGCGAACGGGGTGCGCGGGGAGCCGTACAGCTCGGCGGGCGCACCCTCCTGCTCGATCACGCCGCCGTTCATCAGCACGATCCGGTCGGACAGGCTCATGGCCTCCTCCTGGTCGTGCGTGACGAACACCGTGGTGAGGCCGAGGGTGCGGTGCAGCTCCTTCAGCTCCACCTGCATGTCTTCCCGCAGTCGCGCGTCGAGGTTCGACAGGGGCTCGTCGAGCAGCAGCACCCGCGGCTCGAACGCGATCGCTCGGGCGAGGGCCACGCGCTGCTGCTGGCCGCCGGACAGCTGGGCGGGCATGCGGTCGGCGAGGTGACCCATCTGCACGCGCTCCAGCGCCCGCACCGCGAGCTCCTTCTGCTCGGCCTTGGGCTTGTCGCCGGCCATCCGCAGCCCGAAGCGCACGTTCTCGACCACGCTCATGTGCGGGAACAGCGCATAGCTCTGGAACATCATGCCGAGGTGCCGCTTCTCGGGCGGCAGCTTCGTGACGTCCTGTCCCGCGATCTCGATCGTGCCGCTGCTGGGCGACTCGAGCCCGGCGATGCAGCGGAGCAGCGTGGTCTTGCCGCAGCCCGACGGACCGAGCAGCGAGACGAACTCGCCGGACCGCATCGAGAGGTCGATGCCCTTGAGCACCTTCGTCCCCTTGAAGTCCTTGGTGAGTGAGGTGATGGTGAGCGTTGTCATCAGACGAACAACCTTCCCAGGCCGATGATGCGTTCGAGGACGATCATGAGGACGACGGTGAGCAGGACCATGAGGGTCGAGACGGCCGCCACGGTGGGCGACGTGCTGAACTCCAGCTGGCCGTAGATGGCGATGGGCAGCGTCTCCAGCTGCGGGGTGCGCAGGAAGAGGGCGATGACCGCATCGTCGAACGAGATGTTGAAGGCGAAGAACGCGCCGGCCGCGATGCCGGGGCGGGCGATGGGGAGCACGACGAGCCGGTAACGGTTCCAGGTGCTGGCGCCGAGGGTGCGCGCGGCCTCCTCGGTGAAGTGGTCGGCGCGCGTCATCACCCCGGTCACGGTGCGCATCACGTACGGGATGGCGATGACCACGTGGATCGCGATCAGCACGCCGACGTTCGGCGAGCCGATCGTCAGGGACGCGATCGACAGCGCACCGATGGCGAGGATGATCGTGGGGATCGTCAGCGGCGACATCAGCAGCGCCTGGATCGCGGCCCCGCCGGGGACGCGGAAGCGGGTGAGCGCCAGCGCGGCCGCCGTGCCGATCGCCGCGGCGACGATCGCGACCGTCACACCCACCACGAGGCTCAGGCGGAACGGCTCCAGGTAGGTGTCGGAGGTGAGCGCCTCCACATACCAGTCGAGCGTGAAGCCCTGACCGGGGAACGTGAGGAAGCGGTTCTCGCCCACCGAGGCGCCGGCGACGACGAGCAGCGGCACGAGCATGTACAGCGTCACGACGACGCCGAGGAGGATCGCGAGGATCCGGCCGAGGATCGGAACGGAACGGACCATGGTCACACCTTCTGCTTCCCGAGCCGGGACGTGGCCGCGAGCACGAGCATGACGCCCGCGAACAGCAGCACGGCCTGCGCCGCCGCGAACGCCCAGTCGAGGTTGGTGGTCGCGTCGACGTAGATGGTCTGCGCGAACACGGGGATCTGCGAGCCGCCGATGAAGCGGGGGGTGATGAACGAGCTCACCGACAGCACGAACACCAGCGAGGCGCCCGCGACGATGCCCGGCACCGACAGCGGCAGCACCACGTGGCGCAGCGTGCGCCAGAAGCCGGCGCCGAGCGTGCGCGACGCCTCTTCCAGCTGCGGCCTGATGCCGGAGATCACGCCGAGGATGCTGAGCACCGCGAACGGCAGGAGCACCTGCACCATCGCGATCACCACGCCCGTCTCGGTGCCGAGGAAGCCCTGGGTGCCGCCGACGAGGAGCTCCGCGCCGGGGATCTGCATCATCAGGCCCGACGGACCCATCAGCACCACCCAGCCGAACGTGCGCACCACGACGCTGGTCATCAGCGGCAGGATCACCACGATCAGCAGGAACGAGCGCACCTTCGAGCCGGCCCTGGCCATGATGTACGACAGCGGGATGGCGATGACCAGCGTGATCACCGTCTGGATCACCCCCAGGCGGAGCGAACGCAGCGCCGCCTGGAGGTGATATTCGCTCGCGAACAAGCGGGTGAAGTTGTCGAGGGTGAACCCGCCTGCCGGCGATTGCACGCTCATGAGAAGCATGCCGGCCACCGGGGTGAGGAAGGCGAGCGCGAGCAGCACGATCGCCGGCAGGAGCAGGAGCCAGGGCTCCCTACGGGTTCGGACGCTCATTTGGTGATCAGCGCATTCCACTCATCGGTCCACGCCTGACGCGACGCGGCGATGTCGCCGGGCGCGTAGACGACGACGTCGTCGAGCTCGTCGCCGGTCAGCACGGACTCGGCCGCCTCGTCCGACAGCTCGGCCTTGGTGTTGACCGGGGAGTAGCGCATGTTCTCCGCGAAGACGGCCTGCGCCTCCGGGCGCAGCTCGAAGTCGATGAACAGCTTCGCCAGGTCGGGGTTGTCGCGACCCTCGACCACGTTCGCGGTGATGAGCGACGCCGTCGCACCCTCCTCGGGCACGATGAACTCCACCGGGAGACCCGCGTCCTGCAGCGTGCCCGCGTAGTCCATGGCGTACGGCGCGAGCCAGGTGTCGCGCTGGGCGAATGCGGTCTGCAGGTCGGGCGAGGTCGGCACCACGATCGCGTCGCCCGACGAGGCCAGGGCCCCGAGCTCCGAGATCGCCTCGGACGGGTCGTCGATGCCGCCGCCGAGGGTGTCGGCCACCCGCAGCATCGACAGCACGCCGTACGTGTTCGAGAAGTCGGTCAGCGCGATGTGACCGGCGTACGCGTCGTCGAACAGGTCCTCCCACGAGGTGGGCGCCGGAGCGTCCGCCTCGGTGTTGTAGACCAGGCCGATCGGGGCGAGCTGGATGACGGGGCCCTCGCCGCGCTCGAGACCGGCGGTCGCGATGTCGATCAGGTCGCCGGACTCCGACAGGTCGTCGGCGGCGATCGGCGCGATGAGGCCCTGCTCGGCGGCGGTGAACTCCTGGCCGCCGGAGAAGTGCACGACGTCGATCTGCGGGCTCGCCTTCTGGGCGGTGACCTGCGCGAGCGCGTCGGCGCTGTACAGGGTGATCAGCTCGACCTTCGCGCCCGTCTCCTCCTCGAACGGGTCGACGACGGCCTCGATGAAGGCCTTCTCCCAGTCGCCGCCGAACGACGTGACGACCAGGGTCTCGCCGGCGAACTCCTTCTCGCCGCCGGACGCGGAGGACTCGTCGTCACCGGCGGCACAGCCGGCGAGGACGAGGGCGCCGGTGGCGACGAGCGCTCCGGCGGTGAGGATTCTGCGGGTGTTCATGCACTGCTCCTTCGGGATGGGTCCAGCACGGGGGGAGGGGTGACGCCTAGAGGCGTCCGAGGGTGAGCTGCTTCGCTCCGTCGATGCGGATCGCGGCGCTCTCCTGAGCGAACTCCGCGAGTCCTTCGGTGATGCCGGCCCAGATGTTGACGGGTGTCCATCCGAGCGGGCCGAGAATACGGGCACCACGATCGTAGAAGACGCCGATCTCATACCACTCGAACGGCAGTCCGCCCATCTGCATCGGGCGCTGCCAGTACCACTGCAGATCACCGGGTGCGGGCACGACCTGCTGGTTCTCGGCGGGCACGGCCTCCGGGTCGAAGTTCTGCGCCTCCTCGGGCAGTCCCATCATGACCTCGGGCCCGGCGTACATCGCGTGCATGGTCTGCATGGTGACCGGCTTCTCCAGCGCGCCCCACATCGCCTCGCACGTGCGGGGGGCGAGGTCCTCGAACAGCGTGGCGACGGCGCGGACGCCGTTCTCGTACTCGAGGAAGATCTGCTTGGTCATCGGGTTCCTTTCTTCGCGGCGGAGGATTCCGCCGCTCGTTCACGGGCGGCCTCGACGAACGCCGCGAACAGCGGGCGCTCCTCGGCGGCCTCATCGGGGTCGATCATCTTCTCGGGGTGCCACTGCACCGCCCAGAAGGGCCAGTCGCCGTCGGTCTCGACGGCCTCGACGATGCCGTCGGGCGCCCAGGCCACGGGCCGCAGGCCGGGCGCGGACCGATCGACGGACTGGTGGTGGATGGTGTTCACGATCCGCTCGGTCGTGCCGTACAGGGCGGCGAGGCGGCTGTCCTCGGCGAACACGACGGGGTGCCGCGCCGAGAGCTGCTCGTCGGCGCCGCGCACGGGATGGTGATGCTCGGTGGCGGGGATGTCGACGATCAGCGAGCCGCCGAAGGCGACGGTGCTCACCTGCAGGCCGCGGCAGATCGCGAGCACGGGGAGGCCGCGGTCGCGGGCACCGAGGGCCAGGGCGATCTCGTAGCCGTCGCGGGCGGAGTCGTACGTCTTGCCGTCCTGCGGGGCGCCACCGTAGCGGGAGGGGTGCACGTCTTCCCCGCCGGAGAGCACCAGCCCGTCGAGACGGTCGAGCACCTCGTCCACCCCGCCGGTGGGCGGCAGCAGGACGACGGCGCCGCCGGCCGCCTCGACCGGCGCGGCGTACTCGGCGCCGAGCGTGTGGGCCGGGCGACCCGTGCCGAGGTCGGTGTCGATGAGGCGGCGCCACGTGGTGATGCCGATGAGCGGACGGGTCACGACAGCTCGATCCAGGTGGTCTTGAGGTCGGTGAACTTCTCCATCGCGTGCAGGCTCTTGTCCCGCCCGAAGCCGGAGCCCTTGACGCCCCCGAACGGGATGGTCATGTCGCCCTCCTCGAAGCAGTTGACCCACACGACCCCGGCGCGCAGGCGCCGCGAGAGGGTGTGCACGGCGTTGAGGTCGGTGCTCCACAGCGCGGCGGCAAGCCCGTACTCGGTGCCGTTCGCGATGGCCAGGGCCTCCTCCACGTCGTCGTACGCGATGACCGAGAGCACCGGGCCGAACACCTCGCGCTGTGCGACCTCGTGCTGCGGGGTGACCCCGAGCACGACGGGGGCGAAGTAGCTGCCGCCGTCGACCGCGGCGAAGCGCTCGGGGCTGCCGGCCGCCAGCTCGCCGCCCTCGGCCTGTGCCCGCTCCACGAAGCCGGCGATGCCGGAGAGCTGCTTCTCGCTGACGATCGCGCCCATCGAGGTGCCCACGTCGAACGGGTCGGCCGGGAGCGTGGTGCGGGCCACGTCGGCGGCGATCTCCAGGGCGCGGTCACGCTGCGCCCGCGGCACGAGCAGCCGCGACGAGGCCGTGCACATCTGGCCCTGGTTGTAGAAGCAGCCGTCGGCGGTCGCCCGCACGGCGCGCTCCAGGTCGGCGTCGGGGAGCACGAGGCTCGCGGTCTTGCCGCCCAGCTCGGGCCACACCCGCTTGCCGTTGGAGGCGGCGGCGTAGCCGAGGAACCGGCGGCCGACCTCGGGGGAGCCGGTGAAGGTGACGACGTCGACGTCGTGGTGCTCGCCGAGGGCCCGGCCGGCGATGTGCCCGGCACCGGGGGTGACGTTGAGCACGCCGGCGGGGATGCCCGCCTCGTGCGCGAGCTCGGCGAGGCGGAGCGCGGAGAAGGTGGTGTGCTCGGCGGGCTTGAGCACCACGCTGTTGCCGACCGCGAGCGCGGGGGCGAGCTTCCACGCGGTCATCGTGAGCGGGAAGTTCCACGGTACGACGGCGGCGACCACACCGGCGGGTTCGCGGGTGACGAGGGCGAGGCTGCCCGGCGCGGTGACGGGCAGCTCGTCGAGCACCTTGTCGACGGCCTCGCCGTACCAGCGGAAGCAGTTCACCACGGCGCGCAGCTCGGTCTGCAGGGCCTCGCGCACGGGCTTGCCCATCTCCAGCGAGATGGTGAGGGCGAGCTCTTCGGCGTTGTCGTGGATGAGCTGCGCGAACGCGATCAGGCGCTGCCCGCGCTCGCGGGGGGCGATGCGCGACCAGACGCCGGAGTCGAACGCGGCGCGGGCCGAGCGGACGGCGCGGTCGACGTCGGCGTCCGAGGCGGCGGCGATGGGCGGCAGGGCGCGACCGTCACGCGGGCTGACCGGGGCGAGCGGCTCGGCGGTGCCGTCCTCCCACGCGCCGTCGATGAACATGCGGGTGCGCAGGGTGAGCGTCGCCGCGCGGTCCGCCCAGTCGTCTCCAGTAGCCGTGAACACGATCGTCCTCTCCAGGGGTGATGGCCCTGGAGAGGATACTCGCCCTATTTCGCCACTAGGTCAAGCTATAGCGAACGATCTCGCCATTTCTTTACACTCCCGTAACAGAATCGGCCTATAGCCGGATGGCTCCCGTCGGCATGTCCTGCGCCAGCGCCTCGGGCGCCTCGTCGACGATCAGCGAGCCGCGAAGCACCGGGGTGATCACGACGAGCGACTCCACGACCTCGAGCCCGTCGTGCCCCGCGACCGCCGGTCCCGTGAGGAAGTCGTAGAACGCGTCGGCATCGGTCACCAGCACGTTCATGAGCAGCTGCGAGGTGCCCGTCGTCGCCACGATGAACTTCACCTCCGGAGCCGCGGCCAGAGCCGTGCCCACCTTCTCCAGCCGGTCCATCGGCACGCGCAGCCACACGAGAGCCTCCAGGCCCAGCCCGAACAGGCTCGGCACGATCTCGGTGCGCGGATGCATCAGGCCGCGCCGGTTCAGCGACTCCATGCGGCGCCGGGTCGTGGTCACGTTGAGGCCCAGGGCGCGGGCGAGCTGCGCCACCGGCATCCGCCCGTCCTTCAGCAGCAGCCGGATCAGCGCCTCCTCGTCGGCGCTCAGCGCATCGGCCGGATCGACCTCCGAGCCCGACGACTCGTCGAGCATGCGCACCTGCTCGTCGGTCAGCACGCCCACCCGCCAGTCGTGCCCCGAGCGGAAGAACTTCAGCACCGTGGTGACGTTGATCGACGCGATGCCGTCGACCTCCGGGAAATCGGTGAACAGCAGCTCGCGGATCGACGCGTCGTCGTGGGGGAGCAGCATGCCCGCGATGTCGCTGCTGCCCTCCAGGACCGACACCGAGGAGGCGTCGGTGCGCCGCGCGAGGGTGCGGGCGACGTGCCACAGCGCGTGCGGCTCGGTCGTGATGCGGAACAGCACGGCCCGGGCGTGCAGCACCCTCGCCGGGTCGACGTAGGTGGAGACCCGTACGAGGCCGCGGTCGAGCAGACGCTGTCCACGGCGGGCGACCGTGCGCTCCGGCAGGTCGATGGCGCGCGCGATCTCACCCCACGACGCCCGCCCGTTCACCTGTAGGGCCGCGGCCACGATCCGGTCGGTCTCGTCGGCCATCACATCGTTCGCGGGCACGGGTTCTCCTTCGCGGGTTCGGGCACGTGAAGGTTATCCCAGGACCACGACGCGCGAAGGCGCCGCCGGAGCCGAAGCCCCGGCGGCGCCCTCGGTCACGCGGGCGGCTACTCCGCCTCGGTGGACTCCGCCGTCGAGGCCTCCGTCGCCAGCGCACGACGGCGGCGCAGCGCGAACAGGCCGAGGCCCGCGGCGAGCAGCACGACCGCGGCGACGATGTACGGCACGCTGTCGGCACCGGTCGTCGCGAGATCGCCGTCGCTCGCGCCGCCCGAGCCGCCCTGGCCCGGGGTGGTCGCCCCGCCGCCCGCGGCCGAGGTCACGGTGAGCGCGGCCGTGACCTCGGTGCCGTCCGGCAGGATCACGGCGAGTGTGTGCGCACCGGCCGGGGTGGCCGCGGGGATCGTGACGGTGCGGGAGAAGGACCCGTCGGCCGCGGCCGTCACCGTGCCCAGCGACACCGGGTCGCTGCGGAGCTCCAGCTGCAGCTCGGCACCCGCCGCGAAGCCGCTGCCTGAGACCGTGACCGTGCCGCCCGCCGCGACCGTGGTCGCGCCCAGCTCGACGGACGCGGGCTGCTCGGGCTCCGGCTCCTCGGTCACCGGGGGAGTGACCCCGGCCTCGGTCACCCACTTCTCGCCCGCGTCGGACTTGGTCACCGTGAACGTGTCGTACACGGCTCCCACGGGCAGGTCGGTCGACGCGGACGCCGTCTTCTCCGCCAGGTACGACCGGTACACGAGCTGGTTCTTCGACACGTCGATCACCTGGTACGTGGTCACGCCCTCGCCGCGCAGCACCTGGGTGGCGCCGTTGTTGGTCCAGACGTTCTTCTCCGGCGTCTCCAGGTCGTAGTGCTTCGCGCCCGAGTTCGACACCACGTACACGGGGCCCGTGGTGAGGCCGGGGGTGTCGGTCGCGTCGGTGTTCACGTAGCCGCGGGCGTACGTGTGGTCGTGGCCCATCAGCACCAGGTCGATGTCGTTGCGCTGGAACACGGGCAGCCACTCGGCACGCAGCACCGGCTCGTCACGGCCGGCCGACGCCGAGAACACCGGCTGGTGGAAGGTCACGACGTTCCACTTCGACGGGCTGTTCTGCAGCAGCAGGTCGAGCCACGCCGCCTGGAACCGCGTCCACAGCGTGCCGATCTGCGACGACGGGCAGTCCGCGCCCGAGCACGACGGGAGGCCGGCCGGGGTGAGGAAGGTCGTGTCGCGCGTCGCGTTCAGCGTGATGAAGCGCACGCCCTGGTAGTCGGTGTAGTACGCGGTCTCCGCGGCGAACGCGCTCCAGTGCTCGAAGAACGCGCGGTACTGCTGCGCCACGGGGGAGTCGCCCTTCGCGAGGTCGGCCAGGGCGCCGATCGAGCTCATCGAGGGGTTGTTGTGCGGGTACTCGAAGGCGGCCTTCCACGCCGTGAGCAGCTTGTCGCCGGAGTACTCGTGGTTGCCGGGGGCCGCCATCACGTTGGTGCGGACGGCCGAGTCCTGCATGCCCTTGAACCAGTTGAGCCACTCGTTCTCGTTGCTCGACGTGTTGATCAGGTCGCCCGCGTGCACGGAGCCGATGGAGCGCGGTGCGTTCGCCTCGGCCTGCTTCACGACGCTCGGCCACGTGGTGTCCAGACCGATCTGGGCGTCGCCGTAGTACAGGAACTGGAAGTCGGTGGCGTTCGGGTCGGCCGTGCGGAAGGTGAACCAGTCGCTCCAGCTGCCGGGGAGACCCACGCGGTAGCGGTACTCCGTCGCCGGGGTGAGTCCGGTCACGGTGGCCGAGAAGTGCTTGTTCGGGTTGCCGTTCACGACCACCGCGTCGTACGCGTCGACGACGCGCGTCTCACCGCCGGCCGCCGCGCCGATCTCGACCTGTCCGACCGTGTGCGAGGCGTCACCCGCGAGCCACGAGAACGACTGCGACACCTCGGGCCGCTCGGTCGGGGTGAGGATCACGCGCGTGGGCGGGGCGATCACCGGGGTGCCGGGGTCGGACGCGGGCACGAGCGTGAGCGACGACATGTCGAAGTAGATGTCGGAGCTGGTGGCGCGGTCCTGGAACAGCGACACCGCGATGGTGTTGGTGCCGTCGTGCAGCAGTGCGCCCTCGGCGCTGAACGTGCTGGTGAGCGGGTCGCCGTTGGAGTCGCCCGCGTACTCGACGTTGGTGGTGTCGGTGATGCGGCCGTCGACGTAGCGCGCGACCTCCGTGCCGTTGATCCACACGACGAGCGCGTCGTCGTAGGTGACGGTGCTCTGCAGGGCTGCGACCTGCTCGGCGACGCCGGCCCCGAGCTCGAACGTGGTGCGGAAGAAGTACGTCGGGACCGTGGGCGCCTTCACCCCGTCGAGGTAGTGGTTCAGGAGCGTCTTCGGCGTCTGCGGCCCGACAGCGCCGAGCTTGCCGTTCTTCGCGCCGAAGCTGCCCGGAGCGGTCTTCCAGGCGCTGTCGTCGAAGGCGGGCAGGGTCCAGTCGCGCAGGGCGGCCGGGGCGGGCGACGGGTCGGTGCCGTCGTCGAGATAGTGCCAGGCGGTGTCGCCGGTGATGAGCGAGCCGGTGGGCACCTCGGGGTCGGGTGCGGCGAGGGCCGCGGGAGCGACGACGGCGCCGCCGAGCACGGCGAGCAGCGCGACGGACGTGAGTCCGCGACGCCGCCACCGCACCGCAGGGGTGGGGGAGGTCATGTCAGTCCTTCGTGGGTGGGGTTCCGTGCTCAGCCGCACGGGGCCCGTCCAGCCCATCGAAGCCGGATGACCGTCACCTGACGCCGAGACGACGGGGAGGTGAACGCGGGCGCCCCGGTACGCTGGAACCCATGCTCAACATGGCCGACGGCCTCGCCCGTCTCGGCGCGCTCGCCGAGAATCCCGTCGTCCGCACCCTCGCGCAGGCGTTCGCCGAGGCCGGGTTCGAGCTCGCCGTCGTGGGCGGACCGGTGCGCGACGCCCTGCTCGGCCGGGAGACGCACGACCTCGACTTCACCACGAACGCCTCGCCCGACCAGATCCTCGCGATCGTGAAGCCCGTGGCCTCGGCGCACTGGGACATCGGTCGAGCGTTCGGAACGATCGGCGCGCGCGTGCAGGGCGAGCAGGTCGAGATCACGACGTACCGCGCCGACAGCTACGACGGGGTCACCCGCAAGCCCACGGTCGAGTTCGGCGACACGATCGACGGCGACCTCGTGCGGCGCGACTTCACCGTGAACGCGATGGCCCTCCAGGTGCCGGCGGTGAAGCTGATCGACCCGACCGGAGGCGTGGAGGATCTGGTGGCCGGGGTCCTCCGCACGCCCGCCGACCCGCGGGTGTCGTTCGGCGACGACCCGTTGCGCATGCTGCGGGCCGCCCGCTTCAGCGCCCAGCTCGGCTTCCGCGTCGACGACGACACCGCCGCCGCGATCACCGAGCTCCGCGAGACCCTGGCGATCGTCAGCCCCGAGCGCATCCAGTCCGAGCTCGTGCGGCTGATGCAGACCGACGACCCCGTGCGCGGCATCCGCGTGCTGGTCGACACCGGCCTTATCGAGGAGTTCCTGCCCGAGGTCAGCGAGCTGCGCCTCGAGGTCGACGAGCACCACCACCACAAAGACGTGTACGAGCACTCGCTCACGGTGCTGCGCCAGGCGATCGCGCTGGAGCACACCCGGCACCCCGGCGCCGCGCCCGACGTGCCGCTGCGCATCGCCGCCCTCCTGCACGACATCGGCAAGCCGCGCACCCGCAAGCTCGAACCGGGCGGGGCCGTGACCTTCCACCACCACGACGTGGTCGGCGCGCGCATGGCCCGCAAGCGCCTGCAGGCCCTGCGCTTCGACACCGCCACGACCGACGCCGTCGCCGCCCTGATCGAGCTGCACCTGCGGTTCTTCGGCTACGCGGAGGGCACCTGGACGGACGCGGCCGTGCGCCGGTACGTGCGCGACGCGGGCGACCTGCTGGAGCGCCTCCACATCCTCACCAGGGCCGACGTGACCACGCGCAACAAGCGCAAAGCCGCCCGGCTCTCCGCGGCCTACGACGACATCGAGTCGCGCATCTCGGCGCTGCGCGAGCAGGAGGAGCTCGACGCGATCCGCCCGGAGCTCGACGGCAACCGCATCCAGGAGGTGCTGGGCATCCGCCCGGGCCGCGAGGTGGGCGAGGCGTACAAGTTCCTGCTCGACCTGCGCCTCGACGAGGGCGTGCTCGGGCCGGAGGTCGCCGAGCAGCGCCTGCGCGAATGGTGGGCCGCCCGCGGCTGACCGCCCCTCCCCACGCGGGGCTCAGTGCAGCGGCGGACCCACGACTGCGGCACTGTCCGGCGGCAGCGTGAGCAGGCCGTCCGCGCGCGTGTGGGCTCCGGTCGACACGAGCTCCACCGCCTCGTCCGCGACCGCGAAGACCGCCCGGGCGGGGGAGAGGTTCACCAGCACCGACAGCGCCCCCCGGTCGATGCGGTACACGCGATGCTCCGGGCGGCCGTCGGTGGCGCGCACCTCGACCCTCGCGTGCGTCGTGTCGGGCTCCGTCAGCTCCGGCCGCTCCCGGCGCAGTCGCGCGAGGTCGCGGTACAGACGCAGCAGTCGCGTGTGCTCCGGTCGCTCGACCTCCGCCCAGTCCAGGTGCGAGCGGGCGAAGGTGCCGGGGTCCTGCGGGTCGGGCACCGCCGCCGGATCCCACCCCATGCGCGCGAACTCGGCCGTGCGGCCCTCGGCGACCGCGCGGCCCAGCTCCGGCTCCGGGTGCGAGGTGAAGAACTGCCAGGGCGTGGTCGCCCCCCACTCCTCGCCCATGAACAGCATGGGCGTGCCCGGGGCCGTGAGCGTGAGCACCGCGGCGACCGCGAGGCGATCGGGCGGGAGCGTGGCGGAGAGCCGGTCGCCCGCCGCCCTGTTCCCGACCTGGTCGTGATCCTGCGCGAAGGTCACCAGCCGCCACGACGGGACCTCGGGCGGGATCGGCGCTCCGTGCGGGCGGTCGCGGAACGTGGAGAACGTGCCGTCGTGGAAGAAGCCCCGGTCGGTGACCTTCGCCACGGCCTCCGGCGATGCGAAGTCCTCGTAGTAGCCCGTGGTCTCGCCGGTGAGCGCGACGTGCACCGCGTGGTGCCAGTCGTCCGACCACTGCGCGGTGAGCCCGTACCCTCCGGCCTCGCGCGGCAGGATCAGCGTCGGGTCGTTGAGGTCGGACTCGGCGATCAGCGTGAGCGGCCGGTTCTGCTGCGCCGACAGCGCGTCGACCCGCTCCGACAGCTCGCGCAGCAGATGCACGGGCCGGGTGTCGTGCAGGGCGTGCACGGCGTCGAGCCGCAGGCCGTCGACGTGGAAGTCGCGCAGCCACATCAGGGCGTTGTCGATGATGTACGCCCGCACGGCCGGCTCGTCGAGGTCGACCGAGTCGCCCCACGTGGTGCTGTCGCCCTCGCGCAGGTACGGACCGAACAGGGGCAGGTAGTTGCCGCTCGGGCCGAGGTGGTTGTACACGACGTCCTGCACCACGGCGAGGCCCCGGGCGTGCGCGGCGTCCACGAAGCGCTGATACGCCGCCGGGCCGCCGTACTCCTCGTGCACCGCGAACCAGAGCACGCCGTCGTAGCCCCAGTTCCACCGCCCGTTGACGGCGTTCACGGGCAGCAGCTCGACGTGGGTCACGCCGAGCTCCACCAGATGGTCCAGCCGGGCGACCGCCGCGTCGAGCGTGCCCTCGGGTGTGAACGTGCCCAGGTGCAGCTCGTAGATCAGCCCGCCCGCGAGCTGCCTCCCGGTCCAGTCGCTGTCGGTCCACGCGAACGCGGCGGGGTCGAACGCGGCCGAGGCCTCGTGCACGCCGCCCGGCTGCCGCCGCGACCGGGGGTCGGGGCGCAGGTGGTCGTCGTCGTCGATCAGGAAGCCGTAGCGCTCGCCGTCCGCCAGGATGCCGTCGCCCCGCCACCAGCCGTCGGCCGCAGCCGTGAGCTCCGTGTCGGTCGCGGTGCCGTCGGCCGCGAGCCGACGCAGCCGCATCCGCCGTGCCCGCGGAGCCCACACCTCCATCACGACCGTATCCCCCTCACCGCGCGAGCTCGATGAGCGCCACGGGATACGTGTCCAGCAGCTCGGCCAGCCGCACGGGCCCCGGGGCGATGCGGCGCCCGGTCAGCAGGTCGGTCCCGGGGATGTCCGGCCGCATCATCACGGTGTCGCCCCAGCCGCCGCGCCGCGCGAGGCCCACGGGCAACCGCGTCGCGATCGCGGTCGCCCCGCCGCGGTGCACCGCGACGGCATGCGCGGCGGCCGCCCCCTCGACCACGGCCGGGCGGTAGAAGCGGAACAGCTCCGGGTTGTCGCGGCGCAGGCGCAGCGCCCGGGAGGTGACCAGGAGCTTCGCGGCGCCGGAGTCGTCGATCGGCGGGAGGATGCCGCGGGCGACCTCGGCATCCAGCTCCCTCAGCATCCGCGCCCGCAGCGCGAAGTCGACCGGACGACGGTTGTCGGGGTCGACCAGCGACAGGTCCCACAGCTCGGAGCCCTGATACACGTCGGGCACGCCGGGGCCGGTGAGCTGCAGCAGCTTGGCGGCGAGCGAGTTCGAGCGGCCATGGCCCGCGATCTCCGCGACGAAGCGGTCGAGGATCGGGGCGGCGTCGCCCTCGACGGCCTGGGCGACGGCCGCGAGACCCTCCTCGAACGCGGCGTCGGGGCGCTGCCAGGTGGTGCGCTCCGCCGCCTCGCGCGCGGCCTTGGTGGCGTACGCCAGCAGACGCTCGGACGGGATCGGCCAGGCGCCGACCGCGGCCTGCCACAGCAGGGCGTCGAGCGGACCGTGGCCCGTGGTCGCCACGGCGCGCAGCTCCTCCAGCACCTCGGCCCATCGCTCCGGGACCTCGGACAGCACCGCGAGCCGCGCCCGGACGTCTTCCGAGCGCTTGGTGTCGTGCGTGGAGAGCGTGGTCATCGAGTACGGCCAGGCGGCGAGCCGGGCCCGCTGCGCCTCGTGGAACTCCTCGACCGTGACCGCGGGGATCGACGGGTCGGCCCCGACCTCCGTGAGCGTGCCCAGCCGCGTGTACCGGTAGAACGCGGTGTCCTCCACGCCCTTCGCCATGACAGCGCCGGTCACCTGGGGGAACCGCTGCGCGACCTCCAGCGACGTGTCCCTCAGCAGGGGTTCGAGCTCGGTGAACGCCGCGTCGAGGTCGGGCCGCCGCCGCCGCGCCTCCGCGAACGCCGCGCGCAGGTGCTCGCTGCCCTCCGGCAGATAGGCGCGATACACCGGGAAGCACGCGACCAGCTCGGCGAGGGCGTCGTCGGCGTGCACGATGCCGCGCGGCAGGGTGCGCACCAGGCGCCGCACCTCCGCGACCAGCAGGGTGTCCGCGATCATCCGCTTCGTGTCGTGGATCAGGTCGGGCCACGCCGGCGCGGGCGGAAGCCCCGTCTCGGCGCGCAGTCGTGCGTCCAGGCGGTCGAGTGCGGCCACGCCGTCGCGGTCGACGAACAGCCGGTCCAGCTCGGCCAGCGCGTCGTATCCCGTGGTGCCGTCCGTGCGCCACCAGGCCGGCAGCGCCTCGCCCGGCTCGAGGATCTTCTCCACGAGGGTGTACGCGCGACCGGTCGCGTCGGCCAGCTGCTCCAGGTAGCCGCCCGGGTCGACCAGGCCGTCCGGGTGGTCGACGCGGAGCCCGTCCGCGAGGCCCTCGCGCAGCCAGCGCAGGATCTCGCGGTGCGAGTCGGCGAACACGTCCGGCAGTTCCACGCGCACCCCGGCCAGCTCGGACACGGCGAAGAAGCGCCGGTAGGTGAGGTCGGTGTTCTGGTCCTCCCAGTACCGCAGCTCGTAGTGCTGGGCGGCGAGCAGTCGCGGCAGGTCGTCCGCGAGCGCGGTGGTGCCGGGGGCGAGGGGCAGCTCGTGCTCGAAGTAGCGCAGCACGCCGTCGGGGGCGTCGGCGGCCGGGGTCGCGTCGACCACGAGCTCGCCGTTCGCGCGGGCCTCGTCGGGCGCGGAGCCGAGCAGCGGCAGCAGGATCCGTCCGCCGCCGGCCGCCCAGTCGATGTCGAAGGCCGCCGCGCGCCTGGTCTGCCGCCCGAGCCGCAGCACCTCCCACCACCACGGGTTCTGTCGCGGCACCGCGACGCCCACGTGGTTGGGCACGATGTCGACCAGCACGCCCAGCCCCGCGTCGTGCGCGGCCGCGGCGAAGCGCTCGAGACCGGCCTCGCCGCCGCGGTCCGCGTCCACGCGGGTGTGGTCGACCACGTCGTACCCGTGGGTGGAGCCGTGCACGGCCGCGAGCAGCGGCGAGACGTACACCCACGAGGCCCCGAGGTCGGCGAGGTACGGCGCGAGCTCGGCCGCCGCGTCGAGCGGGAGATCCCGGCTGATCTGCAGGCGGTACGTCGACAGTGGCCGTCGGGTCATGCGTCGGCCTGCTCGCTCTGCGAGCGGAGCGAGGCGTCCACGGAGTCGTCGGTCGCGAGGGGTTCGCCGTCGATCTCGCGCAGCACGATCATGGCCTTGCCCTCCAGCGGGATCGCGGCGCGGGCATCGAGCGGACGGGTGTCGTCGATCTCGCCGGCGGTGTCGACGGCCACCGACCACTCGCGGCCGTGGCGTTCGTCGGGCAGCACCAGCTCGACGGGTTCGTCTCCGCTGTTGAAGTACACCAGGAAGTTCACGTCCTCCACCGGGCGGCCGCGGCGGTCGTTCTCGCGGATGCCGCGGCCGTTGAGGAACATCCCCACCGAGCGTCCGAAGCCCGAGTCCCAGTCCTCCGGTGCCATCGGGCCGCCATCGGGCCGCAGCCAGACGACATCCGGGATCCGCTCGCCGTCGTCCGCGCTCGCCGGTCGCCCGTCGAAGAAGCGGCTGCGGCGGAAGGTCGGGTGCTCGCGCCGGAGTCGTGCGACCGCGGCGGTGAACTCCACGAGCGGCAGGTCGGCGGCGTCCCAGTCGATCCAGGTGAGCTCGTTGTCCTGCGCGTAGCCGTTGTTGTTGCCGTGCTGCGTGCGCCCCAGCTCGTCGCCGTGCGAGATCATCGGCACGCCCTGCGACAGCAGCAGCGTGGCGAGGAAGTTGCGCTGCTGGCGCGCTCGCCGCCGGTTCACCTCGACGTCGTCGGTCGGGCCCTCGACGCCGTTGTTGTCGGAGCGGTTGTGCGATTCGCCGTCGTTGTTGTCCTCGCCGTTGTCCTCGTTGTGCTTGTCGTTGTACGACACGAGGTCGCGCAGCGTGAAGCCGTCGTGCGCGGTGACGAAGTTGATCGACGCGACCGGCCGCCGTCCGGAGTGCTCGTACAGGTCGGCCGATCCGGTGAGCCGGGCCGCGAACTCGCCCAGCGCCTGCGGTTCGCCGCGCCAGAAGTCGCGCACGGTGTCGCGGTACTTGCCGTTCCACTCCGACCACTGCGGCGGGAAGTTGCCCACCTGATAGCCGCCGGGCCCCACGTCCCACGGCTCGGCGATCAGCTTGACCTGCGACACCACCGGATCCTGCTGCACGAGCTCGAAGAACGCGGCGAGGCGGTCGACGTCGTAGAACTCGCGGGCGAGCGTGGAGGCGAGGTCGAAGCGGAACCCGTCGACGTGCATCTCCGTGACCCAGTAGCGCAGCGAGTCCATGAGCAGTTGCAGGGCGTGCGGGTTGCCGGCGTTGAGGCTGTTCCCGGTGCCGGTGTAGTCGGTGTAGTAGCGGCGGTCCTCTTCCAGGCGGTAGTACGCCTCGTTGTCGATCCCGCGCATCGAGAGGGTGGGCCCGAGGTGGTTGCCCTCGGCGGTGTGGTTGTAGACCACGTCGAGGATGACCTCGATGCCGGCCTCGTGCAGGGTGCGCACCATGGCGCGGAATTCCTGCACCTGCTGGCCGTGCTGACCGGTCGCCGAATAGGCGTTGTGCGGGGCGAAGAACCCGAGGGTGTTGTAGCCCCAGTAGTTCGACAGACCCTTGTCCTGCAGCACCGAGTCGTTGACGAACTGGTGCACGGGCATGAGCTCCAGCGCGGTGACGCCGAGGCGCTGCAGGTGCTCGACGACGGCGGGGTGGGCGATGCCGGCGTAGGTGCCGCGCAGCTCCTCCGGGATCTCGGGGTGACGCTGGGTGAGGCCCTTCACGTGCGCCTCGTAGATCACGGTCTCGGCGTACGGGGTCTTGAGGCGACGGTCGCCCGCCCACTCGAAGAACGGGTTGATCACGACGCCCTTCACCATCGCGGCGGCGGAGTCGTCGTCGTTGCGGGAGTCGGGGTCGCCGAAGTCGTAGCCGAACAGCGACTGCCCCCAGTCGATGTCGCCGGCGACGGCCTTGGCGTAGGGGTCGAGCAGCAGCTTGTTCGGGTTGAAGCGCCGACCCTGCGCGGGGTCGTGCGGGCCGTGCACGCGATAACCGTACAGCTGCCCCGGCTGCACGGTGGGCAGGTAGCCGTGCCACACGTACGCGTCGACCTCGGTGAGCGGCACCCGGGTCTCGGTGCCGTCGTCGTCGAACAGGCAGAGCTCCACGCTCTCCGCGCCCTCGCTGAAGAGGGCGAAGTTGGTGCCCTGTCCGTCGAACGTCGCGCCCAGCGGGTAGGCCTCGCCCGGCCAGATCTCGCGGCTCATCCGGCGAGGGCGTGGTGGCGCGAACCGGCGGCCATGGCGCTGACGATGCCGACGGCGTGGTCGAACTCGTAGACCTGCGCGACCTCGACGGCGCGCGCATAGGGGTGACCGAGGTAGCAGACGTAGAGGGGCGGCACGACGTCAATGTAACCCACGGGCGAGGCGGGGTCGACGACATATCTGTCGAAGTCGATCCGCTCGCAGGACTGCTCAGCGGCACCGGCGGACGGAGGCGTCTGCGTGCGCTGCGGGGAGCCAGTGGGGATGGGGGTCTCGACGTTCATGGCGTCTCTCCTGACTCGTGGGTGTGACCTCACGATAGGAAGCGGGACGGATTCGGAGAACGCCATTGCCAGGGCGGCCGGGAGGGGGTATGGGACCCGCCCTCCGGGCCGCCGGGCGCTCAGTTCTCGCGGCGCCTCTCGAATTCCGAGAACACGACGCCGGACTCGTACGCGGTCGTCTCCACGGCGTCGAACCGCTCGGGGCGATACGGGCGCTCGCCGAAGAGGGGGATGCCCGAGCCGAAGAGGAGCGGCTGGCGTTTGAGCACGAGCCGGTCGATCTCGTCGGCGAGGGTGGCCGCGAGGGCGCCGCCTCCGCACAGCCAGATCGCACCGCCGTCCTCCTGCTTGAGCCGGCGAACGACCTCGACCGGGTCTTCCGCCGTCACCTCCAGGTTCTCGGCCTCGGCCGTGTGCGCGCGGCTGAACACGATCTGGCGCAGGTGCCGGTACGGGCTCGGCAGGCCGCCCACCTGATAGGTGTTCCAGCCCATCAGCACGGTGTCGAACACGTCGTTGCGCTGCTCGATGCCCAGCGCCTCGGCGGCGACCGTGGGGATCGTGTCGGCGAACCGGGCGTTGATGCCGTCCATGTGGTCGCCCTCGACGAGGAAGGCGTCGAACTTTCCGCCCGGGCCGGCGATGAAGCCGTCGAGCGTGACGGCCACGTAGTACACGAGTTCTCGCATGATTCTCCAATCACTACATCTGTCGCGGTTGAGACTACAACAGCCGTAGTGATTGCGCTAGGGTCGAGGCATGGTCAAGAACGAGTCGCGTCGCCGCGTGATCGCCGACGCCGGGCTGACGGTGCTGGCCCGCGAGGGCTCGCGCGGACTCACCCACCGGGCCGTCGACGTCGAGGCGCAGGTGCCCACCGGGACCACGTCGAACTACTTCCGCAGCCGCGAGGCCCTGATCGAAGGACTCGTCGACCGCATCGGGGAACGGCTCGCTCCGACCCCCGAGGATCTGGAGCGTCGCGCCGCCGGCACCCCCGGCCCCGCGCTGTTCGCCGACTACGTGCGCGACATCGTGCGTCGGCTCACCGGCGACCGCGACGTGACGCTCGCCCTGTTCGAGCTGCGCCTGGAGAGCGCCCGGCGCCCCGAGCTCGCGGCCGTGCTCGGCGCGTGGCAGCGCGCGGGCTTCGACGCCGACGTGGCCTTCAACACCGCGGCGGGCCTGCCCGGCGGACGCGCGGAGATCGCCCTGTTCCACTACGCGATCGACGGCCTCCTGCTCGACCGCCTCA
Source organism: Microbacterium sufflavum (assembly GCF_023091155.1). Classification (NCBI taxonomy): domain Bacteria; kingdom Bacillati; phylum Actinomycetota; class Actinomycetes; order Micrococcales; family Microbacteriaceae; genus Microbacterium; species Microbacterium sufflavum. The sequence continues at coordinate 1,013,792 of NZ_JAHWXK010000001.1, read as the reverse complement.
CCACCCCGATCGACCCCGACGCCTCGACCGATGCCGTGATCGACGCCCTGGTCGCGGGCCTGCTCCGCTGAGCCTTCGAGCCCCTGCCCGGGAGGAGTCCCGCGGGGGCGCGAGGCGATATTCCGCCGCAGGTCCAACGCTCCTACACTGAGGGCACGCCCGTTCTCGACGAAGGAGATCGCGTGTCTGCACCGTGGCAGGGAACCCACGGGTCTCTCCCCGAGGCCCCGCGCCTGCTCGTCGAGCGTGCGCACGAGGAGCTGATCGCCGGGAACCTCGACGACCGCCGCCTGCAGGAGGTGCGCCCGCTCGTCCGGGAGTCGTGGGAGCGGTCATGGCGGGGTCGCGTCGGACCGGAAGGGCTTCCGCCGCTCGACCTGCACGCCGAGGAGCTGGAGGAGTACCGCCTCGCGCATCCGCTCGCCTCCGCGATGGACCTGATCCGTGCCCTGCTGCTGCCGGGCTCCTCGGAGGACTCCGGGGTCGTGATCGCCGTCGGCGACCAGGCCGGGCGGCTGCTGTGGATCGAGGGCGACGCGCAGCTGCGCTCGCTCACCGACGGCATGGGCTTCGTGGCGGGGGCGAACTGGTCGGAGGCCGCCGTGGGCACCAGCGCACCGGGCACCGCGCTCGCCCTCGGGCAGTCGGTGCAGATCCGCGGCGCCGAGCACTACAACCGGCTCGTGCACCCGTGGTCGTGCAGCGCGGCGCCCGTGCGCGACCCGGAGACCCAGCGGGTGCTCGGCGTGATCGACATCACCGGCGGCGCCGAGGTCGTCACCCCGCAGGCCCGGCTGCTCGTTGACGCGACCGCCCGTGCCGTCGAGTCCGAGCTGATGGTGGCCCGGCTGCGGCGGCGCGCCGAATCCCCGCGCGGCCGTCCCTCCCCGAAGCCCCGAGCGACGGCGACCGCCCGCGCGCGGCTGCACGTGCTCGGCCGCGACCGCGCGCGGCTGGAGACGGAGTCCGCGCACGAGGAGGCGGTGATCGAGCTGAGCGCGCGGCACGCCGCCATCCTCCTGATGCTCGCGGTGCACCGGCAGGGGCTCTCCGCCGAACGGCTGTGCGAGCTGGTGTACGGGCCCGACGTGTCGCCCGACACCCTGCGCCCGGAGATGGTGCGGCTGCGGAAGGTGCTGGAGCGCGCGGCTCCCGACCTGGTGCCCGAGTCCCGCCCGTACCGGCTGCCCGTGCCGCTCGAGACCGACGCCCACGACGTGCTGTCGCTGCTCGACCGCGGCGCCCACCGCGTCGCGCTCACCGCCTACCGCGGCGCCGTGCTGCCCGAGTCGACCTCACCGGGCGTGGAGGAGTTCCGCGACACCGTGCGCGCGGCGCTCCGGGAGGCGATGCTGTCGGAGGCGAGTCTCGACGTGCTGCTCGCGTACGCGGACATCCCCGAGGGGCGGGAAGACGCGGAGGTGCTGCGGCTCGCGCTGGAGATGCTGCCCGCGCGCTCGCCGCGGCGGGCGGGCCTGGTCACCCGCATCGAACGCGCTGTCGGTGGCCCCGCGTAGCGTCCGGGCATGACCGAGATCCGTCCGTTCCGCGTGCACGTGTCCGACGAGGTGCTCGACGATCTGCGCGCCCGCCTTCGACGCGCGCGGCTGCTCGACGACTCGCCCCGGCGCATGCGCTCCGGCATGAACGCGGCCTGGCTGCGCGAGCTCGTGCAGTCCTGGGCGGAGTGGGACTGGCGGGCGCGGGAGGAGTGGCTCAACGGCTTCCCGCAGTTCCTCGCCGAGGTCGACGGCACCGACATCCACTTCGCGCACCTGCGCTCCGAGCGGCCCGACGCCCCGGCGCTGCTCCTCATGCACGGCTGGCCGCACACGTTCGCGCTGCAGCTCGACGCCGCGGCGGTCCTCGACGACGTCCACGTGGTGGTCGCCAGCCTGCCCGGTTTCGCGTTCTCGCAGCCCTACGCCGACGGTCCGGCCGACGAGCGGCGCTTCGCCGCCACGATGCACCGGCTGATGACCGAGGTGCTGGGCTACGACTCCTACGTCACCTACGGCGAAGACGTCTCGGCGAACGTGAGCGATCTGATCGCCGCGTCATACCCCGAGCAGGTGGCGGGCATCGTCGCGACCCATGCGCACTTCGGCACGCCGGAGGAGCGGGCGGCCAGCGACGACCCGGAGGTGCAGGCGTTCTTCGCCCGGCTCGACGCCGAGCACGGACCGAACGGGTCGTACGGGCACGTGCAGTGGGCGCGGCCCGACACGCTGGCCGCGGCGCTCAACGACTCCCCGGCGGGGCTGCTCGCGTGGATCGCCGAGAAGCTGTCGGAGTGGGCCGACACCGACGGCGACGACCCGGCGGCCGTGGAGGCCGTGATCTCGCGCGACCGCATCCTCACCGAGGCGATGATCTACTGGGTCACGCAGAGCATCGCGAGCTCCTTCCGGCCGTACTACGAGGGCGCCGACACTCCCGCTCCGATGCCGCCGGTCACGGTACCCGCCGCGGTGTTCATCCAGCGCCACGAGCACGACTACCCCGAGGGGCTCGCCCGCGGCTACTACCGCGACCTGCGCGTGTTCGAGCGGCTCGAGCACGGCGGGCACTTCACGATCGCCGAGGTACCGGGGGCGATGGCCGAGCGGTTCCGCGCCTTCCTCGCCGCGCTCCCCTGAGGCTGCAACCTCCTGCAACGTTGCGCACGGGGCTGCAACGGGGAGCCGCCTACCGTCGGAGACAGCCGCTGAGCATCGAGGCCGCGGCCCACCCGTCGAAGGAGACCCCATGACCATCGTCGAAGAAGACGTGTCCCTCGCCTACGCCGCTCCGGGGCAGCCCGGTGCCGTGGCCACCTATCGCCCCCGCTACGGGCACTACATCGGCGGCGAGTTCGTCGAGCCCGTGAAGGGCCAGTACTTCGAGAACATCAGCCCGGTCAACGGCAAGCCCTTCACCGAGGTGGGCCGCGGCACGAGCGAAGACGTCGACCGCGCGGTCGACGTGGCGTGGAGGGCATTCGCCACCTGGGGCAAGACCAGCCCCGCCGAGCGTTCGGTGCTGCTGAACCGCATCGCCGACCGGATGGAGCAGCACCTGGAGGCCATCGCGGTCGCCGAGACCTGGGAGAACGGCAAGCCCGTGCGGGAGACCCTCGCCGCCGACATCCCCCTCGCGATCGACCATTTCCGTTACTTCGCCGGGGTCCTGCGGGCGCAGGAGGGCGGCATCAGCCAGCTCGACGAGAACACCGTCGCGTACCACTTCCACGAGCCGCTGGGCGTGGTCGGACAGATCATCCCGTGGAACTTCCCGATCCTGATGGCCGTGTGGAAGCTGGCGCCGGCGCTCGCCGCGGGCAACTGCATCGTCATCAAGCCGGCCGAGCAGACCCCCGCCTCGATCCTGTTCCTGTTCGACCTGATCGGCGACCTCATCCCGGCCGGCGTCGTGAACATCGTGAACGGGTTCGGCATCGAGGCCGGGGCGCCGCTCGCGCAGCACAAGCGCATCCGCAAGGTGGCGTTCACGGGCGAGACCACGACCGGGCGGCTGATCATGCAGTACGCGTCGCAGAACCTCATCCCGGTGACGCTGGAACTGGGAGGCAAGAGCCCGAACGTGTTCTTCGAAGACGTCGCGCGCTCCACGACCGACCCGTTCTACGACAAGGCGCTCGAGGGCTTCACGATGTTCGCGCTGAACCAGGGCGAGGTGTGCACGTGCCCGTCGCGGGCGCTCATCCAGCGCTCGATCTACGACGGCTTCCTCGCCGACGGGCTGGAGCGGGTGAAGAAGGTCGTGCAGGGCAACCCGCTCGACCCGGCGACGATGATCGGCGCGCAGGCGTCGAACGACCAGCTGGAGAAGATCCTCAGCTACATCGACATCGGGAAGCAGGGCGGGGCGCGACTGCTCGCGGGCGGTGAGCGGGCCGACCTCGGCGGCGACCTGAGCGACGGGTTCTACGTGCAGCCGACCGTGTTCGAGGGCACGAACGACATGCGCATCTTCCAGGAGGAGATCTTCGGCCCTGTGCTGTCGGTCACCTCGTTCGACGACTTCGCCGACGCGATCTCGATCGCCAACGACACCCTGTACGGTCTCGGCGCGGGGGTGTGGAGCCGCAGCGGCGACACGGCCTACCGCGCCGGCCGGGCGATCGAGGCCGGCCGGGTGTGGACGAACACGTACCACCAGTACCCGGCGCACGCCGCGTTCGGCGGGTACAAGCAGTCTGGCGTCGGCCGGGAGAACCACAAGATGATGCTCGACCACTACCAGCAGACGAAGAACCTCCTGGTGTCGTACGCCGAGGGCCCGATGGGCTTCTTCTGATCCGCCTCCCGGGCGGGCGCGGCAGCGTCCGCCCGGGATACTCCGGTCGTCGAGCGAGCGACGCGCGAGCGGCGGGGTCTCGCTCGACGACCGGGCACCACGGAAGGACGAGCACATGACGGCGAGCACCCCCGAGCGGGTCGCGGTGACGGAGCCCGCGGCCGCACTCGTGCGTGAACTGACCGCGCAGCACGGTCCGCTCATGTTCCACCAGTCGGGCGGCTGCTGCGACGGCTCCGCGCCCATGTGCTACCCCGTGGGGATGTTCCTCACCGGTCCGGGCGATGTGCTGCTCGGACGGCTCGACGTGGGGCTGACCGAGCCCGTGGAGGTGTTCATGTCGGCGTCGCAGTTCGAGTACTGGAAGTACACGCACCTCACGATCGACGTGGTCCCCGGTCGCGGCGCCGGCTTCAGCGTGGAGGGCCCGACGGGTCTGCGGTTCCTCATCCGCTCGCGCATGCTCGACCCCGCCGAGCTCCTGTCTCTCGGGCTCGCCTGACCGTACGGTGATCTGCCGTACACTGGGGTGATGAGTACTCCCCTGAAGAACGCCCGCCTGGAGTTCCGCGTCACCTCGGAGCAAAAAGCGGCGATCGAGGAGGCGGCTGCCATCGAGGGTCGTACGGTGACCGACTTCTCCGCTGCGGCCCTCGTGGAGCGGGCGGAAGAGGTGATCCAGCGCGACCGCAGGATGCTCGTCGACATGGTGCGCTTCGACGCATTCATCGAGGTGATGGACCGCCCGGCGCGGTCCATCGACGGGCTGCGCACGCTCCTGGACCGGGAATCTGTGTTCGTTGACTGAGTTCCTCACGCCGCGGCCGCTCGCCGTGGGCGACGCGCTCGCCGACTTCCGGTGCGGGGTGGAGAGCCTCGATATCTGGCTCCGCGGGCGCGCGCGTCGCAACGAGAAGAGCGGCGCATCGCGCACCATGGTCTCGGTCACGCGCGAGGGCCGGGTGGCCGGGTATTACTGTCTGTCCGCGAGTTCGCTCGACCGTGCCGAGGGTCCCCGTCCGGTGTCGGCAGGGATGCCGTCGTCCGTGCCGGTCGTGCTCCTCGGTCGGCTCGCCGTCGATCAGGAGTTCTCGGGGCTCGGGCTCGGGGCCTCGCTGCTGCAGCACGCGACCCTCCGTGCGCTGGAGGCCGCGGCCACGATCGGCATCCACGCCGTCCTGGTGCACGCGATCAGCGACGAGGTCGTGCCCTTCTACGAGCGCTTCGGCTTCACGGGCTTTCCCGGAGAGCGCCGCACGCTGTACCTGCTGACGAAGGACGCCCGCGCGACGCTCACGCGGTGAGGCCGTCGAGCATCGCCCGGGAGGCGCGGGTGCGGGCGCGCAGCGCGTCGGCGAGGGCGGCGACCGCGGGGAGCCGCAGCGACTCGGGCCGGGCGACCATGTAGTACGGCAGCTTCTCGGCGAACACCGACGGCAGCAGTCGCACCAGGTCGTCGTGGCGGTCGGCGGCGAAGCACGGCAGCAGCCCGATGCCCGCGCCCGCCCTGGTCGCCTCCACGTGCACGAACACGTTCGTCGACGTGAGGCCGTCCTGCATCCCGGGCACGAGCCGGCGCGGGAGGTCGAGTGCGTCCACCTGCAGCATCGAGTCGACGAAGTACACCAGGCGATGCCGCTCCAGCTCCTCCCGCGTGGCCGGCGTGCCCGTGCGCGCGAGGTAGTCGCGCGAGGCGTACATGCCGAGCGTGTAGGTGCCGAGCTTCACCGCGTGGGCTCTGCGGGTCTGGGGTGCGCCGACCACCACCTCCAGGTCGAGCCCGGCGCGGTGCTCGGCCGCCCGCCGCGTCGCGGCGACGATCTCGACGGTCAGCCGCGGATGCTCGAGGCGCAGGTCGGCGATGGCGGGCGCCGCGATGTAGGCGCTGAAGCCGTCCGTGGCCGACATCCGCACGACGCCCGCGACCGGGTCGGGGGTGTCGTCGCCGCCGTCGTCGAGCTGCGATAGTGCGGCCTCGATGCGTCCTCCGGTCTCGGCGGCGGTGCGCCCGAGGTCGGTGAGCTCCCATCCGGATGCGGACTGAGCCACGACCCGTCCGCCGAGGGCGTCTTCCAGGGCGGCGATGCGCCGGGCGACCGTGGTGTGGTCGAGGCCGAGGTGCGTCGCGGCGCTCGTGTAGCGACCGGTGCGGGCGACCGCGAGCAGCACGAGCAGGTCGTCAGCCCGGGGTCGCCTCGTCGCCTCCATTCTGCAATTATGCACAGGGGCTGCGCGTGACTGGGCATTGCTGCAGCCTCAGCGCCCGCCGACACTGGTCGGGAGGTGTCACCGTCGACACCCGAAGGAGAGACATGGCATCCCCCACTGCTGCATCCCCGACCGCCGCACCCCCGTCGAAGCTCAAGCGCGTCGTCGCGGCCTCCATGGCCGGCACCGTCGTCGAGTGGTACGAGTTCTTCCTCTACGCCACCGCCGCGAGCCTGGTGTTCGGCACCTACTTCTTCCCCGCGACCGGATCCCCGCTGGACGGCATCATCGCCGCCTTCGTCACCTACGCGGTCGGCTTCATCGCGCGCCCGCTCGGCGGCATCGTGTTCGGGCAGATCGGCGACCGCTTCGGCCGCAAGCCCACCCTGCAGGCCACGATCATCATCGTCGGCGCCGCGACGTTCCTGATGGGCTGCCTGCCCGGGTTCCAGAGCATCGGCTACTGGGCCCCCGCGATGCTCGTGGCCCTGCGGTTCATCCAGGGCTTCGCGGTCGGCGGCGAGTGGGGCGGCGCGGTACTGCTGGTCGCGGAGCAGAGCCCCGACCGCTCGCGCGCGTTCTGGTCGAGCTGGCCGCAGGCCGCCGTCCCGGTGGGCAACCTGCTCGCCACGCTCGTGCTGCTCGTGAGCTCGTGGGTCATGAGCTCCGCCGCGTTCCTCGAGTGGGGCTGGCGCATCGCGTTCTGGCTGTCCGCCGTGATCGTCCTCGTCGGCTACTACATCCGCCGTCACGTGGAGGAGGCGCCGATCTTCCTGGAGGCGAAGGCCCAGGTCGAGACCGAGAAGGCCACCTCCTACGGCGTCGTCGAGGTGCTGCGCCGCTACCCGGTCGGCATCGTGCAGGCCATGGGCCTCCGGTTCGCGGAGAACATCGTCTACTACATCGTCGTCAGCTTCACGATCGTGTACCTCAAGACCGTGCACGAGTACGACACCAGCCAGCTGCTGCTGGCGCTGCTGATCGCACACGTGGTGCACTTCGCGGTCATCCCGCAGCTCGGCCGGCTCGCCGACCGCTGGGGCCGCAAGCCCGTGTACCTGACCGGCGCGATCCTCAGCGCGACGTGGGCGTTCTTCGCCTTCCCGCTGTTCGACACCCTCAACCCGGTGCTGATCGTGCTGGCGGTGACGATCGGGCTCTGCTTCCACGCGTTCATGTACGCACCGCAGCCGGCCGTGATGGCGGAGCTGTTCCCGACGCGCATGCGCTACTCGGGCGTCTCGCTGGGCTCGCAGGTGACGGCCATCCTCGCCGGCTCGCTCGCCCCGATCCTAGCGATCCAGTGGCTGCGCGACTTCGGCTCCTGGCTGCCGATCGCGATCTACATCGTGATCGCCTGCGTGGTCACGGCCATCGCCGTGCTGTCGCTGCGCGAGACCACCGGAATCTCCCTGCAGGCGATCGACGACGAGGACGCGGCGCGCACCGCGGCACGGCTGGACGCGGAGAAGGCCACCGCATGACGGATCTGCGCGGACGCCGGGCCCTCGTGACGGGCGGAGCGAGCGGGATCGGCGCCGCGTGCGTGCGCGCGTTCGCCGCCGCGGGGGCCCGGGTGACCGTCGCCGACATCGACGGCGACGCGGCGCGGGCCCTCGCGGCGGAGGTGGGCGGGGAGGCGTGGCAGGTGGACCTGTCCGACGTCGCCGCGCTCGCCGACGCGCGGATCGACACCGACATCCTCGTGAACAACGCGGGTGTGCAGCACGTCAGCCCCATCGAGGAGTTCGATCCGGAGCGGTTCTCGTTCCTCCTGCGGCTGATGCTGGAGGCGCCGTTCCTGCTGATCCGGGCCGCCCTCCCCGGCATGTACGAGCGCGGGTTCGGGCGGGTGCTGAACGTGTCGAGCGTGCACGGCCTGCGGGCCTCGCCGTTCAAGGCGGCGTATGTCGCGGCCAAGCACGGGCTGGAGGGCCTGTCGAAGGTCACGGCGCTGGAGGGCGCGGCCCACGGGGTGACGAGCAACTGCCTGAATCCGGGCTACGTGCGCACGCCGTTGGTGGAGAAGCAGATCGCGGACCAGGCGCGACTGCACGGCATCGCGGAGGACGAGGTGCTGGAATCGGTGCTGCTCACCGAGTCCGCGATCAAGCGGCTGGTGGAACCGGAGGAGGTCGCGGCGCTCGCGCTGTGGCTCGCGGGCGACGCGGCGGGCATGATCACCGGAGCGAGCCACACGATGGATGGCGGCTGGTCGGCGCGCTGACGGGCAGGCGCGTCAGGGTCGTGTGACCTCGGCGAGCACCGTCGTGCGCAGCCAGTCGGCGTAGCGGGCGGGCGTCCACCCGGACTGCGCGACCAGCTGCTGGTAGCTCTCGGGCGACAGCAGGAACGACAGGGCATCGGCGGTCGCGTCGGTGTCGGTGGCCGCGGGGGCGATGCCGCGCCGCACCAGCTCCGCCACGAACCCGCGGTAGTCCGCCGCCCGGTTCTCCAGGATGCGGCGGAGCGCTTCGTCGACGACGGGGTCGGACAGCGCGGCCCCGAGCAGGACGGTCCACAGGCCGTGCCCGCGCTGGTTGGCCGTGGTGATCTGGGTGAGCACGCCGTCGAGGAACGCGTCGTCGGGCAGGTCGAGCAGTCCGGAGGCGACCTCCGTCTCCACGAGTGACTCCGCGGCCTCCGACCCGGAGAACGTCACCTCGAACGCGGCGATCAGCAGCTCGGCCTTCGCCGCGGTGGTCTTCACGGTCTCGGCCGACACCCCGGCCTCGCGGGCGATGGCCGCGATCGTGGTCGCCTGGTAGCCCTGCGACGCGAAGAGGCGGGCGGCCGCGGCGACGATGCGCGCGCGCGTCTCCTGGGCCTGGCGGGTGCGCAGGGCGGACGTGTAGGCACGCGGGGCGGCTTCAGCCATTGACTTTCCTCAGGGGGTGATGAATACTTCCACGGTACAGTCAATCCTAACCGAAGGCACGCCATGTCCAGCTACCTCCTCACCTGCACTCCCGCTCACGGTCACGTGCTGTCCCTCCTGCAGGTCGCCCGGCACCTGGTCGACGCCGGGCACGAGGTCGGATTCCTCACCAGCGCCCGCTACGCCGACCGCGTGCTGGCCAGCGGCGCCCGCTTCCTTCCGCTGCCGCCCGAGGCCGACGTCGACCTCGACGACGCCGACGGCGCGTTCCCCGAGCGTGCGGGTCTCACCGGCCCCGCAGCACTCCGGTTCGACATGAGCACGCTGTTCGTGCGGCCCGGTGCCGCCCAGCTCGCGGCCGTGCGCGCCGAGCTCGCCTCCCGTCGCATCGACGCCGTCCTCACCGAGCCGCTCTTCGTCGGGGGTGCGCTGCTGCAGCTCCTGCCCGCGGCCGAGCGGCCGCCCGTGATCGCGCTCGGGATCTTCCCCCTCGGAGCCCGCAGCGTCGACACCGCGCCGTTCGGGCTGGGCGTCACCCCGATGCGCGGGCCGCTGGGGCGCCTGCGCAACGCGGCCCTGCGGCTCGTCGCCGAGCGCGCGATCTTCGGCGGGGTGCAGCGTGAGGCCGACGACATGGCGCGGCAGACCGTCGGCCGCGACCTCGGCGGCTTCGTGCTGGACTGGGCGGGACGCACCGACGCCTACGTGCAGTTCACGGTGCCCGAGTTCGAGTATCCGCGCGGTGACCTGCCCGACACGGTGCACTTCGCCGGACCGCTGCCCACGACCGCGTCCGACGCCCCGCTGCCGGACTGGTGGGACGACCTCGACGGCGACCGCCCGGTCGTGCACGTCACCCAGGGCACCATCGCGAACTCCGACTTCACCCAGCTCGTGCTGCCCGCGGTGCACGGGCTCGCGCCGTCCGACCTGCTCGTGGTGGTGACGACGGGCGGGCGTCCGAGGAACAGCCTTCCCGCCGACCTGCCGGAGAACGTGCGGGTGGCGGAGTACCTGCCGTACGACCGGCTGCTGCCGAAGATCGACGTGCTGGTCACCAACGGCGGGTACGGCGGCGTGCAGCAGGCCCTCGCCCACGGGGTGCCGATCGTCGTCGCCGGCCAGACGGAGGACAAGGTGGAGGTCTCGGCGCGCGTGGGCTGGTCGGGCGCCGGCGTGAACCTCCGCACCAACACCCCGGCGTCCGCCCAGATCGCCGCGGCCGTGCACCGCGTGCTGGCGCAGCCGTCGTTCCGCGTGGCGGCGGAGCGCATCGGCACGTCGATGCGCTCGGCCGATGCGTGGTCGACCCTGGATGGGGTGCTCGACCGGGTGACGCGGTCGTGGCCGGCGCGGGAGACCGTCGCGGAGAGCTGAGCGAGCGGTCCATTCCGGCGCATGGACGCAACAGGACGCAACGTCGACCGGTATACCATCCTGGGCAGGCGCCTCCCGGTGTCAGTCCCCAGCTGACCTGGCGGGCGCGACGGCATCGCCGTCATGCGGAGGGAACGTCGGAATTCCTTTCGATCCCGAGGGGGGATGGGGTGGGAGTCGATCCCCAGACGACACCCACCCCCACTTCGCACGCGGTCAGTTCCAGCGCGTCAGCAACCAGAACGCCGCGAAGCCGATCACCACGATCAGGGGAAGCCACGTCCCGGTGCGCTTGAGGCGTCGTCCCTGCGGCGCGACGCCCGGCGGCGGAGTCAGCAGGCCGACCGGCGGAGCGAACGGCAGTGCGTGCCCGCCGGAGGATCCCGCCGTGACGGGCGGCGTCCCCTGCGCAGCCAGCCGATCGTCGCGCCATCGCGCCCACTGGTCGAACTTCGTCAGCAGCGCGCCGACCGCGCCGAACAGCCACGCCCACGTCGCCGGATCCAGCGTCGACGCCTTGCGCTGCGTGTACAGGAACAGCCAGTCGTCGACGATCTCCACGTCGAGCTGAGCGGCGTGGTCGATGAACCGCGCCATGATGTCGGGCGTGAAGAGGTAGAGCGCATCCTGCTCGTAGCCCTCGGGGCAGTACAGGGTGAAGTGCCGGTCGAAGTCGCCCTCGAGCGACAGCCGCTGCGCCCGCTGGAACGACGCCGGCAGGTTGGAGCCGAAGCCGTTGTTGCCCGTCGCGTCGAGCACGATGTTGGGCAGCGGCACGTCGAGCTTCACGGCCACGTAGCCCCAGCGGTAGGTCGTGGAGTTCTTCCCCGACTGCACCGTGTACTGGTAGTTGCCGAACTCCACGAACCGCGGGTGGCTGCCGCGCACCAGGTCCGTGGCGAGGCGCGACCGGCCCAGCTGGAAGATCATGCCGGGCAGCGGCGGGTCGTCCACGCGCGGCTCGTACGTCATGCCGTTGGCCTGGGCGAAGCGGTGCAGCCGGTAGCGGGTGGCCTGACCGTTGCGCACGGCCATCCAGATGAGCACGCCGACCGCGGCCGCGAGCAGCACGATCAGCACGAGCGGGATCGCGGCCGCGCTGGGGGATCCGGTGGATGCGGCCAGGCTCAGCACCACCGTGAACAGGATCGGCAGCATCACCAGCCCGGCGATCGACACCGCGACGATCGCGATGATGGAGGACACCGCCATGCCCGATGTGCGCCGCGACCGCAGCTCGGCGGCGAAGGCGCGAACGGCGGCCGGGTCGACCGGTTCCGTGAGGGGACGGGCGTCGAAGCTCGGCGCCGGAGCGGGCGCCGTCACCGGTTCACCTCGTCGGCGTCCCACGTGAGGTCGGCGCCCTCGCGCAGGGCCAGCGCCTCCAGCCGCTCGTCCGTGCAGATCGCGCGGACGAGCTCGGGCGAGCCCGCGACGATCGTCGAGTCGAAGTCGATCTCCGAGACCAGGACCCAGGCGCGGTCGTCGGGCCACAGCAGGCTCGGACTCTGCGCCGACGGCGGGAACCCGTGCTCCTCGGCGGCGAGGTCGCGCCACGGCGCCCGCAGGACCCAGTCCGGATCGGCGAACTCCGATGCTCCGGCGGTGAACGGCACGTGGTCGCGCTGGGGGAGCCGCAACCGGGGCCCCTCCGAGATCTCGCGTGACAGGATGCCCTCCTGCCAGGTGGGCTTGCGGAAGCCGTTGTTGAACGGATCGTGGGTGCTGCGCTCCAGCATCGCCCGGTGGTGGGGGTCGTCGTCGAACCCGAGGAACGCGCGCGACGGCGTCTGTCCGAAGAAGCCGACCAGCCCGCCCCATCCCTCCCACAGCGCCGCGACCCCCGCGTCGGGTGTCGCGGTGTGCGCGGCGAGGTGGCCCGCCAGCACGGACAGCAGGTCGGGGTCGAGCTCCCCCTCCGCAGGGGCGTTGTACTCGCGCCCGTCCGGGCCGATCCGGGTGCGCCAGTCGCCGTCGACCGGGGTGCGCACGATCCGCTGCCACTGTGCGAGTGCGTGCATCGTGGTGCCGAAGACCGCGGCGGTGTCGGCCCAGGTCACGCGCTCGCCGGAGAACTGCGCGTCGAGCCGGCGGCGCTCGGGTTCCGGCAGGCGCTCCCACTCCTCGGGGGTGGGGTACGGGCGGTCGGGCAGGGAGCGCACGACCCCCGGATGGAACACGCGCGCGTAGGCGGGGAACCCGCGCGGCACCACGCCGTGCATGCTCGCGGTCACGTCGTCGTCGAGGCGGTCGCGCAGCCAGGCGCCGGGGCTCGGGTCGGCCATCCACTCCATGCGACCCACGGTACCGGCCGGGCCCGGGCGCCCGGCCTCCCGCGCGGCGGCGTCTGCGGCATCCTCCATAATCGAGGGGTGACTGCGACTGCGACCCTTCCCTCCCTCGACGGCCGACGCTTCCGCATGGTGTCGTCCACCACCTCCGCCGTCGACCCCGACGCCCCCAGCATCTTCGAGTACTTCGAGCGCGACGGCGCCATCTGGGGCGGGTACGAGGGCGACACGGTCACGTTCGGCAAGTTCATCGGAACCCGCACGGCCGACACCATCTGGGTGTCGTTCGTGCACGTCCTCAAGACCGACGGCACCGTCGTCACCGGCGACGGCGAGAGCGAGCTCGAGCTCACCGACGACGGCCGCATCCGCCTCGTCGAGCACTACGAGATGCACGGCCTGCCGCAGCTGAGCGTGGTCGAGGAGATCCCCGCCGCCTGACCCCCGGTCAGCGGGGCGGGAGGGTGTCGCGGCCGGGGGAGGCGGGTGTCCAGCGGGTCATGCCGAGCGGCACCTCGGTGTCGCGCTCCGGGAGGTCGGCGGGCAGCAGGTAGGGGCGGCGGACCACCTCGTCGAGCACCACGACGCTGACCACGGTGCGCACCTCGGGCAGCTGCGCGATCACCCCGGTGGAGAACTCGTGCACCCCGCTGACGTCGACCGCGCGGATCAGCAGCATCGCGTCGTGCTCGCCCGTGGTGATGGCGCACCACTCCACGTCGGGCATCTCGATGATGCGCTCCCGGAACGAGGCCCAGGCCTGCGGCATGACCGTGACGAACACGAGCGCGCCGATCGACAGTCCGGCCTTGGCGTGATCGACGCGGGCGCTGAAGCCGGTGATGACGCCGTCGTGCACCAGGGACTCGACCCGGGTGTAGGCGCTGGCGCGGGAGATGCCGACCTTCTCGGCCAGTGCGGCGATCGAGACGCGACCGTTATCACGCAGCACATCGAGGATTCTGTACGCCGTCTCATCCAGTGGGGCGGCACTTCGTCCAGAAAGCTTCGACGGATCCGCATCCTTGCTGGACATATTGCTCCTGACATCCGAGGTTCTGGACAAAGCGTGCCGATGTGACCCGCACTTGCTGGACACATCGTCGCATATGATGCGAATCTGATCACCGGTCGTCCACATCGGACATCACCGGAACCCGAATGTACTCCTCGCCCTTGGAGGCCCTCATGTCGTCACGCCGTTTCACGCCGGTCATCGCGCTCGGAGCCGTCGCGCTCCTGGCGCTCGCGGGTTGCTCGGGAGGGAACTCGGCGAACAACTCCGACGCGTCCCAGGGCTCCGACTCGCTCGTCATCGACACCGCGTTCTCGATCGAGACCGCCGACCCTGGTCACACCTACGACCCGACCGGCAACATGATCGCGAAGGCCCTGTACGAGACCCTCGTCGACTTCGAGGGCTCCGACGTCTCCACGCCGGTCCCCGGTCTCGCCTCGTGGGAGCAGAACGACGCCGCGACCGAGTTCACCTTCACCCTCGAGGGCGACCGCGTGTTCTCCGACGGCTCGCCCGTCGAGGCGAAGGACGTCGTGTTCTCGCTGCAGCGCATCCAGGGCATGGAAGACGCCAAGCCCAACTTCCTGCTCGGCGGCCTCACCATCACCGAGGTCGACGACAAGACCATCCGGTTCACGTCCGAGACCCCGCTGCTGCAGCTCCCGGCCATCCTCGCGAACCCGGCCCTCGGCATCGTGAACTCCGACGTGGTGATCGAGAACGGCGGCGCGATCGACGGCACCGACTCGGCGCAGGAGTTCCTCGACGGCGAGTCCGCGGGCTCCGGGCCGTTCGTGCTCGACACGCTCGACCTCAGCTCGCAGGTGGTCCTGAAGAGCAACGACGAGTACAACGGCGACGAGAAGTCGGCCTACAGCCGCGTGGTCGTGCGCAACGTGTCGGAGAGCGCCACGCAGCTCGCCAACCTCAAGGGCGGCGACTCGATGGTCGCGATGGACCTCAACGGCGACCAGGTCGCGGGCCTCGGCGACGACATCACGGTCGACTCGGTCCCGTCGGGCCAGACCATCTTCCTGCTGCTGAACCAGTCGCCCGCCGTGGCCGGCGAGCTGGCCAACGTGAAGATCGCCGAGGCGATCCGCTACGCGCTCGACTACGACGCGCTGCTCGAGCTCGCCGGTGCGGGCGCCGTGCAGGCGACGGGCGTGATCCCGCCCGGATTCGAGGGTGCACTCGACGGCGGCGTGGAGCAGGACCTTGACAAGGCGAAGGCCGCGCTCGCCGAGGCCGGCTACACCGGACAGACGCTGAAGCTGCAGTTCCCGAACGACTACCCGGTCGGCGGCGTGGAGTTCACCCCGCTCGCGGAGCGCGTGCAGGCGCAGCTCGAAGACGCCGGCATCACGGTCGAGCTCGCCCCGGCCCCGTTCGCGACCGAGCTCGACGCGTACGTCAACGGCACCGAGGGCTTCGGCCTGTGGTTCTGGGGTCCGGACTACGCCGACTCGGCGAACTTCCTCCCCTTCGCTCCCGGTCTGAAGGTCGGCCTGCGCGCCGGCTGGGCGGCCGAGGCCAACCCGGAGATCGCGGGCATCGCGGCGGGTGCCGCGAGCGCCACCGACCCCGCGCAGCGCGAGGCCGCGTTCACCGAGTTCGCCGAGGCGATGCAGGAGCAGGGTCCGTTCGTGCCGCTCATCGTCCCCGGCCGCAACATCTCCTCCGCGAGCGACGTGACCGGTGCCGTGTACAACTCCGTGTGGGAGATGGACATCGCCGAGATCGCCCCGGCCGGCTGAACGGACCTTCCATGACGACAGTGGCCGTGCAGAGGCAGGCGCAGCGGCGCCGTTCGCCTCTCGTCGGATACCTGCTGCGGCGGGCCGGGACCTCCCTGCTCCTGTTGGTGGGCGTGACGATCGTCACGTTCGCGCTCACCAACCTGGTGCCGGGAGACCCGGTCTCGGCCGCCCTCGGTGAGGGCGCGTCGCAGAACCCGGCGACTCGCGAGGCGTTCATCAAGGCGAACGGACTCGACCAGCCACTGTTCGTGCAGTACTTCATCTATATGGGGAACCTGCTCCGCGGGGACCTCGGCACGTCGCTGGTGACCGGACGCCCGGTCACCAGCGACCTCGCCACCGCGGTGCCCGCGACGATCGAGATCGCGATCGGGGCGATCATCGTCAGCCTCGCGGTCAGCATCGTGCTCGGCACGCTCGCCGCCTACCGCCGGGGCCTCGTCACCGACCAGGTCATCCGCGTGGTCACCCTCGTCGGCCTCAGCGTCCCCACCTTCTGGCTCGCGCTGGTCAGCTTCTACGTCTTCTTCCTGGAGCTGCGCATCGCGCCGGGCTCGGGGCGCATCTCGCCGTCGATCACCCCGCCGCCGCGCGTGACCGGGCTCTACACGGTCGACTACCTGCTCAACGGCGACGGCGTCGGCTTCTTCGATGCGCTCGCCCACCTCGCTCTTCCCGTCATGGTGCTCTCGCTCGTGACCATCGGCCTGCTCACCCGGTTCATCCGCACGTCGGTGCTGGAGGTGCTGGGCAGCGACTACGTGCGGGCCGCCCGCGCCAAGGGCCTCCCGGCCATGCGCGTCATCCTCGACTACGTGCT
The DNA here is from genome assembly GCF_023091155.1 of Microbacterium sufflavum. Lineage (NCBI taxonomy): Bacteria > Bacillati > Actinomycetota > Actinomycetes > Micrococcales > Microbacteriaceae > Microbacterium > Microbacterium sufflavum. The sequence goes on along the minus strand of NZ_JAHWXK010000001.1, from coordinate 997,141 downwards.
CCGTGGAGCCTCGCTGCCGATCCTCACCGTGGTGGGCGTCGCATTCGGGGCCCTGCTGTCGGGCACCGTGCTCGTGGAGTCGGTGTTCGCGTGGCCGGGCCTGGGCACGTACGCCTACAACTCCGCCGCGAACCTCGACCTGCCCGGAATCATGGGCGTCGGCCTGGTCGTCGGCGTCATCTACCTCCTCATCAACTTCATCGTCGACCTGCTCTACGGCGTGCTCGACCCGAGAGTGAGGATCGCATGAGCCGCATCGACGCCGCCGCCGGCCCCTGGCGCTTCCGCTTCCGCTGGCCCCGCGCCTGGCGCACCCCGCTCGGCATCATCGGCACCGTGATCGCGGCGGCCTGGATCGTCATCGCCTTCACGGCGCAGTGGTGGGTGCCGTACCCGCCGAACGCGCAGGTGCTGCCGCGACTGCAGGAGCCGGGCATCGACACGATCCTCGGCACCGACGGCAACGGCCGCGACATCTTCTCGCGACTGATGACCGGAGCGACGGTGAGCCTGCCGCTCGCGCTCATGCTCGTGATCGCGGCGATGATCATCGGCACGCTGATCGGCGCCGTCGCGGGCTACTTCGGCCGCGCGGTCGATGAGACGCTGATGCGCATCACCGATCTCTTCATGGCGTTCCCGACCGTGATCCTCGCGATGGTGGTCGCCGCGTCGCTCGGCCCGTCGCTGTTCAACGCGGTGATCGCGGCGATCGTGGTGTCGTGGCCGCAGTACGCCCGCGTCACCCGCAGCATCGTGCTCGGCCTGCGCGGACAGAACTACGTGATCGCCGGACGCCTGCTCGGCCACTCGCCGCTGCGGACGCTGTTCGTCGACATCCTCCCCAACATCGCCGGGCCCGTGCTCGTGCTCGCCACGCTCGACATCGGCGCCGCGATCCTGCTGCTCTCCGGCCTCTCCTTCCTCGGCCTCGGCGCGCAGCCGCCCACCGCCGAGTGGGGGTCGATGATCTCGGGGGCCATGCAGAACTTCGACGCCTGGTGGCTCGGGGTGTTCCCCGGTCTCGCGATCCTCACGGTCGTGCTGGCGTTCAACTTCCTCGGCGATGCGATGCGCGACGTGCTCGACCCGACCGCCGAGGTCACGCACGAGAAGGAGGCCGACCACCAGGCCTCCGCGACGGGGGTGCCCGCATGACCGCCGCGCTGAGCATCCGCGATCTCACGGTCGACATCGGCCGTCCGCTCGTGAAGGGCGTGTCGCTCGAGCTCGAGGCCGGGCGCATCCACGGCCTCGCGGGCGAGTCGGGCTCCGGCAAGACCCTCACCTCGCTCGCGGTGCTCGGGCTGCTGCCGCGGCAGGCCCGCACGGGCGGCTCGATCACCCTCGCGGGGGAGGAGCTGCTCGGCCTGAAGCGCCGCGGCCTCAACCGCATCCGCGGGAAGCGCATCGCGATGGTGTTCCAGGACCCGTCGGCGTCGCTGCACCCGCAGCTCCCGGTCGGCCGCCAGCTCACCGACCACATGCGCGTGCACCTCGGCCTCACGGGCGCCGCGGCGCGCGAGCGGGCGGTGGAGCTGCTGCAGACCGTGCAGGTGCCGAACCCGGCGGAGGCGCTGAAGCGCTACCCGCACCAGTTCTCGGGCGGGCAGCGGCAGCGCATCGCGATCGCGTGCGCCCTGGCGTGCGACCCCGAGGTGCTGCTGGCGGACGAGCCCACCACGGCGCTCGACGTCACGGTGCAGGCCGGCATCCTGCAGCTGCTGCGCGACCTCGCCATCGAACGGAACCTCGCCGTGCTGCTCGTGACGCACGACCTCGGCGTGATGAGCGCGATCGCCGACACCGTCGCGGTCATGAAGGACGGCCGCATCGTGGAGCTCGCCGACCGCGAGACCCTGTTCCTGCACCCGCAGCACGAGTACACGCGGATGCTGCTCGCCGCCCTCCCCGGCTCGCGCATCGAGGCGCCCGCGGTCGACGCGACGGACCAGGTCGATGCGGTCGACCCGATCGAGGAGGATGCGCATGAGTGAGGTCAGCGTCCTCGACGCGCGCGACGTGGTCGTGCGCTACCCGGGCAATCCGCCGGTGATCGCCGTGAACGGGGTGTCGGTCCGCGTCGCCGCGGGGGAGACCGTCGCGCTGGTCGGCGAGTCGGGCAGCGGCAAGTCGAGCCTCGCCCGCGCCGTCGTCGGCATCGAGAAGACCGCCGCCGGCACGGTCGAGTTCCGCGGTGCCCCGGTCGCGCCGCTCGGCATCCGCCGCCGGTCGACCGCCCTGACCGGGATCCAGATGGTGTTCCAGGACCCGTCGACCTCGCTGAACCCTCGCCGACGCATCGGCGACCAGATCTCCGACGGCATCGCCACCGCCCGAGCGCGCGGTGCCGCCGGATCCACCGTGGAGGAGTGGCTCGAACGCGTCGGGCTGCCCGCGAACGTCCGCACCCGCTTCCCGCACCAGTTCTCGGGCGGGCAGAAGCAGCGCATCGCGATCGCCAGGGCCCTGGCCGCGCGGCCCTCGCTGCTCGTGGCGGACGAGCCCATCTCGGCGCTCGACGCGTCGACGCAGACGAGCGTGGCCGGACTGATGCGCGACCTGGTGGCCGAGTCCGGCGCCGGCATGCTCTTCATCTCGCACGACCTCGCCGTGGTGCGCCGCATCGCCGATCGCACCCTGGTCATGTTCGCGGGACGGGTGCTCGAGTCGGGCCCCACGGAGCAGCTGTGGTCCGCGCCGCAGCACCCCTACACGCAGGCCCTGCTCGCGGCCATCCCCGAGCCGGACGGCGCCGGCCGCATCCCCGACGCCCCCTCCACGGACGACCGCGGCGTGTGGGCCGAGGTCCCGCCCGTCGCCTACTGACGCGGGGCCGGACGGCGAAGGGCCGGGGCATATGCCCCGGCCCTTCGTGTCATCCCCGGATCACACCGGGGCGACGATGTTCTGCTTCACGTCCCACTCGGTGATCTCCATCGCGATCTCCAGCGACTGGCCCTCGACGGACGCGGTGCTCTTCGATGCGAGGTTGACGTAGTCGGCGGTGACCTCGAACGCCACGTCGACGGTCGTGCCCTGCTGGTCGACCGAACCGGTGATCAGGAACACCTTCTGGCCGAGGCGCTCGCCGGTGCCGCTCACGGTGAAGTCGCCCGCGAGGGCCTCGGCCGCGGCGGCGGGGTCCATGGCGGCGACGTCGGCCGCGCTCGTGCTGAGGCCCGCGATGATCGGGTCGCTGGAGTCCGGGTCGGCCGGCTGCCAGTCGCTCGACGGCGACTTGACCCACACGTCGTCGCCGATCGCGACGATCGAGCCCATCGGCGAGATCGACTCGAGGGCCTTCTCGGAGGGGTTCACCCGGGCCGTGCTCTCCATGCCCATCACGCTCGTCTTGGCGGCGTAGCCCGCGGAGTCGGCCATCGCGTCGGCGATGCACGTGCCGAGCGCCGTGCCGTCGACGGTCGCGCCCTCGGCCAGCTCGGGGCAGTCCGTGGCCGGTGCGTCGGCCTCCTGCGATGCGGCCGTGCTCGGCTTCGCGTCGGCCGGCTTGTCCGATCCGCCCGCCGAGCATCCGGTGAGCATGACGGCGGCGGCGAGAACGACGCCGACCCCCCACTTGTTGACGCGCATGGCGCCCCCCTCCAGTCATGTGCCCGATGACGGTCATCGGGCACGCCCTCCAGCATGCCAAGCCGCGGGCCGATCGGTGGGAGGCGGCTCGGAGGAATGTCCGCTAGACTGTCGAGGTTGTCTGCCTTCCGGCACCCACTCGGGTTCCACGGGCGGGCACGTGCACACACCCTCCTGCTCCCGGGAAAGTCCCGAGAGCCGTTCTAGTCCGAAGGAGGTGGGTAAGTGACGCACCAGTACGAACTCATGGTCATTCTGACCCCCGAGATCGACGAGCGCCAGGTCGCCCCGACGCTCGACAAGTTCCTGAAGGTCATCACCAACGATGGTGGCTCGATCGAGAACGTCGACATCTGGGGCAAGCGCCGTCTGGCCTACGAGATCCAGAAGAAGACCGAGGGCATCTACGCCGTCGTCAACTTCACCGCGACCAGCGCCGCCACGCAGGAGCTCGACCGTCAGCTCAAGCTGAACGAGCAGATCATGCGCACCAAGGTCCTGCGCGCGGAAGAGGCTCAGGCGATGATCGCGTCCGAGGCCAAGCGCTCCGAAGAGAAGGCTGCCCGCAAGGCCGCCAAGGCTGCGAAGGCCTAAGTCTCATGGCCGGCGAAACCGTCATCACCGTGGTGGGAAACCTCACGGCCGACCCCGAGCTGCGGTACACGCAGAACGGGCTGCCGGTGGCGAACTTCACCATCGCATCGACGCCGCGCAACTTCGACCGTGCCGCGAACGAGTGGAAGGACGGCGAAGCGCTGTTCCTCCGCGCGTCGGTCTGGCGCGAGTTCGCGGAGCACGTGGCGGGCTCGCTGACCAAGGGCATGCGCGTGATCGCGCAGGGCCGTCTGCGTCAGCGTTCCTACCAGGACCGCGAGGGCAACCAGCGCACCGCGATCGAGCTGGAGGTCGACGAGATCGGCCCCTCGCTGCGGTACGCGACCGCGCAGGTCACCCGTGCGGCCTCGAGCGGTGGCGGTGGCGGGCAGTCCCGTCCGCAGCAGCAGCAGGTGTCGGAGGAGCCGTGGTCCACGCCCGGCTCGTCGACCAGCGCCGACGCCTGGAGCACTCCGGGCAGCTTCGGCGACGACACCCCGTTCTGATCAATTCTCCGGATGCGCGCGAGCGCGCAGCGTCCGATCATCATCACTAAGGAAGAGCAATGGCTGGAAAGTCGAGCGGCGACCGCCGCAAGCCGCGGAAGGGCGCGAAGAACGCCGCCCCCGCGAAGTCCATCCGGGTCGGTGTCATCGATTACAAGGATGTCGCCACCCTCCGCAAGTTCGTCTCGGAGCGCGGCAAGATCCGCGCCCGTCGCATCACCGGTGTGTCGGTGCAGGAGCAGCGTCTGATCGCCACGGCGATCAAGAACGCCCGCGAGATGGCGCTCCTGCCCTACGCTGGCGCCGGCCGGTAAGGGGTACTGAGATGGCAAAGCTGATTCTCACGAACGAGGTCGCCGGGCTGGGTAGCGCCGGTGACGTGGTCGAGGTCAAGAACGGGTACGCCCGCAACTACCTCATCCCGCAGGGTTTCGCGACCGCGTGGACGCGCGGTGGCGAGAAGCAGGTCGCGTCGATCCAGGCCGCACGCCAGGCGCGTGCGATCCACGACCGCGACGAGGCCGTGGCCCTGAAGAACTCGCTGGAGGCCGCCAAGGTGCGCCTCGCGGTCAAGGCCGGCAAGGAGGGTCGTCTCTTCGGCTCGGTCAAGACCGCCGACGTGGCCGACGCGGTCGAGGCCGCCGGTCTCGGTGCGATCGACAAGCGCAAGGTGCACATCACGTCGCCCATCAAGGCGACCGGTGAGCACGAGGCGACCGTGCGTCTGCACGAGGACGTCACTGCGGTCATCACGCTGCAGGTCGTCGCCGCCAAGTAAGGCACGTCTGTCGAACGCCCTCCGTCCTCCGGGACGGGGGGCGTTCGTCGTTCTCCGGCCGCGACGCGCTCGGTGATCTTGGATCCAGAATGCAGAGTTTGAGCGCTTCGATCCGATAGCCTCTGACCCATGGTGAAGTCAGGGGACGCGGCCGCGTCTGCGAAGGATCGCGCCGATGCGCTGCAGAAGCTCGCCCAGCGACACGGGGCCGGGTACCGGTCGGTCGGCGCGATGGCGTACGACATCATCCGCGACGCGATCCTCGATGGCACGCTCCCGCCCGGAATGAAACTGCGCCAGGAGACCCTCGCCGAATCGATCGGCATCTCCCGCCTCCCGATCCGCTCCGCCCTCATCCAGCTCGAGGCCGACGGGCTCGTGGTGTTCCATGCCCGCCGCGGCGCGATGGTGCGGGCGCTGTCCACCGAGGAGGCCGGGGAGGTCTACCACCTGCGCATGCTGCTCGAGAAGGAGGCGCTGCGCCTGGCGATGGCGGAGATCACGCCCGAACGGGTCGAGCGCCTGCGGGAGCTCGCGAAGACCGCCGACGACATCTCCGAGGGCGGCGAGTTCGTCGAGGCGCGCACCGCGTTCTACGCCACCCTGTACGACGCGCAGGCCCGCCCGCTGCTGTGGGAGATGATCGAGCAGCTGCGGCTCAAGCTCGGGCGCTACGTGCTGGGGTGGCGGCTGGGGCCCGCGGGCTCACACGACCACTCGCACACCGAGCTCGTCGACGTGGTCGCGGCCGGCGACGCGAAGAAGGCGCTGGGCGTGCTGGAGGCCCACCTGACCCAGGTGCGCGACGGCGTGATCGCCCTGCTCGACGACGCGGCCGCGGAGGGCGCGGACAACTCCTGACGCGGCGCACGACTCGCGGCGGGCGACTCCGCCGACACACCGCTCCGCAGGCGCAGGACCGCCCGGGGCTCAGGTGACGGTGCCGCGGCGCGCGAAGCGGGGCTCGCGCCACACCTCGGTCTCCAGCACGTCGTGCAGCACGTCGACCGCATCCCACACGTCGGCGTAGGAGGTGTAGAGCGGGGTGAACCCGAAGCGGATGAGGTCGGGCGCCCGGAAGTCGCCGATGACCCCGCGCTCGATGAGGGCCTGCATCACCGCATAGCCGTCGTCGTGTCGCAGCGACACCTGGCTGCCGCGGCGGGACGACTCGCGCGGTGTGACCGACACGATGCCCCAGCGCTCTGCGAGCCGCGCGTCCACGAGCGACAGGAACAGCTCGGTCAGCCGCAGGCTCTTCTCGCGCAGCAGCTCCAGGTCGACGTCGTCCCAGATGTCGAGGCTCGCCTCCAGTCCCGCGACCGACAGCAGCTGCGGTGTGCCGACGCGGAACCGCTCGATGCCGGGCGCCGGGGCGTAGTCCACCGTGAAGTCGAACGGACGAGCGTGGCCGTGCCAGCCGGTGAGCGCGGGCCGGGCGGCGGCGTGATGGCGGGACGCGGCCCACAGGAACGAGGGTGACCCCGGGCCGCCGTTGAGGTACTTGTAGGTGCAGCCCACCGCGAAGTCGGCCCCGGCGGCGTTCAGGTCGATCGGCAGCGCCCCGGCGCTGTGGCACAGGTCCCACACCACCAGCGCCCCGGCGGCCTGCACGCGGCGCGTGACCTCGGCCAGATCGTGCAGCCGACCGGTGCGGTAGTCGACCTGGGTGAGCACGACCACCGCCACGTGGTCGTCGAGCACGTCGTCGAGCGTGGGGCCGTCGTCGGCGATGAGCCGCCGCTCCAGGGGTTCGCCGCCGCCGAGCAGCTCCTGCACGGCCTCCAGCATGTACAGGTCGGTGGGGAAGTTGCCGCGCTCGGCGACGATCACGCGCCGCCCCGGCCGCATGCGCACCGCCGCGACCACGGCCTGGAAGAGGCTCGCCGACGTGGAGTCGCCGAGCACGACCTCGCCCTCCGCGGCGCCGATCAGCGGGGCGATCCGGTCGCCGACCGTACGCGGCTTCGCGAACCAGCCCGCGTCGTTCCAGCTGCGGATGAGCCCGGTGCCCCACTCCTCGGTGATCACGCGCTGCACGTGCGCCGGGGTGTGCCGGGGGAGCGCGCCGAGGGAGTTGCCGTCGAGGTAGATCACGCCCTCCGGCAGCACGAAGCGGTCGCGGAACGACCCGAGCGGATCGGAGGCGTCGAGCGCCTCGCAGGTGGCGCGGTCGAGGGCGGTGCGGGTCGTGGCGCTGGGCGGGGTCGTGGTGCTCATGGGGCGGGTCCGTTCGGGTCGTGCGGTCAGCGGCCGAGGAAGCGCAGGGCGTTGTCGCGGAGGATGGCGGTCTTCTCGGCGTCGTCGAGGAAGGCGGAGCGGTGGACGACGTCGCCGACCGGTCGCTCGCCCAGGGGATACGGATAGTCGCTGCCGACCATCACCTGCGAGGCGCCGAGCGTGTCGACGAGCAGACGCAGCGCGGCCGGGTCGAACACGACGCTGTCGACGCTGAACCGGTCGAGGTAGGCGGAGGGCGGCTGTGCGCTCACGCCGATCACGTCGGGCCGCTGCCGCCACGCGTTCTCGAAGCGGCCGAGCCAGAACGCGAACGAGCCGCCACCGTGCGCGAACGCGAGCCGCAGCGACGGCGGAACGCGGTCGAACACTCCGCCGAGGATCAGCGCGATGATCGACAGGTGCGTCTCGGCGGGCATGCCCGTGAGCCAGCGGGCCATCCAGCGATCGAGTCGCGGCGAGCCGGCCATGTCCCACGGATGCACGAACACGGGGATCCCGCGCTCGGCGCAGTGCTGGAGGAACGTGACGATGCCGGCGTCGTCGAGGTCGCGGTCACCGACGTGGTTGCCGATCTCGACGCCGGCGTGACCGGAGGCGATCGCACGGTCGGCCTCGACGCACGCGGCATCCGGATCCTGCAGCGGCACCTGCGCGAACGGGATGAGCCGATCGGGTGCGGGGGCGCAGATCTCCAGCGCCAGGTCGTTGAAGAGGCGCGCGACCTTCACCGCCTCGTCTCCCGACTTGTCATAGGAGAAGAACAGCGGGGTGGGGGAGACCACCTGCATCTCCACCCCGTCAGCGTCCATGTCGGCCAGGCGCACCTCGGCATCCCAGCAGTCGTCGCCGATGCGACGGAACTCGGACTCGCCGAGCATGATCATCGCCTCGCGCTCGGAGTCCACGCGCAGGGTCGGCCAGAGCCCCGGCCCGACCTGCGTGGACAGGTCGGGCCAGGCGCTCGGCACGAAGTGCGTGTGGACGTCGATCGTGCCCAACGCCGCGTCAGCCCTTGCCGGGATGGACGGTGCCGCACTCGGGGCAGGTGCGCCCCTCCTCGCTGTCGTAGAACTCGCGGAACACCGGCGGCAGGTCCTCCACGATGTCGCGCACCTGCAGCTCGACCTCGTGCACCTTGGTGTTGCAGTTCGGGCAGAACCACGCGAACTTCTCCAGCGTGCCCTCCTCGCGGATGCGCTCGATCACGATGCCGATCGACCCCTCCTCGGGGCGCTGCGGGGAGTGGAACACGTTGCCGGGCAGCAGCCACATCTCGCCCTCGCGGATGTCGATGCGCTGCGGGCCGTCCTCCGTCTGGATGTTCACGTGCATGTTGCCGCGGTACTGGTAGAACCACTCCTCGTACGGATCGAAGTGGAAGTCGGTGCGCTGGTTGGGGCCGCCGACGACCTGCACGATGAAGTCGCCCATCGGCGTCCACGCGGCCTTGTTGTTGACCGGCGGCTTCAGGAGGTGCTCGTTCTCCGTGATCCAGGCGGCGAAGTCGATGACGGGTGGGATGGTGCTCATTTCTCCTCCTCGAGAGTGGCAGGGGTGGTGCGGTCGGGGCGCCTCGCGATCGCCTGGATCTCGAGGCGCAGGTGCGGATGCGGCAGGGCGTGCACGGCGACCGTGGTGCGGGCCGGGCCCTGCTCGTCGAAGTACTCGGCCCAGACGGCGTTGTAGGGGGCGAAGTCGTTCATGTCGACCAGGAACGTCGTGGCCTGCACGAGGTCGTCGAGGTCGCAGCCCGCGGCGGCCAGCACCGCGCGGATGTTCTCGATCACGGCGCGGGTCTGCACCGCGACGTCGAGCCGGGTCGCCCCGAACTCGTCGACCTCGGCGCCCGCGATCGTGTTGTCGGGGCGGCGGCTGGAGGTGCCCGACACGAACACGAGGTCGCCGCTGAGCTTGGCGTGCGGGAAGCGTCCGCGCGGGGTGGCCTTGCCCTCCACGAGGATGCCGCGGGACTCGGTCATGATGCTCCCTTCGGGCCGGACGACGCGGAACCGTCGTCCGTGCGGATCGTGACGCCGCCCAGACCGGTGACCGTCGCCTCGACCACACCGCGGTCGGGCAGGGGAACCGCGGCGGTCGCGGCCCCGGCGAGGAGCACCATGCCCGCCCGCAGCACGAAGCCGTGGCGCGCACCGAGTCGAGCGGCCGCGAGGACGGCGCGACCGGGGTCGCCGAGGATCGCGGCGGTCGAGCCCGTCGCGGCGATGCGGCCGTCGACCTCGAGCCGCACGGCCCGGTTGTCGATGGCGCCCGCGCGGTCGAGCGGTGTCCAGGGGCCGATCGCGTAGGCCGCGGCGGAGGCGTTGTCGGCCACCACGTCGGCGAGGCTGAAGCGGAAGTCGCGGTACCGGGAGTCGATGATCTCCAGGGCGGGGGCGACCGCGGCCACCAGTTCCGACAGCGGCCGGTCGACCGCGGATGCGTCCAGGTCGGCGCGCAGGAGGTAGGCGACCTCGGGCTCGATGCGCGGGTGGATGGCGGACCGCCGCGCGAACACGCCGTCGTCGTCCAGGCGCATGGCATCGGTCAGGGTGCCCAGGATCACGTCGTGCACACCCATCTGCTGCGCCTTGGCCTGACTCGTGAATCCGAGCTTGACCCCGGTGATGTGCTCGCCGCGGGCGACCCGTCGGGCGATGAGGGCGTGCTGCGTGGCGTAGGCCGTGGCGAGGTCGACCTCCTCCGTGGGCGACAGCTGGTTGATGGGCGCGGCCGTGCGCTGGGCGGTGTCGAGGGCGGCGGCGTAGACCGCGTCGGTGCTCATGAGGCCGCCCCCGCGGAACGCGCGGCGACCAGGTCGAGCGCGACATCGACGATCATGTCCTCCTGGCCGCCCACCATGCGCCGTCGTCCGAGCTCGACCAGGATGTCCCGCGCGTCGAGGTCGTGCTTCGCGGCCGCGCGCTCGGCGTGCAGCAGGAAGCTGGAGTACACGCCGGCGTAGCCGAGGGTGAGCGTCTCGCGGTCGACGCGCACCGGACGGTGCTGCAGCGGACGCACGAGCTGCTCCGCGGCGTCCTGCAGGGCGAACAGGTCGCAGCCGTGCTCCCACCCGAGCAGATCCGCCACCGCGACGAACGCCTCGACGGGGCAGTTGCCCGCTCCGGCGCCCTGGCCCGCGAGGGAGGCATCGACGCGGTATGCGCCGTGCTCGACGGCGGTCACGCTGTTGGCGACGCTCAGCGACAGGTTCTCGTGCGCGTGGATGCCGATCTGCGTCGCGGGGTCGAGCGCGTCGCGATAGGCGTCCACGCGTGCGGCGACATCGTGCATCGTGAGGCGTCCGCCGGAGTCGGTCACGTACACGCAGTGGGCGCCCGCCTGCTCCATGATCCGCGCCTGCTCGGCGAGCCCGCGCGGATCGTTCAGGTGGCTCATCATCAGGAACCCCGACACGTCCATGCCGTGCTCGCGCGCCCACGTGATGTGCTGGATCGCGACGTCGGCCTCGGTGCAGTGGGTGGCGACCCGCACGCTCGCGACGCCGAGGTCGCGGGCGCGGGCGAGGTCGTCGATCGTGCCGATGCCGGGCAGGATCAGGGTCGTCAGCACCGCCCGGTCCAGGACCTCGGCGGCGGCCGCGATCCACTGCCAATCGGTGTGGGCGCCGTGCCCGTAGGCGACGCTGGATCCGCCGAGGCCGTCGCCGTGCGCGACCTCGATCGCATCCACGCCCGCCGCCTCCAGGGCCCGGGCGATGTCGCGAACCTGGTCGGTCGTGTAACCGTGGCCGATGGCGTGCATGCCGTCGCGCAGCGTCACGTCCTGCACGTACACGCGCGGAGTCGAGCCGGTCATGCGGGAACCCCCGTCCGTCGGGCGACGAGTCGCTCGGCGGTGCGCAGGGCGGCCGAGGTCATGATGTCGAGATTGCCCGCGTACTCCGGAAGGTAGTGCCCGGCGCCGGTCACCTCCAGCAGCACGGTCACGCGCGTGCCGCGGAACGCCCGGTCGAGCGCGGGGACGTACCCCTCGTCGACCGCGTCGAACTGCACGTCCTGCGCGAGCCGGTAGCCGCCCACGTACCCCTGCACCGCGGCGACCATGTCGGTCACCGAGGTGCGGACGGCGTCGCGGTCGAGCGTGGCGGGGTCGCCCTCGACCAGGCAGTACACGGTGTCGCGCATGATGAGCGGCGGGTCGGCGGGGTTCAGCACGATGATGGCCTTGCCGCGCTCGGCGCCCCCGATCACCTCCAGCGCGCGGGCCGTGGTCTCGGTGAACTCGTCGATGTTCGCGCGGGTGCCGGGTCCTGCGGACTTCGAGGCGATCGAGGCGACGATCTCGGCGTATGCGACCGGGGCCACGCGCGACACGGCGGCCACCATCGGCACGGTCGCCTGCCCGCCGCACGTGACCATGTTCACGTTGGTGGCCCCGGCGTGCGCGTCGAGGTTCACCACGGGCACCACATAGGGGCCGATCGCGGCGGGGGTGAGGTCGACCATGAGTCGTCCGGCGTTGCGCACGAGGGCGTCGTTGCGGGAGTGCGCGCCGGCCGAGGTCGCGTCGAACACCAGCTCGACATCGGCGAACTCGGGCATCGCGAGCAGCCCGTCCACCCCCTCGTGCGTGGTGGCGACACCCAGGCGGCGGGCCCGCGCGAGGCCGTCCGAGTGCTCGTCGATCCCGGCCATCGCCACCACGTGCAGCGTGGTCGACAGCCGCTTCACCTTGATGAGCAGGTCCGTGCCGATGTTGCCGGAGCCGATGATGGCGATTCCCGTGGTCATGCCGCCGCCCCTTCCGTCGCCGTGCCGGAGGCCGTGCCGTGGAAGTCGGCGCGCACCTCTCCGAGTCCGTCGAGCCGGGCGCGGAACACGCCGGCCGTCGCGTCGACCATGGGCCCGAGCGCCCCGGACAGGATCACCTCGCCCGCGCGCAGCGGCTGTCCGCGCCGGGCGACCTCGCGCGCCAGCCAGGCCACCGCGATCACGGGGCTGCCCAGGCACGCGGCGCCGCTGCCGGTCGAGACGGGGCGCCCGTCGCGGTCGAGCGTCATGCCGAGCGCGGTCAGATCCAAGCCGTCGAGCCGGCGGGGGGTGGTGCCCAGCACGACCGCGCCGCTGGAGGCGTTGTCGGCGATGGTGTCGGTGAGGCGGATGTCCCATCCCGCCACCCGGGAGTCCACGACCTCGATCGCGGGCAGCACGAACTCCGTCGCCCGCAGCACGTCGGCGACGGTCGCGGTGGGGGAGCCGAGGTCGCGCCCGAGCACGAACGCCACCTCGGCCTCCGCGCGCGGCTGCAGGAAGCGCCCGAGGTCGAGCGGCTCCCGGTCGGCGTGGATCATGTCGTCGAGCAGCACGCCGTAGTCGGGGCTGTCCACGCCGAGCTGCGCCTGCACGACCGGCGAGGTGAGGCCGATCTTGCGCCCCACGATGCGCCGGCCCCCGTCCACGCGACGGGCGATGCCGAGCGACTGCACGGCGTACGCGGCGTCCTGGTCGGTGTCGCCGAGCAGGTCGCGCACCGCAGCGCACGGACGACCGGTCTCGGCCGCCCGCCGCAGCCGCTCGTCGGCGGCCCGCACGGCCTCGGTGTCGAGGAGCCCGGTCACAGCTGCACGCACACGTTCGTCGGCTCGGTGTAGAACTCGAGCGAGTGGTGGCCGCCCTCGCGACCGATGCCGGAGAGCCCCACGCCGCCGAACGGGCTGCGCAGGTCGCGCAGGTACCAGGTGTTGACCCACGACATGCCGGTGCGCATCTGCTGGGCGACGCGGTGACCGCGGGTGAGATCGGTGGTCCAGGTGACGGCGGCGAGCCCGTAGTCGGTGTCGTTCGCGAGCCGGATCGCCTCCTCCTCGCTGTCGAACGGGATGAGGGCGGCGACCGGGCCGAACACCTCCTCGCGCACGGTGCGGTCACTGTTGTCGAGCCCGGTCCACAGCGTCGGCTCGATCCAGGAGCCGCCGTCGAGTCCGTCGCCGAGGGTCGGCACCCCGCCACCCGCGAGCACCGTGGCGCCCTCCGACACCGCGAGGTCGAAGTACGACTGCACCTTCTGCCGGTGCGCCTGCGAGATCAGCGGGCCCGTGGTGGTCGCGGGGTCCTCCGGCCGACCGAGGCGCAGCCGCCCCGCGTGCTCGGCGAGCCCGGCCGCCACATCGTCGAACACCGACCGCTCGACGTAGATGCGCTCGGTGCACAGGCACACCTGGCCCGTGTTGAGGTAGGTGCTGCGGGCGAGCCCGGCCACCGCGGCGTCGAGGTCGGCGTCGGCGAACACGAGCGCGGCGTTCTTGCCCCCGAGCTCGAACGACACCGGACGCACGCGCGGTGCGACGGCCCGCATGATCGCGGAGCCCGTGGAGGACTCGCCCGTGAAGGTCACACCGTCGATGCCGGGGTGCGTCGTGAGGGCCTCGCCCGCGGAACCCGCGCCGAAGCCGTGCACCACGTTCACCACCCCGGCCGGCACCCCCGCCTCCGCGAGGATCTCGGCGAGCAGCGTGGCCGACGACGGCGTCTCCTCGGACGGCTTGATCACCACGGTGTTGCCGGTGGCGAGGGCCGGCGCGAGCTTCCACGTGAGCAGCAGCAGCGGCAGGTTCCACGGCACGATCACCGCGACCACGCCGAGGGGCTTGCGCACCGCGTAGTTGAGGGCGCGGCGGCCGTCGGGCAGTTCGGTGAGGAACGAGTCGAGCCCGGTGGCGGAGACCGTGTCGGCGAAGGAGCGGAAGTTCGCGGCGGCCCTGGCCACGTCGAGGTCGCGGGCGAGGGACTCGGGCTTGCCGGTGTCGCCGACCTCGGCGGCCACGAGCTCGTCGGCGCGGCGGTCGATCGCGTCGGCGACGCCCCGCAGCAGGCGGGCGCGCTCGGCCACCGTCATGCGACCCCACGGTCCGTCGAACGCGGCACGGGCGGCAGCCACGGCACGGTCGACCTGCTCGGCCCCGGCCTCGTGCACCTCGGCGATCAGCGTGCCGTCGATCGGGCTGATCTTGGCGAACGAGCCGATGCCCTCGACGCGCTCGCCGGCGATCAGGTTGTGGATCGCGCGGGGCGCCCGGCCCTGCTCGGCGGCAGGGCGGGGAGGCGTCATCGTCTCGGAAGGCATGCGCTCAGGCTAGGAACGTCGAAGGGATGCCGACAAATACTCTCTTGATGCACTGCCATGCCCCCACGGCTATAGTCCCGCTCATGGTCACCGATCGACTGCTCGACGGCCGGGTCAAGATCCGGCACCTCGTCCTCATCACCGCCATCGCCGACGAGGGCACACTCGTGCGCGCGGCCGAGTCGCTGCACATCACCCAGCCCGTCGTCACGCGCGGACTGCGCGAGGTGGAGGAGGTGCTCGGGGTCGCACTGTTCGAGCGCCTGCCGCGCGGGGTCAGACCGACGCCGTACGGGCACGCGTTCATCGAGCGGGCCCGGTCCGTGCTCGCCGAGCTGCGGGCGGCGGGGGAGGAGGTGCGGCTGCTGCAGTCAGGGCAGCTGGGCACGGTCACGGTCGGCACGCACCTGGCCGGGTCGAACCTGCTGCTGCCGCGGGCGATCGCGGGGCTGAAGGCCGAGCATCCCCGGCTCACGGTGGTGGTGCGCGAGGGCACGCCCGACACCCTGCAGCAGCTGCTGCTCGCGGGCGACCTCGACCTCACGGTGGGGCGGCTGTCGCCCACGGTGCCGGTGCGACTGGAGCAGGAACGGCTGCACCTCGAGCCGATCCGCCTGGTCGCGCGGGCCGGGCACCCGGTGCTCGGTGGTGCCAAGGCGCACTCGCTCGCGGAGCTCATCTCCTACCCG
Organism: Microbacterium sufflavum; assembly: GCF_023091155.1. Lineage (NCBI taxonomy): Bacteria > Bacillati > Actinomycetota > Actinomycetes > Micrococcales > Microbacteriaceae > Microbacterium > Microbacterium sufflavum. The sequence continues at coordinate 981,656 of NZ_JAHWXK010000001.1, read as the reverse complement.
TGGATCTTCCCCGTGGCCCAGACCGCCCTGCGCGCGGAGCTGGAGGCGGTGTTCTTCCACGAGGGGCTGCCCCTGCCTCCCGACCGCGTGGAGTGCACGTCGATGCTGACGCTGCGCACGCTGCTGATCTCGACCGACGTGATCGCGGCGCTGCCGATGTTCATCGCGGTCGACGACCGCGAGCTGCGGATCCTGCCCACGCCGCTCAGCTCGATCCGGCGTTCGGTCGGCGTCACGCTGCCCAAGGACCGGGCGCCCTCGCCCGCCGCGACCGCCCTGCTGACGCACCTGCGCGAGGAGGGCGCGCGGCTCGCGGCCCTGGAAAGCGAGTACACGGAGGGGGAGCCGCGACCGCTCGGCTGATATGCCCCGATGGTCATGGCTCTGACCCGTATGGATATTGGACAGCATCGCGGCACCGGGTGAATCTGAGGGGGACGACACGACGTCGTGACGATCCCACCCGATTCAGCCAATGGAGGCGACATGGCCGGCTCTCCCTACGTGCCCGATGCGAAGAAGTACCGTCCGGAGGACTTCGAGCGCGTCGCCGGAGAACCGGCCGATCCCGATCCCTCCACGTGGGGCATGCAGCCCGACGGCACGTTCCTGCCGCCCGTCCACACCCCCTCCGTCCCGCGCGACGTGTTCGTCGACTGGCCAGGCCAGCTCGACTACCGCGACCCGGAGACCTACACGCTCAACGCGAAGGCTGAGGCGTTCTACCCGATCGTGGTGAACACGAGCCACTCGTGGCAGTGCATCTACGACTGGGACGGGCGGCGGCTGATGCTGCACTACGGCGGCGGCAACCACTGGAAGCTGTACGACATCACCGACCCGCGCGACCTCACGATCGTCGACGAGGAGCAGTGGGGCTGGGGTGACCCCCGCCCGCAGTTCGGCGCGACCACCGTGCAGTGGAACCAGGAGCTCGGCGCGTACATCGCGATCCAGGCGAGCGAGACCCCGCGGTACTTCCTCCAGGGGCGCGTCGCCAACAAGTGGCTCGACGACACGGTCGAGGGGCAGCTGAAGGAGTGGGAGGGCCTGCGGGGCTTCCGCACCTGGCGGATGGACGGCCCGAGCCCGCGCGAGTGGACGCTGCTCACCGAGGTGTCGACCGACCCGAACCACTCGCCCGGCGAGATCCAGGAGGGCAACGGCGTGCTCGACCTCCCGGTGTACTACGGCGACAAGTACCTGTTCGTGGCCACCGCGCCCGACAACACCTTCACCAACCAGCCGTACCGCACCACGCTGTGGACCGCGGGCCACGCGGCCTACGACGTGTCCGACCCCGCGAAGCCCGAGCTGCTGTCGACCTGGTGGGTGCCCGGCTCGCGTGCCGGCGAGGAGGACGACTCCCCGTACCTGGCCGACAACGACCGCTGGAACAACAAGACCTCCTGGTTCGGCTCGCGCATGGGCGTGTTCCTGCCCCGCTCGGTCGAGTCGGGCTGGAAATACGGCTACGCGGCGCAGGGCGGCCAGGGCTTCTTCGTGCTCGACGTCTCCGACCCGACGGACATCCACCACGTGGGCTGGTGCCCGCTGCCGACGAGCGTCGCCGGCACCGAGGGCGACAACGTCGACACCACCCAGGTCGAGGAGACCGGGTACGTCTACGTCTCCGGCTATCCGATGAACACCGACTGCTACGAGCCCGCCAAGGAGATCTACCAGATCGACGTGAGCGACCCGACGAACCCGCGGGTCGTGCGCACGCTGCCCCGGCCCACGCCGCCCGCGGAGGCGGCCTTCACCGACTGGGCGCAGCGCCGCGGCTCGTTCGGCCCCAAGCGCTCCGGCTACTTCACCAACACCGGCACGCCGCACGGCGGGGTCATCCCGTACGCGTTCTACGCCGCCGGTCTGCAGATCTTCGACGTGCGCGACCCCGAGGACCCCAAGGTGGGCGCCTACTTCGTGCCGCCGATGGGACTGAAGGACGACGACGATCTCGCCGCACCCGTGCACGGCATCTTCGTCGAGTGGGACCGCAACCTCATCTGGCTGTTCGCGAACCACGGCATCTACGCCGTGTCGACGCCGCTGCTGGGGGAGCCCGTCACCGGGATCCCCTCCGCCGACGGCTGACCCCGGCCCCCGGAACTCCGGCGTCCGTCCTGCACTCGGGGGCGAACAGGACGGACCCCGGACCACCCGCCCCCCGTGACGCCCCACCCGAAAGCAGCTCATGACGCAGACAGTCCGGCCGTGGCCCGCCCTGTGGGCCCTGTGCATCGGCTTCTTCATGATCCTCGTGGACACGACGATCGTGGCGATCGCCAACCCGGTCATCCTCGCGGCGTTCGACGCCGACCTCACGACGGTGATCTGGGTGACCAGCGCGTACCTGCTCGCCTACGCGGTGCCGCTGCTGATCACGGGCCGCCTCGGCGATCGGTTCGGCCCCAAGCGGGTGTACCTCGCGGGACTCGTGCTGTTCACCCTCGCCTCCCTCGCGTGCGGCCTGTCCGGCAGCATCGAGATGCTGATCGCGGCGCGGGCCGTGCAGGGCTTCGGCGCCGCGCTGATGACGCCGCAGACGATGGCGATCATCGCCCGCGTCTTCCCGCCGCGCGGCCGGGGCCAGGCGATGGGGGCGTGGGGTGCCGTGGGCGGCCTCGCGACGCTCGTCGGGCCGATCCTGGGCGGCGTGCTCACCGACACGGTCGGCTGGGAGTGGATCTTCTTCGTGAACGTCCCGGTCGGCGTGGTGGCGTTCGTCGTCGCGTGGCGGCTGGTGCCGGATCTGGACGGCCACCCCCATCGGTTCGACCTGCTCGGCGTGATCCTCTCGGGTGCCGGGCTCTTCCTCCTGGTCTTCGGACTCCAGGAGGGGGAGGTGTACGACTGGGGTGTGATCGCCGGTCCGGTCACGGTGTGGGGGCTGATCGCCGCGGGCGTCGTGCTGCTGGTGCTGTTCGTGGTGTGGCAGCGCGTCAGCCGCGCCGAGCCGCTCATGCCGCTGGCCCTGTTCCGCGACCGCAACTTCTCCGTCGCGAACGCCACGATCTTCCTGGTGGGGGTCGGCATCACCGCGATGCCCGTGCCGCTCGCCTTCTACTTCCAGGTCGCCCGGGGCCTCGACCCCACGCTCGCGGCCCTCATGCTCGCGCCGATGGCGGTGGTGTCCGGGGTGCTCGGGCCGTTCGTCGGAAAGCTCAGCGACCGGGTCGGACCGCGCTGGGTGACCTTCGCCGCGTTCACGATCTCGGCGGTCGCGATGGCCTGGTACGCCGCGACCATGACGCTCGATGCGCCGTTCTGGCTGCTGCTGCTGCCGTCGGCGCTGCTCGGGGTCGGGGTGTCTGGCATGTTCGGGCCGCTGGCCTCGACCGCCACGCGCAACCTGCCGCACACGCAGGCCGGGGCGGGCTCCGGGGTCTACTCGACGACGCGGCAGATGGGCTCCGTCATCGGTTCCGCCCTGCTGGCCGTGCTGATGAACGTGACCCTGGCGGCGCAGATCCGCGGGTTCGTGCCCGGTGCGATCCACCCCGGCAGTGTGCTGTCTGACGAGGACGGCGCGGGGCTGGCGCGGGCGATGTCGCAGTCGCTGCTGCTGTCGGCCGTGGCCTTCGGGGTGTGCGCGCTCGTGGTGCTGTTCTTCGTGAGGCCGCGGCCGTGGGGTGCACCCGCCGCCCCGCAGCCGGTGGCGGCGACGACGGGAGAGGGACGATGATGGCAGCGACGATTGTGGATCCAGAATCCAGAACAGACGCCCGAGAGAGGACGCCGATGACCGCGAACGCCGGGGGCGGACGACTCGTCGTCGACGCCCTGAAGAAGGACTACGAGCTCGACGGCGCCGCCGTCCCCGTCGTGAAAGACGTCACGTTCACGATCGAGCCCGGCACGTTCTACTCCCTCCTCGGGCCGTCGGGCTGCGGCAAGACCACGACCCTGCGCTGCGTCGCCGGGCTCGAGCGCAGCAACGGCGGAGTCATCTCGCTCGACGGGGGCGTGCTGTCCACCGGCACCCAGCACGTGTCGCCCGACAAGCGCGACATCGGCATGGTCTTCCAGAACTACGCCATCTGGCCGCATATGACCGTGTTCGCCAACGCGATCTTCCCCCTCCAGGTCGCCGGCTCCCGGCTGCCGAAGCAGGAGGCGAAGAAGCGCGCGATGGAGGCACTGGAACTCGTGCAGCTCGACCACCTCGCGCAGCGCCCCGCCACCGCGCTGTCGGGCGGGCAGCAGCAGCGACTCGCGCTCGCCCGCGCGCTCGCGCACCGTCCGCGGCTGCTGCTGCTGGACGAGCCGCTGTCCAACCTCGACGCGAAGCTGCGCGACACCATGCGCAACGAGCTGCGCAGCCTGCAGCGCAGCCTCGGCATCAGCGCCCTCTACGTCACCCACGACCAGTCCGAGGCGCTGTCGATGTCCGACCGGGTGGCCGTGATGAACGGCGGCCGCATCGTGCAGGAGGCCGCCCCGCGCGAGCTCTACGACCAGCCGGCCGACCGCTTCGTGGCGGACTTCGTGGGCCGCGTGAACATGGTGCCCGCCCGTGTGGTCGACCGCGACGGCAGCGGTGACGCGGTGGTCGAGGCACTCGGCACCCGGCTGCACACGCCCGTCCCCGACGGGGTCACGGCGGGCGACGAGGTCACGCTGACGCTGCGGCCCGAGGCCGTGCGCTGGCACGAGACCGCGGTCGAGCGCCCCAACGTCGTCCCCGTGCGCATCGTGCGGGTGGAGTTCCTCGGCGAGATCGTCGAGTACGAGGCCGAGGTGCTCGCCGGTGGCGAGACGGTCGGCACGATCGTCGGCCGCGGAGCTCCGCTGGCGACACCCCCCGAGGGCGGCAGGGTCTTCCTCGAACTGGTCCCGCACGCCTGCCGCGTGCTGGCCGCATGACGCAACCCGCACCACACCCGAGATCACGCACCTGATGTCAGAGAGGACATTCGGATCATGAAGAGAACACTGGGAGCCGTCGCCGGAGCGGCGGTCGTCGCACTCGCCCTGAGCGGCTGCGGCACGCAGGCCGAGGCGGGCGACGGCGAGAGCTCGCTGAAGGGCGACGCCGCCGCGGCCACGTGCGACGCGGTCGACGTCGGAGCCATCACGCGCTGCGAGAACTTCTACGACGACTACTGGCCCGAGATCGACAAGCAGCTCGACGCCCTCTACGAGCAGGCGAAGGAGGAGGACGGCGGCACCCTGGTCATCTGGGACTGGTACGAGCTGTCGCCCGACGTGATCGCCCAGTTCAACGAGCGCTTCCCCGACATCAAGGTCGAGACGCGGGGCCTCACCTACAACCTGTCGTCGGCGATCATCTCGGCCAAGGCCACCGGGTCGCGCAACACCGACGTCGTCTCCGGCTCGATCACCTCGATGGCCGCGATGTACGACGAGGGCTTCTGGGAGAAGGTCGACTGGCAGAGCTTCGGCGTGCCGGAGGAGTACCTCACCCTCGGTGCCCCCGAGCTCATGCCCGACAGCATCAACGGGTCGCTGCTGCAGTACAACACCGACAAGATCGCGGAGGTCCCGGCGTCGCTCGACGGCCTGCTCGCCCCCGAGTACACCGGCAAGGTGTCGGTCGCCGGCTACAACGCGGTGGTCTTCGCGGGCTACGGCATGGCCGAGGGCGAAGACGCGATGCTCGACCTGATCGACGAGCTGATGTCGTCCGGCACCATGAAGCTGCTCGAAGACCAGGGTGCCCCGCTGTCGAGCGGAGACGTGCCGGTCGCGCTCAACCAGACCCTGTTCAACCCGAACCCGTCGCTGCAGGTGGCGCCGTTCGAGCACTCCGGGGTGTGGGCGCAGTTCTCGGGCGTCAACTCCGATGCGAAGAACAAGCCGGGCGCCGCGCTGTGGACCCTGTGGAACGCGTTCGACCCCGACTGGATCCACCTGCGCATGACCGACGAGCGCTTCGCCAGCACGCAGGTGCCGTTCGCCGGGCTCCCCGCCGCGACCTTCGGCGAGGCCACGGGCCTCATGAAGACGAACGCCGATGCGCTTCTGCTCGGCCTCGACAGCGGTGCCGAGACCGAGACGCAGGACACCCGCGACGACTGGCAGGCGATGATCAACGCGGCCGACAAGGCGCTGAACGGATAACCATGTTCCAGGCACGACGGACCACGGGACGCCGGCGTCCCACCTCGATGACGATCGCGATGGTCGTCTCCGGGATCGTCATCTTCCTCCTGCTCGCGGTGCCGCTGATCGTTCAGGTGATCACCGCGTTCCGTGGTCCGTTCCTGCCCTTCGGGGTCTCGTCCGCCCGGTGGGGCGTCGAGAACTTCGTTACCCTGTGGCAGCTGCGCGAGGACTTCTGGGGCGTGCTCGGCGCGACCGGGGCCTTCGTCGGCGGCTCGACCCTGCTCACGCTGCTGATGGCGTTCGGCCTGGCCTGGGTCACCGTCCGCACCGACGCCCCGTGGCGCCGGCTCATCTCGGTGCTCGTGATCGTGCCGTACATCATCCCGCCGATCGTGAAGGCGCAGGCGTATCTGCTGATGCTGTCGCCCGAGTCGGGTGTGCTGAACCAGCTGCTGCGGCTGCTGCCGTTCGCGAGCGACGTGCCGATCGACCCGTATGCGTTCCCGACGATGATCGTCATCCAGGCGCTCACCAACGTGACCTTCCCGTACCTGATGATCGTGCCGATCCTGACGAACATGGACGGGTCGCTCGAGGAGTCGGCGCGGGTGTCGGGCGCGTCATGGCCGCAGACCCTGCGGCGGGTGACGCTGCCGATGCTGTGGCCGGGGCTGCTCGGGGTCACGGTGCTGACGTTCATCCTCGGCCTCGGCAGCCTGGAGGTGCCGCTGCTGTTCGGCCAGGAGTCGGGGCGCAGCATCTTCGCCCTGAAGCTGTGGACGCTGATCAGCTCGAACGCGGGGGAGCTGCCGCAGTACGGCCTCGCCGCCGCGTGGGGCCTGGTGTTCCTGGTGATCACCACGATCGCGTTCGCGGTGTACCTGAGGGCGACCAGGAACGCGGAGCGCCGCGCCTCCGTCTCGGGCAAGGGCTTCCGGCCGTCGACCATGCGGATGGGGCCGTGGAAGATCCCGGTCATGGTGCTGGTGGCCGTGTTCGTGCTGCTGACCGCGGTGCTGCCGCTGCTCGCGCTGCTGTGGGCGGCGATCACCCCCTATCCGGTGGCGTTCTCGATCGACGCGATGCTGAGCCGCACCGACTTCGGGGCGTTCGGGGTGGTGCTCGCCGACTCCGAGTTCTGGGTGTCGCTCGGGCGCACGGTGCTCATCGCGGGCGGGAGCGCCACGATCGCGGTGGTCTTCGCGACCGTGCTCGCGTACGGCATCGCCCGCAGCAAGAAGACCGGGTGGGTGAAGGCGCTCGACCTGTTCGCGTCGTCGTCGGTCGCGATCCCCGCGACCATCGCCGGCTTCGCGATGTTCCTCACCTTCATGGTGCTGAATCCCTACATCCCGCTCGCCGGGACGCTGTTCGCGCTCGTGATCGCCTACTCGTACCGGGTGTCGATCGCGTACCGCTCGTCGTACAGTGCGACGCTGCAGATCAGGCCCGAGCTGGAGGAGGCGGCGCTCACCAGCGGGGCCAGCAGGTTCCAGGGGTTCCGCCGCATCATCGCGCCGCTGCTGATGCCGACCGTGATGGCCGTGTGGATCCAGATGTTCATCCTCGGCACGAACGAGTTCACGCTGCCGGCGTTCCTGGCGACCCCGTCGTCTCGTCCGCTGTCGATGTACATCTACGCCATGATCAACCCGCGGTCCGCGCAGCTCTACGCACCCGATCAGGGCGCGGCGATGGCGCTGATCTTCACCCTCATGGTGTTCGCGATCGGCTACGGCCTGCAGTGGGCGCTGTCGCGCCGAGCGATCGGCCGCACCCGCAAGACCGTCGCCGCCGGTCTCCCCGACCTCGCCGCCGCCGCACCCGCCCCCGCCGATTCCGCCACCGTGACCCTCGCCGTGCAGCGCCGCCGCCGCTGAGTGGGCGGTACAGGCGGGTCGGTCGCGTCGGCTGTCTCCTGGACGATCGGTCTTGCCGCCCTCCTCGGATGGCGGAGGGCGTGACTCCGAAAGAGGACGGGTCGAGTACCGCGGCCGCGTATCGGCCCGGCCTTCCGGGCATCGAGTTCGTGCTTAGTGCCGGAATACTGCTGAGCCTGCATCGACGAGCTCCTGCGGTTTGACGGGGAACTCTCTGCGGCGTCAGCCTCTCCTGAAGCCGAGTCCCCCGAACGGCGGACAGACAGGTTCGAATGCGCGTCATAGCTTGAGCTGCGGCGGGTCGGCTGCTCACGGTGAGCGCGATGGATGGAGAAACTGTGCGTGTACATCAGAATCGGCGGATTGCGCTTGGCGCGTGTGTGGCGGTGAGCCTGCTCGCGACCGGGTCGCTGGGCTACATCGCTGGCTCCGCTTCGGCCCGGCCGGCTTCGACCCTCAACGGGACTCTGACGTCCGAGGCCTCGAGCGGCATAGAGGCCGTATCAGCCGGCGGTGAGGCCTCGACTCTGACGGGTGAAGCCGCCGAAGCCTATGAGGAGAACACGACTCCTATCCACCAGACCGACGTGACGTTCGACGAGAACACGGCGTTGTCGAGGGCGGAAGTTGAGGAACGAAAAGATGCACTAGCCGACCACTATTCAGTGGGACAGCCACTGAGCGCTGAGGACCTTGAGTTCATGCGCGCGTACTTGATAGACGCGGAGCCTCCCGCAAGTGCCAGTTCACCCGCGATCGAGGCTGCGGCATACGGCGGTGCCGAAGCCCGCATCGTCCCCGCTGCGTTGTACAACCTCAATCAATCGTTCAACGTGACAAGATCGGGGGCTGGCGCCACAGCGAACGCTAGTGGCCGCATTACTGGTGGTATCAATCTCGTGGATGCCAACTGGGGCGTTTCGTGGACGACCAAGCGCACGGGTGGCAAAGCGCTGACCAAGATCACGAGTTCGGTGAAGGCAGATGCATTCGGGGCGGTGGCTGCTTGGCCGTTTGTCGGACTGATCTACTCGAAGTCTTACAGCGCCACCTCACCAAGCGGGGCGAGTAGTTGGTCGTTCTCCCGGAACGGAAGAGTGACGGGCGCAGTAGCGTACATGCAGATGGATTGTCGGTCTTACGTGTACACCACCTCCGGGTCGTTTGCGCTGCCGTAAGGAGTACGAAGATGGACGCGTCACTTTTCAGCTGGTCGGGGCTGATCATCAGCTTGCTGGTCGTCGCGGCGATTCTCGCTGTCGCCTTCATTCTCGTGCGCGGCGTTGTTCGTTTCATCCAGCGACGAACTCGGCATCGTGCGAATGGAGGCGCGTTGGACGAGGGGCTGTAGTTCGGTCAACGAATGACGAGGGTGTGGGTGGTGTGTTCAGGCACGCCACCCACGCTTTTGTGCTCGACGCCAAACGCATGGCGCCGACCCCGGGAGCAACAAATCTCAATCCCACAGCTAGCCGCTTGACTTTTGGATCCAGTATCCATTCAATGGAGACAGCGACGACGCGAGAGGAGGGGCCATGCACATCGGGTACGCCGCGATGCTGGAGCAGGTCCAGCCTTCCGCCGTCATCGAGAACTGCATCGCCGCCGAGGCCCACGGGTTCCGCGGCATCATGGCCACGGACCACTTCCAGCCGTGGCTCCCGCGACACCGGGCCTCCGCGCACGTGTGGACCATGCTCGGCGCGATCGGCGCGCACACCACGGGCGACCTGGGTCCCGGCGTCACGACCCCCGGGTTCCGCACGCACCCGGCCGTGGTCGCGCAGGCCGCCGCCACGCTGGCCACGCTGTACCCCGGCCGCGCGTGGCTCGGGGTCGGCTCCGGCGACGCGCTGAACGAGCACATCACGGGCGGCTACTGGCCCGAGCCCGCCGAGCGCATCGACCGCATGTTCGAGGCCGTCGACATCATCCGCAAGCTCTTCACCGCCTCGCTCGCGGGCCGCGACACCCGCCACCGCGGCGAGCACTTCCGCATGGAGTCCACCCGGCTGTGGACCATGCCCCCGGCCGCGCCCCCGGTGTTCGTCGCCACGGCGGGCCCCGTCACCGCGCGCCGCGCCGGCCGCAACGCCGACGGCCTCATCACGGTCGCGGCCGAGGTCGAGCGCCTCGCCCCGCTGCTCGCACGCTTCGCGGAGGGCGCGAGGGAGGCCGGGCGTGACGCCGACACCCTGCCGCGCGTGCTCCAGCTGCCGCTGTCGTGGGCGCCGACCGAGGAGCAAGCGCTCGCCCAGGCTCACGCCGAGTGGCCCATCGCGGCGCTGCGCATGCGGCGAGGCGACGTGCGCTCGCCCTACGACTTCGAGCAGCTCGTGCGCGGCGTGACTCCCGACGACATGCGCGCGTCGATGCTGATCTCCGCCGACCCCGACGTGCATCGCGCGCAGATCCAGCGCTACGCCGACCTCGGCTTCACCCGCATCTACCTGCACAACGTGGGGCCGAACCAGCGGGAGTGGCTCGAGGTCTTCGGGCGCGACGTGCTGCCGAAGGTGCGCGCATGACCGCCCCCGGCCTGCACGTGTTCGCCCTCCCCGGCATGGGCGAGGTGCGCCCGGGCGACGACCTGGTCGCGCTCATCCTCGCCACGGGCGTGGAACTGCTGCACGGCGACATCCTCGTCGTCACGTCGAAGATCGTGTCCAAGGCGGAGGGACGCTACGTGCAGGCCGCCGACCGGGAGGCCGCGATCACCGCGGAGACCGTGCGCCTCGTCGCCTCCCGCACCCACGACGGCCACACCATGCGGATCGTCGAGAACCGCCTCGGCATGGTCGCCGCGGCCGCGGGCGTCGACGCCAGCAACACCCCCGACGGCTGGGTGCTGCTGCTCCCCGAAGACCCCGACCGCTCCGCCCGTGCGCTCGCCGCGGGGCTCCGCGCCGCGACCGGGGCCGAGGTCGGTGTGCTCCTCAGCGACACCCTCGGGCGGCCCTGGCGCGAAGGACAGACCGACGTCGCGATCGGCGGCGGCGGCGTGCACATGGTCGCCGACCTCCGCGGCACCACCGACCAGGCGGGCAAGGTGCTCAGCGTCACGACCCCGTGCGTCGCAGACGAGCTCGCCGCCGCGGCCGACCTCGTCAAGGGCAAGGCCAGCGGGAACCCGGTCGCCGTCGTGCGCGGCCGCGGCGACCTCGTGGGTCCGCTCGACCTGCCCGGCGCGTCGAGCATCGTGCGCGGCGCCGACCGCGACCTCTTCTGGCTGGGCACCGCCGAGGCGCTCGACCAGGGCTACCGCGACGGCTATGCGGCCGCGCGCGCCGAACTCTCCCCACCCGAACAGAAGGATGCGACATGACACTGACCCTCGGATACAAGGCCAGCGCCGAGCAGTTCGACCCGCGTGAGCTGGTCGAGATCTCGGTCGCGGCCGAGGCGCACGGCATGCAGTCCGTGTTCGCGAGCGACCACTTCCAGCCGTGGCGGCACACCGGCGGTCACGCCCCGTTCTCGCTCACCTGGATGGCGGCTGTCGGCGAGCGCACGTCGAGCATCCGCATCGGCACGTCCGTGCTCACCCCCACCTTCCGCTACAACCCGGCGGTGCTCGCCCAGGCGTTCGCGAGCCTCGGCTGCCTGTACCCTGAGCGGGTGATCCTGGGGGTCGGCTCCGGCGAGGCGCTCAACGAGATCGCCACCGGGTTCCGCGGCGCCGGTGAGCAGGACTGGCCCGAGTTCAAGGAGCGCTACGCCCGCCTGCGCGAGTCGGTGCGGCTCATGCGGGCGCTGTGGTCGGGCGACCGCGTGAGCTTCGACGGCGAGTACTACTCCACGCACGACGCCTCCATCTACGACCGGCCCGAGGGCGGCATCCCCATCTACATCGCCGCGGGCGGCCCGATGGTCGCCCGCTACGCCGGCCGCGCGGGCGACGGCTTCATCTGCACGTCGGGCAAGGGCCAGGAGCTCTACGTCGACCAGCTGCTGCCCGCCGTGAAGGAGGGCCTGGAGCAGTCCGAGCGCTCCTTCGACACGTACGACCGCATGATCGAGATCAAGCTGTCGTACGAGGAGACCAGGGAGGCGGCGCTGGAGAACACCCGGTTCTGGTCGCCGCTGTCGCTGTCGAAGGAGCAGAAGCACGACATCACCGACCCGGTCGAGATGGAGAAGGCCGCCGACGCGCTGCCCCTGGAGACCATCGCCAAGCGGTGGATCGTCGGCAACGACCCCGACGCGGTCGCCGCCGAGATCCAGCAGTACATCGACTGGGGCTTCAACCACCTCGTCTTCCACGCGCCCGGTCACGATCAGCGCCGGTTCCTGCAGCTGTTCGAGCGCGACATCGCGCCGCGGCTGCGCGGGTGAGGGCGCGGCCATGACGGGCGGTCTGCGTGTCGGGGCGTCACCGCACGCCCCGGCGCGGGAGTGGGTGGTCGTGATCCCGGTGAAGCGGGCGGAGTTCGGGAAGACGCGACTGCGGCTCCCGGGCGTCGACCGCGAGCCGCTCGCCCGGGCGATCGCGCTCGACACGGTCGAGGCCGCCGCGCTGTGCCCGCGGGTCGCGGAGGTCGTGGTGGTCACGAGCGACGAGGTCACCGCGGCCGCCCTGCTCCCGGTGCCCCGCGTGCGGATCGTGCGCGACCGCGTCGAGGGACTGACCGCGGCGATCGCGCAGGGGGTGTCTGCGGCGTCGACGCGGCTCCCGCGGGCCGTGCTGCTCGGCGACCTCCCGGCCCTGCTGCCCGACGAGCTCACCCGGGCGCTCGACTACGCCTCGGCCCACCCGCGGGCCTTCGTGCCCGACGCGGAGGGCACCGGCACCGTGCTCGCGACCGCCCGCGCCGACGTACCGCTGCGGCCCTGCTTCGGCGACGACTCGGCCGCCGCGCACCGCGCTGCCGGGTTCGCCGAGGTGGGGTTCCCCGTGCTGAGCGGGCTGCGCCGCGACCTCGACCACGCCGATCACCTCCGAGCCGCCCGACGGTGCGGTCTCGGTCCGCGCACGGCGGCGCTCCTCGCCCCACGTCTCGTGCTGGCATCATGACCGGGCCGGAGGACCCCGTCCCGTCCGGCGTCGGTGCCGGGCGGGCTGAGCCCGTCTCGTCTGCGACCCCGTCGGCGCGCGGGGCCACGCTCGCCGGAGCGGCCGCCTCGACCGACGTCGAACCCGGGCCCGAGGCCGCCCCGCGGATCGTCGTGCTCGCCGGGGGCGTCGGCGGCGCGAAGTTCACGGTGGGGGTGCGCGAGGCCGCACGGCGATGCTGGCCGGACGGCGCCGGGGGCACGCGCGCCCGGATCACCGTGATCGCGAACACCGGCGACGACCTGTGGCTGAGCGGCCTGCGACTCCAGCCCGACGTCGACTCGATGGTCTACGCGCTCGCCGGGGTCAACGACACCGCGCGGGGCTGGGGCCGGGCGGGCGAATCCGAACGCACCGCCGCCGAGCTGCACGCCTGGGGTGCCGGGTGGCCGTGGTTCACGCTCGGCGACCTCGACCTCGGCACGCACATCGCCCGCACCGGGTGGCTGCACGAGGGCGCGACCGTAACCGAGGTCGTCGCGCGGCTCGCGTCGCGCTGGCCGCTCGGGGTCGCGCTGCTGCCGATGACCGACACCGAGGTCGACACGCACGTGGACACGACCCTCGGGCGCATGCACTTCCAGGAGTGGTGGACGCGCCACCGGGCGACCGTCCCCGCGCAGCGCTTCGACAACCCGCGGATCGAGCGCGCGACCCCGGCGCCGGGCGTGGTCGAGGCCATCGCCGCGGCCGACGCCGTGCTCTTCGCCCCGTCGAACCCCGTGGTGTCGCTCGGGCCCATCCTGGCCGTGCCCGGGCTCGCCGCGGCCGTGCGGGCGGCCCCCGGTTCGGTGGTGGGGGTGTCGCCGATCATCGCGGGATCCCCCGTGCGGGGCATGGCCGATGCGTGCCTGGCCGCGGTCGGCCTTCCGCCCACGGCCGATGCGGTCGGACGGCACTACGGCCCCCGCGCCACGGGCGGCCTGCTCGACGCGTGGCTGATCGCCGAGGAAGACGCCCCTCTCGCGCCCGACCTCGAGGCGCGGGGGCTGCCCGCGCCCGTGCACCCGCTGTGGATGCGCGACCTCGACACCGCCGCCGCCCTCGCCGCGGCCGCTCTCGGGGAGGCACTCGGGGAATCACCCGGCTTATTTCCGGCCGTGCCGCGAGAGGCGCAGCGGCCCCGGCCCTAGCCTGGAGGCGCAGTCCCCGAGGCGAGGAGAGCGGCCATGAGCGAAGCGACCGAGACCACCGAAGTCCGTCACCCCGACGACGGCAGGAGACGGATCGTGAAGGTCGTCGGCGTGCTGGGCATCGTCGGCGGCATCGTGCTGATCATCGCCGGCATCGTCGTCTGGATCATGGTGTCGTCGCAGCTGCGGGCGGAGAACATCACGATCCCCGACGACGCGATGGCCTTCCAGGGGCAGACGGTCGCCGGACCGCTCACCGCCTACGTGCAGGCCGACATCATCCAGCACCACGCGCTCGAGGCGTCCGACGGCAAGACCTACGCGGAGCTCGCGATGGACGACCCGGTGCGGGCCACCCTGATGAACGCCTCGTTCCTGCGGGCGTCCCTGTTCACCTCCGTGGTGTCGTTCGGCGTCGCGGCGTTCGCGATGGGCATCGGCGTGCTGTCGATCCTGTTCGGCTGGGCCCTGCGCTCGCTGGCGGTCCTCCGCCCGCGCTCCGCCTGAGCACACGCACGCGCGGGGTCACCGCAGCACGGCGGGCTCGGGGTCGAACACGATCAGAGGGCGGCCGCTGCCCGCGCGGGACAGCACCTGCGCGTCGACCTGCCAGACGCGGGCGATGAGCTCCCGCGTCAGCACGTCGCCCGGGGTTCCCGCGGCCTGAACCCGTCCGTCCGCGATCACCACGATGCGGTCGGCGAAGGCGGCGGCGTGGTTGAGGTCGTGCAGTGCGGCGAGCACGGTCATGCCGTCGTCGGCGAGGTGACGGAGCAGTGCGAGCGCGTCGAGCTGGGCGCGGATGTCGAGGTGATTGGTCGGCTCGTCGCACAGCAGCAGCGACGGGCGCTGGGCGAGCGCCCTGGCGAGGTTCACGCGCTGGCGCTCGCCGCCCGAGAGCGTCGCGGCGTCGCGGTGGGCGACGGCGAGGGCCCCCGCGCGGACGAGGGCGTCGTGCACGGCCGCGGCGTCGCCCTCCTCGCCGTCGAAGGACAGCCATCCGCGGTGGGGCAGCAGCCCGAGCGCCACGATGTCGCGTCCGGTCAGCCCCTCGGCCGCCGACCACTCCTGCTCGACCAGGGCCACGCGTTGCGCACGGGCGCGGCGGCGCAGGTCGGGCAGCGACACCCCGTCGAGCGCGAGAGCCTCCACCTCGCCGCGGAGGGTGCCGGCGATCAGGCGCAGCAGCGTGCTCTTGCCGGAGCCGTTGGGGCCGAGAAGCGCCGTGACCGCACCGCCGGGCGCCGTGAGGGACAGGTCGTCGAGGATCGCCCGGTCGCCGTGGCCGAACCCGAGCCGCCGCGCGTCGAGGCCGTCGGTCCCCGGGCTCACGAGCGTGCCGTCCGTGGGCGCCGCCGCGGAGCGGATGCGGGTCCGGCGCTCGGCGCGCTCAGCCCACCAGTCGCCCCGCTCATGCCCTGGCCTTCCGCATGCGCAGCATCAGGGCGGCGAACACGGGCCCGCCGATCAGCGCCGTGACGATGCCGACCGGCAGTTCGCGCGGATCGAACACGGTGCGGGCGATCGTGTCGGCCCAGATGAGGAACACGGCCCCCGCGAGGAACGACACCGGCAGCAGCACCCGGTGCCGTGAGCCGACGACCGCGCGCACCGCGTGGGGCAGGATCAGCCCGACGAAGCCGATCGATCCGCTCACGGCGACCAGGGCCCCGGTGAGCAGTGCCGTGCAGACGAACAGCAGCACGCGCAGCCGGGTGACCGGCAGGCCCAGCGCCTCGGCGGCCGTGTCGCCGAGCACGAGGCTGTCGAGCGGGCGGGCGGCCGCCAGCAGCGGCACGGCGCACACGAGCGCGGCGGTCCCGGCCAGCGCGACCGAGGACCAGTCGGCGCCGCCGAGGGAGCCGAGCAGCCAGCTGAGGATCTCGCGGTAGCTGTCGGTTGTCGCGCTCCAGAAGATCACGAGGCTGGTCAGCGCGCCGAGCACCGCCGACACGGCGAGTCCGGCCAGCACCACCGCGGTCGCGGACGAGGCGCCGGCGGCCCTGGCCAGCCCGAGGGTGAGCGCCAGGGCGAGCAGTGCCCCGGCGAACGCCGCGAACGGCAGGGCCACGGCGGCGCCGAGCACGATCACGATCACGGCGCCGGTGGACGCTCCCGACGACAAGCCGAGCAGATACGGGTCGGCGAGGGGGTTGCGGGTGAGGGCCTGCATGACCGCGCCGCACAGCGCGAGGCCGCCACCGACCGCCGCGGCCGTGAGCACGCGGGGCACCCGTCCCTCCCACACGATCGCGTCGCGGATCGGACTCAGCCCGCTCGCGGCCCCGGTCAGGTGCGACCATGCGCTCGCCAGCAGCTCGGACGGCGTGATGTCGGCGGGACCGATGGCGACCGCCGCCACGACCGACCCCGCGAGCGCGAGCAGCAGCACCGCGGTTGCCGAGGCCGCGCGCCCCCGTCGCCGTGCCGGGCGGACGACCACGGCCGGGGCCGCCGCGCGCGGCGGCGCCGCCGCGACACTCACAGCTCTCCGAGCCGCGCGACGATCGCGGCCACCGCGTCGACGTTGCGGATCCCGGCCTCCGTCGCCGGGAAGTCCACGACCACGTACCGCTCGTTCCGCACGGCGTCGAGCTGGGCGGTCACCGGGTTCGACGCCAGCAGCTCCTGCTTCGACGCGGCGGTGTTCCACGCGGCGTCCACCAGCACGATCACGTCGGGGTCGGCCTCCGCGATCAGCTCCCACGAGGTCGAGGTCCAGGTGTCGTGCACCTCGGCGAACACGTTCTCCAGCCCCGCGGCCGCCATGATCATCTGCGGGGCGCCGATGCCCGCGCCGACGAAGGGCTGGTCGCTGCCCGACGAGTACCAGACGGCGGAGAGCCCGCGGTCGTCGGGGGCGATCGCGTCGAGGGCGGTCCGCTGTTCCGCGACGAGGGCCGCCGCGGCCTTCTGCTCGCCGAGCAGCTCGCCCGCCTCCGCGAAACCGTCGAACACGGCGTCGAACGTGAGCGGGTCGGGCATGTAGCCGGGCGCCTTGCACGCCGCCGGGGCGACGTAGGTGGCGATGCCCAGTTTCTGCAGGTCGTCCCGTTCGCCGGCGCCGTCGACCGAGAAGTTCGACTCCCATCCGGCGAACACCAGGTCGGGTTCGAGATCGAGCACGGCCTCCTTCGAGGGCACCTTGTCCGACACGGTGGGGATGCCGTCGGCCTCCGCCGCGAGCGCCTCGGGGAGCGGGCCGTCGGTGAAGGCGGAGCCGATGATGCGGTCGCCCGCGCCGAGGGCCAGGGCGAGTTCGAGGGTGGAGGACTTGACCGTGAGGATGCGCTGCGGCGGTCCGTCGAGGGTCACCTCGGTGCCGCAGTTGTCGAGGGTCGCACGGGGCCGGTCGGCGTCGGCGGCTGCGGGGGAGGCGGGGCCGCTCGCGCAGCCGCTGAGGCCCGCGGCGAGGAGGAGGGCGAGGACGGGGGTGGCGCCGAGCGCGCGGGCGGTGGGGGTCATGGTTCTCCGGAGGACGTGGGCGGGGAGGCGCGGGTGTGTGCGCGGTCGCAGTCCAGGTCGGGACCACCGGCGCCGGCCAATCGGGTCGGCGCGATGCGGTCATGCTACCTCGGATTTTGGATCCAATCAATACTGGATTCTGGATCCAAAATGGGTCATGATGAAGAAGCCCCACCGCCGCGGCGCACATCGCCCGATCGCGACGCCGCGTTCAGCCGAGAGGAATCCATGCAGACCACACCCGTCTCGTTCTTCAGCGAGGGCTCCCGCATCTCCGCGATCTGGCGGACCCCCGACC
This sequence comes from Microbacterium sufflavum, assembly GCF_023091155.1. Taxonomy (NCBI): domain Bacteria; kingdom Bacillati; phylum Actinomycetota; class Actinomycetes; order Micrococcales; family Microbacteriaceae; genus Microbacterium; species Microbacterium sufflavum. The sequence goes on along the minus strand of NZ_JAHWXK010000001.1, from coordinate 963,752 downwards.
ATGACGGCCCGTACCGCGCGATCGTGCAGGGGCCCGGCTGGCTCGGCCTCAAGGACGCCAAGCTCTACGTCCGCTACCACGAGGCCCTCGTCGCGGCCGGCTTCGCGGTGCTCGTGATCGACTACCGCGGCTTCGGCGACTCCGACGGCGACCGCGGCTACCTCTCGCCCGCCTGGCAGCTACAGGACCTCGTCAACGCCGTCACCTACCTCACCACGCGCGACGACGTGATCGCCGACGCCATCGGGGTGTTCGGCACCGGCGGCACCGGCGGTGGCAACGCGGTGCTGCTCGCCGACGTCGATCCGCGCGTCAAGGCCGCCGTCAGCCAGGTTCCCGTGGCCGACGGCGAGGACTGGCTGCACCGCATGCGCAGCGAGTACGAGTGGCTCGACTTCCAGAAGTCGCTCGACGACGACCGCCGCCGGCGCGTCACCACGGGGGAGGGCCGCATCGTGCACCCCCGCGAGGAGATCATGATCCCCACGGCCGAGCGTCGCGCCACCACCATCAAGGCCGACGTCGACGACCGCATCCCCTCCGCCGTGCCGCTCGCGTGCGCCGAGGGCATCATCGCCTACCGCCCCATCGACGCCGCGGCCCGCCTGACCACGCCGCTGCTCGTGATCGGCGTCGAGGGCGATGCGACCACGCCGACCGATCACGCCGAGGCGCTGTACGAGGCGGCGCGCGGCCCCAAGCAGCTCATCATGCAGCGGCACACCACGCACTACGCCGCCTACGACACGTACTGGGAGCAGACCACCCCGGTGATCGTCGGCTGGTTCGACACGCACGTGCGCCCCGCGCATCTCATCCACCGGACCACGCCGTCGCCCGCGATCGGCGAGTCCATCCAGACAGAATCCGTTCAGGAACAGGAGGTCGCGCGATGAGCGTCGATCTGAAGATCACCGGCGGCACCGTCGTCACCCCCGCAGGACCGGTCGTCGCCGACCTGCTCGTCGCCGACGGCCGGGTCGCCGGCATCGTCGCGGCCGACACCGACATCGACGCCGCGCGCACGATCGACGCCACCGGCAAGCTCGTGCTGCCCGGCATGGTCGACGTGCACGTGCACACCCGCGAGCCCGGCTACGAGCACAAGGACGACATCTACACGACCAGCCTCCAGGCCGCGGCCGGCGGTGTCACGACGATGTTCGGCATGCCCAACCTCAAGCCGCCCACGACCGACGTCGCCACCCTCACCGACGTGTTCCGGCGCTACGAGGAGTCGTCGATCGTCGACTGGAACCACAACCCCGCCCCGACGAAGTTCGACGAGATCGCGGGCATGAGCGACCTCGGCATCCGCGCCTACAAGATCTACATGGTCGTCGACACGGGCCGCGACTACCCGCACCCCTCCGGAACCGGCATCCACGACCACGGGCACCTGCTCGAGATCATGGACCACATCGCCCAGACCGGGAAGCGCTTCATCGTGCACCCGCACGACCAGGCGCTCATGGACTACATCGAGGGCGCCTACCTCGCCCGCGGCGAGAACACCCCGCAGGGCTACGCCTCCGCCTACGCCGCGCGCGAGGGCGTGATCTGGGACACCGCGATCGACGTGGTGCTGCGGCTCGCCGAGGCCTCCGGCTGCCCCGTGCACATCGCGCACATCCAGACCCGGCGCTCGATCGAGGCCGTGCGCCGCGCCAAGCAGAACGGCATCGACGTCACATGCGAGGTCAACCACTGGGCGCCGTTCCTGTCCACGTGGGACGACGTGGAGACCCTCGGTCCCTACGCCCTGAGCTACTGGGTGCCCGACGACAACCGCACCGCCGTGTGGGAGGGCATGCGGGACGGCACGATCGACATCGCCGCCAGCGACCACGCCCCGCACACCCGCGAGGAGAAGGAGGTCGGCTGGACCAAGATGTGGAGCTCGCACACGGGCACCCCGGGCATCCAGTACTACTACGAGCTCATGCTCGACGCCGTGAACAAGGGCGAGCTCGACCTGCAGCGTGCGATCGACATGGTCGCCCACATCCCCGCCGCGAAGTTCGGCCTGGAGGGCGTCAAGGGCTCCCTCACGATCGGCGCCGACGCCGACATCGTGATCGCCGACCTGGCCGACGAGTGGACCATCACGAACGACGACGTGCTGTCGAAGATCGGCTGGACCCCGTACGACGGGCGCACCATCAGCGCCCGCATCCAGCGCACGCTGGTGCGCGGAGAAGACGTGTACGTCGACCGCGAGGTCGTCGGCGACCCCGCCTTCGGAAAGCTCGCCGCCTCGGCGGAAGACAGGGCGGCACTGGCCGCAGAGAGGAACTGACATGAAATTCGGACTGCTGCTGCCGCACTTCGGCGAGGAGGCGAGCAAGGAGAAGCTCCTGGAGGGGTCGAAGCTCGCCGAGAGCTTCGGATTCGACTCCGTGTGGGTGCGCGACCACCTCGTGTTCGAGCCGCACGGCGAGATGGAGAAGCCCAACCGCACGTTCTACGACGCGCTCACCACGCTCACCGCCATCGGCGCGGTGACCGAGAAGATCGAGCTCGGCACCGGGTCGCTCATCCCGTTCCGGCACCCGCTCGTGACGGCGCTGATGGCCGGCACCATGACCCAGCTGCTCGGCCCGCGCCTGATCCTCGGCTTCGGCGCCGGCACGTTCGACCACGAGTTCGAGGCGATCGGCTGGGGCGACCTGGACCGTGTGGAGATGGTGCGCTCGAACGCCGAGATCCTGCGCCGCGTGTTCACCGAGAACGACGTCACCTACGACGACGGCATCTTCTCGTTCGAGAACGTCACCATCGAGCCCAAGCCCGTCGGCGGTCGCATCCCGTTCTGGTACTGCGGCGCGACCCCGCGGTCGGCCCGCCTCGCGGCGGAGTTCGCCGACGGCTGGATGCCCGGCCGCACCGGCCTCGCCACGATGGAGAAGCGCATCCAGACCATGCGCGAGATGACCGACGAGAACGGCCGGCCGATGCCGACCATCGCCGTGATCCCGCCCACCTCCATCGAGGACACCCGCGAGGAGGCGCTCAAGCACGTGAACATCCCCGGCCTGCTGGCGTGGGCGAACAAGGCGAAGTTCGCGGTGAAGCCGCCGTCCGGCAGCTTCGAGACCGTGGAAGACCTGGAGGGTCAGCTCATCGTCGGCAGCCCCGACGAGGCGGTCGATCAGATCCGCCGGTTCGAGGAGATCGGCACCGAGCACCTGGTGTTCGACTTCCGGTTCAAGTTCGATCGGTTCTTCGAGCAGATCGAGCTCCTCGGCACCGAGGTGCTTCCTAAGCTGCGATAAGCCGCGCACCCGAGCGCGGCGACAAGACGAGAGGTCGACGATGACTGACGTGAAAGACACCGCACCCTCCGCCACGGACCCGTTGATCTCGGTCACCGGACTCTCCGTGAGCTACGACGTGGCGCGCACGGGGAAGAAGCTGATCGCGATCGAGAACGTTGACCTCGACGTGTTCGAGGGCGAGTTCATCACGGTGCTCGGCCCGTCGGGGTGCGGCAAGACGACGTTCATGAACGTCATCGCCGGCCTCGTCGCGCCGAGCACCGGGTCCGTCCTGGTGGACGGCACGGAGGTCGACGGCCCGGGACCCGACCGGGCCGTCGTCTTCCAGGACTACGCGCTGCTGCCCTGGCGCACGGTGTTCGACAACGTGAAGTTCGGGCTCGAGATGCAGAAGGGCCTGCGCACGGCCGACTGGCGCGAGCGCGTGCAGGAGGCCATCGACATGGTGGGCCTCAAGGGCTTCGAGTCGTCGTACCCGCGGGAGCTGTCCGGCGGCATGCAGCAGCGGGTGGGTCTCGCCCGGGCGTTCGTCGCCGAGCCGCGCATCCTGCTGATGGACGAGCCGCTGGGCGCCGTCGACGCCCTCACCCGCGAGGTGATGCGCGACGAGATCGAGAAGCTGATCGAGAAGACCGGCAAGACCGTCCTGTTCATCACGCACTCGATCGAGGAGGCGATCCTCCTGGGCGACCGCATCGTGGTGTTCAAGAGTCACCCCGGCGCGATCAAGGAGATCATCACCACCGGGATCGAGCGGCCGCGCTCCGAGCGGTCGGTGCAGCACGATCCCCGCTTCCTCGAACTCCGCGACCACCTCTGGGAGGCGCTGGAGGGCGAGGCCACGGCGGCAGCGGTGTCGAAATGAGCGCGCTGCTCGCCACGGGACCGAACCTCGGACGCGGCGGGGTCGCCGCCTGGCTCGCGGGGCTGAGCACGCGCGGCAAGGCCGCGGTCATCGCGGTCGAGGTCGTCGTGCTCCTGCTGCTGTGGCAGCTCGTGGTCGGAGTCCTCGGCTGGATCAACCCGGTCTTCCTGCCGCCCCCGCTGTCGATCGCGCAGGGCTTCGGGGAGATCATCGCGAACGGGTCGCTCGCCGCGAACGCCGGGATCTCGGCGCAGGCGTGGCTGACCGGCTTCGCGCTCGCCGTGGTCGTGGGCATCCCGGTCGGCCTGCTGATGGGCTCGTCCCTCCCGGTCGACCGCGTGGTCGGTCCGATCGCCTGGACCATCTACGCCACCCCGTCGATCGCATACCAGCCGCTCGCGAAGGCCTGGTTCGGCTTCGGCATCGGACCGGTGATCTTCCTCGTCACGATCAGCGCGATCTTCCCGATCCTGCTGAACGTCGCCGCGGGCATGCGCACCACGAACCCGTCGATCATCCGCGCTGCCCGCGTGTACGGCGCGGGCCGCCTGCGGCTGTACCGCTCGGTGTACCTGCCGTCGACGATCCCGTTCCTGTTCGCCGGTCTCCGCCAGGCGGTCGTGCTCGCCACGATCGGCATGGTCGTGGCCGAGCTCGCCGGGTCGTCGAGCGGCATGGGCGCGCTCATCATCCGCGCCTCCAACACGTATCAGACGGATCAGGCGTTCGCGGCGATCGCGATCGTCGTGGTGTGGAGCGTGGGCATGACCCAGGTGGTCACCGCGATCGAGCGCGGCGTCGCGCCGTGGACGAGGAAGGGCAGGCGATGAGCGTCGTCTCGGCAACCGGCACCGTGCGGATCGTGCGGCCCCGGCGCGTGGTGCGTGCGGGCGAGGGCAGGTGGACGCTGCTGCTGATCGCGGTCGTTGCCGCCGTGCTGCTCGTGTGGGAGGCGGCGGTCACCTGGTTCCAGTGGGTGCCCGAGGCGTTCCTGCCCGCCCCCAGCGCGATCGCCGTGGCCTTCGGGCGGCTCATGGTCGACCCGGAGTTCTGGGGCGCATTCGGCTTCAGCGTCACGAACCTGCTCATCGGCCTCGCCATCGCGATCGTCGTGGGTGTGGTCGTGGGGCTCGCGGTCGGCTGGTCCCCGGTGCTGCGCTTCATGGTGGCCCCGTTCCTGTGGGTGCTGTACTCCACGCCCAAGGTCGCGCTCGCTCCGCTGTTCATCCTGGGCCTCGGGCTCGGCAGCGAGTCGAAGATCGCCCTCGTGATCCTGCTCGCGGTGTTCCCGATCCTGCTGAACACGATGGAGGGCGCGGTCACCGTGAACCCGTCGCTCGTGAACGCGGCACGCGTGTACGGCGCGAAGGGCATCGGGCTGGGGTGGAAGGTCATCTTCCCGGCGACGCTGCCCTACAGCCTGTCCGGCATCCAGCGCGGTGCAGCCCTCGGCTTCACGGGCGAGGTGCTCGGCGAGTTCCTCGGCGGGACCGGGGGCCTCGGTCACCTGCTGGAGTTCGCGGCGTATCAGTTCCGCATGGACGAGGCGATCGCGATGGTCGTGGTGATGGTGATCATCGCGAACCTGACGCTGTTCCTCATCTCGGTGCTGCGCCGCAGGCTGGCGCCCTGGTACGACGAGCGCAAGATCGTCGGCTGACGCCGCCCCCGACTCCCGGCCCCCGTCTCATGCGCGACGGGGGTCGGGTCCGCCTTCTCGCCTCGCCGAGTGGTACGCTTTTCTGTACCACTCAGGAGGTGACGAGATGACGGCGATCTCCGCAACCGAGGCGCGGAAGAGTCTCTTCGGTCTCATCCAGCAGGTGAACGACGACCATGCTCCGGTCGAGGTCGTGTCCCGCCGCGGCAACGCCGTGCTCATGTCGAAGGACGACTACGACGCGCTCACGGAGACGGCCTACCTGCTGCGCAACCCCGTCGGCGCGGAGCGGCTCCTCTCGGCACTCGAGCGCGCCCGCCGAGGTGAGTCCGAGCAGCACGACCTGATCGACGAGTGAGCAGGCGGCTCGCTTTCGACCCGCACGGGTGGGAGGACTACACCGACTGGCAGGGCCAGGACCGGAAGACGCTGCGACGGATCAATCAGTTGATCGCCGATGTCCTCCGTGACCCGTTCGAGGGCATCGGCAAGCCGGAGCCCCTGAAGCACGTGCTCTCCGGCGCCTGGTCCCGCCGCATCGACCAGACCCACCGCCTCGTGTACTACGTGAGCGACGAGCAGATCGTGATCCTCCAGGCCCGCGATCACTACTGACCCGCGGACGCGACGAGGCCCCACCGCCATGCGCAACGGTGGGGCCTCGTCCGGGGTCGTGCGGCTCAGGGGTAGGGGAGCGTCGCCGGTCCCTCGTTGTCGAGCCCGAGCAGCTCCTGCGCCTTGAACAGGTGCGCGAGCTGCGCGTCGTCGAACTCCAGCGGCTCGAGCTTCTGCGTCTCGATCGTGGTGTCCCAGGCGTCCGCGTCGAAGTACAGGTTCGGGCAGGCGAGGTGGCCGTCGAGGATCCAGACGCTGTCGGAGTCGCGGAGCTCCTGCACGTCGAAGTCGTTGGCCTCGTAGATGTCCAGCGCCTCCTCCGCGTTCTCCGGGAACTCGCCCGGTGCCGGGGCGGTCATGAAGTCGGTGGCCTTGAGTGTGGCGCGCAGGAACCGCACGAGCGAGTTCGGGTTCTCCTTCACCCAGGCCGTGCCGGCGATCTGCACGTCGTTGGCCCAGTTGCGCAGCGACTCCACGACGATGTTCGCGCCGTGCTCCTCGAGCGCCGCACGGTCGTCGGCGTAGAAGGGCTGCAGCGAGATGCGGTCGTTCACGAAGAACTCGGTCCACGATTCGGAGCCGGGTCCGGGGTAGACGACCTCGGCGTTGATGCTCTCGAGGTCCCAGCCCTCTTCCGCGAGCACCTGTGCCCGCTGGAACTCGGCCGGGTCGCCGGGGGTTCCGGCGAGGACGATCGAGGTGCCGTCGAGGTCTTCGACGCTCTCCACGTCGGACTGGGCCGCGAAGTCGAAGTTCTGGCGGCAGTAGTGGCCCGACACCAGGTCGATCTCCACGCCGCCGCGGATGGCGTCGATCACGGTGCCGGTGGACTCAACGCCGATGTCGGCGCTGCCGCTCGCGACCGCGGCGGTGACGTTGTCGGCGGTGATGACCTCGACGGTGAGGCCCTCCTCCTCGTAGTAGCCGAGGTCGGTGCCGAGGACGAACATCGAGTACATCGTGACGTCGGGGAAGGGGATGGCCACCGTGATGCTGGTGTCTTCGGCGGCGCCGGGTTCCCCGTCACCGAGGTCGACCGGGCCTTCGGGTGCGGGTGTCGGCGAGGTGCAGCCGGCGAGCAGCGTCAGTGCTGCTGCGCCTCCGGCCACGGCGAGGCCGAGCCTGGTTCTTGTCGTGCGCATGACTCTCCATTCGGGCAGTGCGTGCGCCCCTTCGTGAGGGGGGCGTCTCACGCGGATTTTGGGATACGGTATCCAATTTGGTATCGGCTGTCCATGCTTCGGCCGATATCGTGCTGACAACGGGGTCTGGACGACCACGATGAAAATTGGATACAGTATCCGAAACAGTCCCACGATGAAGAGGTGACCATGCGTGCCGCCGTGCTGAGCAGCCACGACCTGGACGGCCTGACCGTCACGGAGTCGGCGGTGCCGTCGGCCGCTCCGGGCGAAGTGCTGATCCGCGTCGAGACCGTGGGCATCAACCAGCTCGACCTCAACGTCATCGCCGGCGTCGACCCCGGAGCGCACGCCCGGCTCCCGCGCATCCTCGGCATCGACCCGGCGGGGCAGATCGTCGCCGTCGGCTCCGGCGTCGACCCCGCGCGCCTCGGCCAGGCCGTGGTCGTCAAGCCCAACATCGCCTGCGGCACGTGCCCCCGCTGCCGCGAGGGAGACGAGGCCGACTGCCCATCGCAGACCGTCGTCGGCGTGCACCGCGACGGCGGCGCCGCCGAGTTCGTCGCGGTGCCCGCGCGCAACGCGATCGACCGCCACGGCCTGACCGCCGCCGACGCCACGGCCGTGGTGCACAGCGCCCCCATCGTGCTCAACGCCCTGCGGATCGCCGCGCTCGCCGCCGACGAGCGGATCCTCGTCACCGGTGCGGGCGGAACGCTCGGTCGCGCGGCCGTCGCGATCGCGCTCGCCCGGGGAGCCCGCGTGGTCGCCGCCTCCCGCCGGCCCCTGACGCCGGTCGGCGACGAGCGGCTCCTGCACGCGCCCGATCCCGCCGCCCTTACGGCCGCCCTCGCCGCGGAGGACGGCTTCGACGTGGTGCTCGACGTCTCCGGCCACGGCCCCACGCTGAGCGCCGGGGTCGCTGCGCTCGGCTGGGGTGGACGGGCCGTGTTCTGCTCGGCCTCGGTCGACCCCGACCTGCGGATCGATGCGCGCGACTTCTACCTGCGCCGCAAGCGCCTCGCGGGTGCCGCGAGCGCCCGGTACGACGACGTGGCGGAGGCCCTCGCGCTCGCCGCCGCCGGGGTGCTGCCGCCGCTCGCGGGCGCCCGGTACGCGCTCGACGACATCGCCACGGCCTACCGCGACTTCCCCCGCGCCGGCGACGGGAAGGTGATCGTGGATGTGCGCTGACCACGGGTATCGAAGAGGAGACCAGACGTGACGAGTACTGCACTGCCGGGCGCCGGGGCGCTCGCCGGGATCCGGGTGGTCGAGCTGGGCCAGTACATCTCCGGTCCCTTCGCGGCGAAGCTCCTGGCCGACCTCGGTGCCGAGGTGATCAAGGTCGAGTCGCCGGAGGGTGACCCGATGCGCCGGTGGGAGGGTCGAGCGACCATGAGTCCGCAGTTCGCCGCGTACAACCGGGGCAAGCGCGGGGTGGTGCTCGACCTCAAGAGTCCGCAGGGGCTGGCGGCGCTGTTCGCCCTGGTCGCGGAGGCCGACATCGTGCTCGACAACTTCCGCCCCGGGGTGGCCGAGCGGCTCGGCTTCGGTCCGGAGGCCCTGCACGCGCACAACCCGCGCGTCATCACCTGTTCCATCACCGGCTTCGGCCCCACGGGACCCTCGGCGAAGCGTCCCGCGTACGACACGGTGATCTCCGCGACCGGGGGCATGTACAGCCAGGTCGTCCCCGCCGACACGATCCGCCCGCTCGGCCCCGCGTTCTCCGACCTGCTGTCGGGGATGTCGGCGGTCCAGGCGGTGCTCGCGGCCCTCCACGCCCGCGACGTGAGCGGGGAGGGCGAGCACGTCGAGGTGTCGATGGTGGGTGCGCTGCTCGACTTCCTTACCGAGTCCGCCTCGGCGTTCCTGGAGACAGGGCAGGTATCGTCGCCGGACTCGCGTCCGCGTCGCGCCCAGGCGTACGCGTGCCGCGGCTCCGACGGCAAGGCGTTCGTCATCCATATGTCGGTGCCGGAGAAGTTCTGGACCGGGCTGCTCGACGTGCTGGAGCGGCCCGACCTCGCCGACGACCCCCGGTTCGCGACCAGGGAGGGGCGCGTGCGGAACTACGACGAGCTCGACGCGGTGCTCAAGGAGATCGCCGCCACCCGTCCGCGCGCCGAGTGGCTGGAGCGCCTGGCCGCGCACGACATCCCGCACGGCCCGCTCAACACGATGGGCGACCTGTTCGACGACCCGCAGATCGCGAGCATGGGCCTGGTCGAGAAGATCGCGGGACCGGGCGGCGCGGTGCGCGTGCCGGTGCCGAGCACCCGGTTCCACCGCAGCGGCCGGCCCGAGCTGGTCTATGCGCCCGCGCTCGGGGCCGACACCGAGGAGCTGACCGGTCTGCGCACCGCGGCCGGAACCCTGAACGAAGGAGCGGCCTGATGCCCGGCATCGACGACCTGGTGGCGATCGACGTGCACACCCACCCGCAGACCGAGGAGTTCATCGCGGCGATGGGCACGCGGCACACGCAGATGGCCGCGCACTTCGGACGGGAGCGGCCGGTCGTGTCGTTCGCCGAGCAGGCCGACCAGTACCGCGACCGCAGGATGATGGCCGTGATCGTCAACTCCGACTCGGAGACGACCAGCGGGATCAAGGGCGCCCCCAACGACCTGCTGGGCCGGGCGCAGCGAGACCACCCCGACGTGTTCCTGGCCTTCGCGGGCATCGACCCGTGGAAGGGCGAGGCGGCGATCGCCGAGATCCGCCGCATGCACGACGAGTACGGCATCAAGGGCGTGGGCGAGCTGAACCCGTCGCGGCAGAGGTTCCTGGCGAACGACCGTCGGTTCTGGCCGATCTGGGAGACCTGCGCCGCGCTCGGGCTGGTGGTCATGTTCCACTCCGGGTTCCCCGGTGCGGGCGCCGGCACCCCGGGCGGCGGAGGGTACCGGCTGGAGAACGCCCGCCCCGTGCCCTACATCGACGACGTCGCGGCCGAGTTCCCCGAGCTGAACATCATCAGCGCGCACCCGGCGTGGCCGTGGCACCTGGAGAACCTGGCGATGGTGTGGCACAAGTCGAACGTGTACCTCGACCTCTCCGGCTGGGCTCCGAAGTACCTGCCACCCGAGGTGGTGCGCTACGCGGACTCGCTCATCTCCGACCGGGTGCTGTTCGGCTCGGACTGGCCCGTGATGACCGCGGACCGGTGGATGGCGGAGTTCGACGAGCTCGGCTTCAAGGAGGAGTCGCGCCGCAAGATCCTGATCGACAACGCGCGGAAGCTGTTCCGGCTGTGACCGCGGAGAAGGGAGCCGACCGTGGCTGAACTGGTGCTGGCGGCGGCGACCCCGCACAACCCGCTGCTGTGGCGCGCGATGCGGGAGCCGTATCCGCCCGACCTGGTCGCGGTCGAGGCGAACTTCCGGCGCATCCGTGAGGCGATCGCCGAGGCCGAGGTCGACGCGCTGATCGTGCTCGGCACCGACCACGTGCGGCAGTTCTTCGCCGACAACTCGCCCGCGTTCATCGTCGGCAAAGCCGCGTCGTACCACGGCACGTACGAGAACGAGGTGCGCACGTTCGGCATGGAGTACGCCGAGCTCACCGGGCATCCCGAGCTCGCGGCGCAGATCGCCGGACGCGAGGTGCTGCCCGAGGCGATCGACTTCTCGGTGTCGCACGAGTGGCGGCTCGACCACAGCTTCGTGCTCCCGCTGCAGTACGTACGGCCCGAGCTCGACCTGCCGATCGTGCCCATCCACGCGAATGCCATCCTGCCGCCGCTGCCCTCGGCCGCGCGGTTCGCCGCGCTCGGACATCACCTGCGCGCTGCGGTCGAGTCGTGGGACGGCGGGGCCAGGGTGGCGCTGCTCACGTCGGGCCACATGGCCACCGACGTCGGAGGGCCGCGCACGTTCAACGGCTCGCCCGACCCCGCGTTCGACGCCGAGGCGGTCGGGTGGATGCGCGACGGCGACCTCGACGCCGCGATCGCCGGCTGCCGGTTCGACCGCATCATGGCGGCGGGCAACGTCACCTACCAGTACGTGAACATCGTCGCGGCGCTCGCCGCGATGCAGGGCCGCCCGGCCGAGCTGGCGGAGGCCACCACGTCGCGTTTCGCCTCGAGCCCGTTCTTCCTGTGGAGGTCTGCATCGTGAGCAGGTACATGATCGGCAAGTTCATGCGGGCGGTCGAGATGAGCACGGCCAACGTGAACGCGTACGTCGCCGATACCGAGGGCTTCGTCGACCGGTGGCTGGCGGGCGGCGCCGGGCCGGATGCGGTCGCCGACGACCGGGAGCTGACGCCGCAGGAGCGGGCGGCCTTCATCGCGCGCGACTACGGGGCGCTGTACGGGCTCGGGGCGCATCCGTACCTGCTGTGGCACTTCACGGAGGCGGTGTACGAGCACGAGTACACGGAGGGCTTCGGCTGGCGCGAGCTCGTGGAGCGCTACCGGGCGGCGATCATCCCGCACGGCGAGGTCGACGACATCCTCTGAGGCGGGCGGAGAAGATCCGCTCTTGACAGGATTTCCGCACGTGCTGTTTATTTAGCTACGTGCAAAAAAAACTATCCGAGGTCCGGCTCGACGCCGCGGCGATCCGCGCGCACCACCGTCGCGTGCTGCTGCAGCTGCTGCGCTCGCACGGCCCGCTGTCGCGTCGCGATCTGTCCCGCGCCTCGGGCCTGAGCGCCGCCGCCGTGATGAACGTGGTCGTGGAACTGGTCGACGCAGGCCTCGTGGCGGAGGAGATCCCCGCCACCCGGGAGGCCAGGGTCGGCCGCCCGAGCACCGACGTCGCCCTCACCGGCACCCACCACGTGCTCGCACTGCAGATCGGCGCCGGGTTCCTCCAGGCAGGAGTGGTCGAGCTCACCTCGCGCGTCGTGGCGTCCGAGCAGATCCGCTTCCCGGTCCCCACCGCGCCCGAGGGTGTGCTCGACCTCGCGGACGAGCTGCTGCAGCGGGTGATGGACACGGCGGGCATCTCGCTGGAGCAGGTGCTCGGCCTCGGCGTCGGCGTGGCCGGCATCGTCGACGCGAGCCGCCGCGTGAACATCTCCGCCCCCACGCTCGGCTGGACCGACGTGCCGATCGCCGAGCACTTCGAACGCACCCTCGGGCTCGACGTCGTGCTCGACCACAACGTGCGCGCCATGGCCGCCGGCGAGTCCCGCTACGGCACCGGCCAGGGGCTCGAGAGCCTCGCCTTCGTCTACGTGCGCACCGGTGTCGGCGCCGGCCTGATCCTGGGCGGCGCCGAGTACCGCGGCGGCACGCACGGCGCGGTCGAGATCGGCCACCTGCGCGTCGAGCAGGACGGCCCCACCTGCACCTGCGGCGGCCGCGGCTGCCTGGAGACCGTGGTCAGCGATGGCGTGCTCCGGCGGCGCATGATCGACGCCGGGCTGCTCGACGACGACCGCGCCCCCGACGACCGCACCTGGACGGAGGACTTCGTCGCCGCCGTCGAGGCCGCCGACCCGCGGGCGCTGGAGGTGCGCGACGACCTCGTCCGGCACCTCAGCACCGCGCTGCTGAGCATGGTCAACCTCCTCAACCCGCAGCAGATCGTGCTGGGCGGACTGCTGTTCGACCTGGCCCCGGTCGTGATCGAACCCGTCAGGGCGGCCCTCGCGGAGCAGGTCATGCCCGTGCTGCGCGACGGTATCCGCGTCGAGCCGCCGCGCTTCGGTGCCGACGCGGGCATGATCGGCGCCGCCACCATCGCCCTGGACACCTTCGTGTTCGGGCCTCCCCTCCTTCCGACCGCCCCGGTCGGCTGACACCAACGGGCTCCCACGCAACGAAGGGAAAGAGCCATGATCGACGCCACACCCGAGACGGCGACCACGACGCTCTCGGTGCCGCGCGCCACGAGAGCGCGCCGCACGACCGTCCGCACCGAGAAACCGCTGACGCTGCTCTACCTCTCCACCCTGGTGCTCGGCATCGCGGTGTGGTGGATCATCGCGGTCGTCAGCGACAACCCGCTCGCCCCCACGCCGATCGCCGTGGTGCAGAGCTTCTGGGAGGGACTGCTCGACGGCAGCCTGCTGCTGAACACCGTGGCGAGCGTGCAGCGCGTCGTCATCGGCTTCCTCCTTGGCGTGATCGTCGCCGTCCCCGCCGGCTTCATCATGGGCTGGTATCGCTGGGGCCGCGGGCTGCTCGAGCCGTGGGTGCAGTTCTTCCGCACCGTGCCACCGCTCGCGCTCATCCCGCTCGTGATCGTGTTCCTCGGCATCGGGGAGCCGGCGAAGATCTTCGTCATCTTCCTCGCGTCGTTCCTCTCGTGCGTGCTCGCCACCTTCCAGGGCGTGCGCAACGTCGACACCACCCTCGTCAACGCGGCTCGCGTGCTCGGCGCGAGCGACGGCACGATCTTCCTCCGCGTGGTCGTCCCGGCCTCGCTGCCGTTCATCTTCGTCGGCACCCGCGTCGCCCTCGGCGCGGCCTGGGCCACGGTCGTCGCCTCGGAGCTCATCGCGGCGGCCTTCGGTCTCGGCCGCATGATGCAGGCCGCCTCGCAGTTCCTCGACACCCCGCGCATCGTCGTGGGCATCATCCTCATCGGCGCGCTCGGGTTCGCGATGGACCGTGCCCTGCTCTTCGCCGAGAACAAGCTCACCGCCTGGCAGGAGGTCCGGAAATGACCGCGATGATCTCGATCCGCGGGGTCTCAAAGCACTACGAGACCAGCCGCGGCACGGTCCGCAGCCTCGACGACGTCGACCTCGACGTGGCAGACGGGGAGTTCATCACCCTCGTCGGGCCGAGCGGCTGTGGCAAGAGCACCCTGCTGAACCTGATGGCGGGGCTCCTCGACCCCACCGAGGGGGAGGTGCTCGTGGGCGGCCGACCGGTCACGGGGCCCGGGCCCGACCGGGGCGTGATCTTCCAGCAGTATGCGCTCTTCCCGTGGCTCACGGCCCGGCAGAACGTCGAGTTCGGCCTGCGGATCCGCGGCATGAAGAAGGCCGAGCGCGAGCAGGTGGCCCAGCACTACCTCGACCTCGTGGGCCTGGGCGACTTCGCCGGCGCGCTGCCGAAGGAGCTCTCGGGCGGCATGAAGCAGCGCTGCGCGATCGCCCGCGCCTATGCCGCGCAGCCGTCGATCCTGCTGATGGACGAGCCGTTCGGCGCGCTCGACGCGCTGACCCGGGTGAGCATGCAGGAGAACCTGCTCGAGACGTGGCAGCAGGAGCGGCGCACCGCCGTGTTCATCACCCACGACGTGGACGAGGCCGTGTTCCTCGCCAACCGCGTGATCGTGATGAGCCCGCGGCCCGGACGGATCACCGAGGTGATCGACGTGCCGCTCGCCTACCCGCGCACCGAGGAGATGCGCCTGTCTCCCGAGTTCGCCGCCCTTCGCGCCCGCGTCTGGCGCGGCGTGCACCACCAGCCGGAACCCACCACCGCCTGACCCGGCGGATCCGCACCCGCACGACCCACCGCACTCCCACCCGATCACGTAAGGAACCCGATGATGCGCTTCCCCACCCGGACCCGTCGGGCGGCCGTCGCCGCCGCGGCCGTCACCGCACTCACGATCGCCCTGTCCGCCTGCACGGGCTCGGCCGAACCGGCCCCCTCGTCCGACGCCGGAGGCGAGGCCCGTGAGCCGGTCTCCCTGAACGTCGGCTACATCGACACGAGCATCAACGGCGTCGGCGTGATCGCCGCCGCGAACGAGCTGGGTCTGTGGGAGAAGTACGGCCTGGACGTGACGCTGACGCCGTTCACGAACGGCCCCACCCAGATCCAGGCGATGCAGGCCGGCCAGATCGACGTCGGGTACATCGGCGCCGGGGCGACCTGGCTTCCGGCGACCGGACAGGCGACCGTGATCGTGCCCAGCGAGACCTCGCTCGGCGACGTGGTGCTCGCCCGCCCGGGCAGCGGCGTCGAGGATCCGAAAGACCTCAAGGGGCAGCGCGTCGGTGTGCCCGAGGGCGGGTCGGGGGAGATGATCCTCGCGCTCACGCTCCTGGAGGCCGGGCTCACGTTCGACGACGTCGAGCGCGTGGTGCTCGACCCGCCGAGCGTCGTCAGCGCCTACGTCGGCGGGCAGATCGACATCGCCGCGATCTTCTCGCCGCTGAGCGCGCAGATCCTCGACAGCGTGCCGGACACCGTGACGGTGGCCGACAACGCCTCGTTCCCGGAGACGTCGTTCCTCGGGTCGTGGGTCGCGTCGAACGAGGCCGTCGACGGCAAGGCCGACGCTGTGCAGCGCTTCCTTGAGGTGTACGCCGAGGTGAACGACTACCGCATCGACGACACGGAGCAGGTCGTCGAGTGGGCCTCCGCCGCGTCCGGTGCCCCGGTCGACCAGCTGACGCAGCAGGCGAGCATCTCCGGGTGGACGCCGTCCGACGAGATCCTCGCGAACAACGAGGACGGCACCACGTTCGAGCAGTACGAGTCGATCATGCGGGTGTTCGTCCAGTCCGGTCGCATGGAGGACATGACCGATCCGGCGTCGTTCGTCAACACCGAGCTGTTCGCTGCCGCCATGAAGGACCGCTCGTGACGGGTCCCGTCGGGCTGGGCATCGTCGGCTCCGGTTTCGTCGCCGAGTTCTACCTCCGGGCCCTGGCGGAGGTGCGCGACCACGAGGTCGTCGCCCTCGCCGCGCGCTCGCCCGAACGGGGCAGAGAGCTCGCCGGCCGGTTCGGCGTGCGCGACGTGGTCGCCAGCGTCGAGGAGCTGGTCGCCCTGGCCGATGTCGACATCGTGGTCGTGGCCGTGCCGCAGGACGCGCACCTCGACGCGGTGACGGCCGCGGCCGCCGCGGGCAAGGCCGTGATCTGCACCAAGCCGCTCGGTCGCAGCGGCGCGGAGGCCGCGGCGTGCCTGGCCGCCGTCACCGCCGCGGGCGTGTGGCACGGCTATGCGGAGACCGCGGTCTTCTCGCCCGCGGTCATGCACGCCAAGGCGATGGTCGACGCGGGCGGCATCGGTCGGGTGCTCACCGTGCGCGCCCGCGAGGCCCACGGCAGCCCGCACAAGCACGCCAGGGAGATCGCGCGCATGGGCGGAGGGCCGCTGCGCGGTCTCGGCTGCCACGGTGTCGCCGTCGGGCGCTGGTTCCTGGAGGGCGCGACCCCCGTGGAGGCCTTCGCGTGGGGGGACCGGCTCGACCGCGACGACGTGGACTCCGAGGACAACGCGGTCCTGCTCATGCGGTTCGACGACGGTCGTGTCGCCCAGGTCGAGGCCGGCTGGACGCACCGCCCCGGGCTGGACAACCGGCGCGAGATCCACGGCTCGGACGGCTGGCTCGGCGTGGACGAGACCGGCCCCGGTGCCCTCGCGGCGTTCGCGGGACAGGAGCTCGGTTACGTGGGGGAGAAGGCCGGCTCGACCCGCGGCTGGCTGCGGCCCGTGCTCGACGAGCCGCGCACGTACGGCTACCACGGCCAGTTCGCGCACTTCATCGAGAGTTTCCGCGCGGGTGTCGCGCCGCGGCAGACCCTGGCCGACGGCGTCATCGACAACGCGGTGATCGACGCGGCCTATCGCTCCATGACGACCGGTCGCTGGGAGCCCATCGACCTCTCCGGGCTCACGGCCCCTCCCGCCGAGATCGCCACCGACGCGTACCACCGCCCCGCAGAGAGAGAAGCACGATGACCGCCCGGCGACCGAACATCCTCATGATCCTCACCGACGACCACGCCACGCATGCGATCGGCGCCTACGGGTCGGTGGTGAACACGACCCCGCGCATCGACGAGATCGCGCAGTCCGGTCGTCGCGTCGATCACTGCTACTGCACGAACTCGCTGTGCACCCCGAGCCGCGCCAGCATCCTGACCGGCACGTACAGCCATGTCAACGGCGTCTCGACCCTGGTGACCCCCATCGACGCGAGCCAGCCGACGTTCGTGTCGCAGCTCAAGGAGGCGGGCTACCGGACGGCCATCGTCGGCAAGTGGCACATGGGGGAGGGGCCCGGCCATGATCCGCAGGGCTTCGACTACTGGGCGGTGCTGCGCGATCAGGGCGAGTACTTCGATCCGCAGATCCTCACCGCCGACGGCGTGCACATCGAGAAGGGCTACGCGACCGACATCATCACCGACCTGTCGCTGCAGTGGCTCGAGTCGCTGGAGGGCGATGAGCCGTGGTGCCTGCTGATCCATCACAAGGCGCCGCACCGCGCGTGGGAGCCCGACGAGGCGCACGCCCACCTGTACAGCGACCCGATCCCCGTGCCGTCCACGTTCACGGACGACTACGCGGGCCGGGCGAGCGCGGCGAAGCATGCCACCATGCGCATCGCGGAGCACCTGACGCTGGACGACCTCAAGGTGGAGCCGCCGCAGGACCTGACGCCCGACGAGCTCGCGCTGTGGAAGTACCAGCGGTACATGGAGGACTACCTGCGCTGCGTGGCCTCGGTCGACGACAACGTCGGGCGGGTGATCGACTGGCTCGGCGCGCACGGCGTGCGGGATTCGACCCTCCTCACGTACAGCTCCGACCAGGGCTTCTTCCTCGGCGACCACGGGTGGTTCGACAAGCGCTTCATGTACGAGGAGTCGATCCGGATGCCGCTGCTCGTGTCGTGGCCGGAGCGGATCGCGCCCGCGGCCCCGATGGAGCAGATCGTGACGAACGTCGATTTCGCGCAGACCTTCCTGGATGCCGCCGGGGTCGATGCGCACGAGCGGATGCAGGGGAAGAGCTTCCTTCCGCAGCTGACCGGATCCGACGAGCCGACGCGCGACGCGTTCTACTACCGCTACTACGAGAACGACGACGAGAACCACCATGTGCTCGCGCACTACGGCATCCGCACGGAGGCCCACAAGCTCATCTACTTCTACAGCGACGGGATGGGTCTGCCCGGGTCGTCGCCGTTCCGGTTCGCGCCGGAGTGGGAGTTGTACGACCTGGAGGCCGACCCGGACGAGCTGGTGAACGTGTACCACGACCCCGCCTACGCGGAGGTGCGCGAGCAGCTCAAGGTGCGGCTGTGGGAGCTGCAGGCCGAGCTGGGCGACCAGCCCCACGCGAGTCAGCCGATACCCGCGCTGACGAGCTGAGCGCAGGCGTGAACGGATGCCCCGTGGCGGTTCGCCACGGGGCATCCGCGTGTCGCGCGGCCGTCGCGCTCGGCAGAGGAGGTGCGGGGGACGCACCGCACGAGCGGACGCTGCCGCGCACCGGCGGAGCCGTGTCTCCTCCCCCGAGGACACCGGCGCCGCCGGGGCTCAGCGCCTACGCCGTGCGACGGCGCAGCAGGCCCGCACCTCCCAGAAGCAGCAGGGCGGCGATCGCCCACAGCGCGGGCGACGGTGCACCGCCGGTCATGGCGAGACCGGTGGCCTCACCGGAGACGGCTGCGCCCGACGCCCAGGCCATCCCGGACGCGCCCGGAGTGGTGCCGGGGTTCGTTCCGGGGGTGGTGCCGGGGTCCGTGCCCGGGTCGGTTCCGGGGTCGGTTCCCGGGTCCGTACCGGGGTCCGTACCGGGGTCCGTGCCCGGGTCAGTTCCGGGGTCGGTTCCGGGCGTGGTGCCCGGGCCGGTCACGGTGCTCTCGCCCACGACCGAGATGGCGTTGCCGCCGATCGTGATCGGAAGCGTCACGGGCAGACCCAGCTGGGTGCCGCCGAGGATGCCGCCCTCACCGGTGGTGATCCCGCCGCCGGTCGCCGGAGCGGTCGGGGTGGTCCCGGTGCCGGTGGTCCCGCCGGCGACGGTGGCGTCGTCGAGCACGGAGATCGCGTTGCCCGTCACGCCGATGGGGGCGGTGACGGGTGCGGTGACCTGGGTGCCGCCGAGGATGCCGTCCTCACCGGTGGTGATCCCGCCGGCCGCGGGTGCGGTCGGGGCCGTGCCTGTGCCGGTGGTGCCGCCGGTGACGGTGGCGTCGTCGAGCACGGAGATCGCGTTGCCCGTTACGCCGATGGGGGCGGTGACGGGTGCGGTGACCTGGGTGCCGCTGGCGGTGCCGTCCTCACCGGTGGTGGTGCTGCCGCCGGCCGCAGGTGCGGTCGGGGCCGTCGTCCCGGTGCCGGTGGTGCCGCCGGTGACGGTGGCGTCGTCGAGCACGGAGATCGCGTTGCCCGTCACGCCGATGGGGGCGGTGACGGGCGCGGTGACCTGGGTGCCGCTGGCGGTGCCGTCCTCACCCGAGGTGGCGGGCATGCCGCCGGTGGCGGGTGCGGACGGGGTGCCGCCCGTGCCGGTGGTGCCGCTCGTGGCGTTGTCTCCCAGGAGCGAGATGGCGTTGCCGGTCACGGTCACGGGGGCCGTCACCGGGGCGACGACCTGGGTGCCGCTGGCGGTGCCGTCCTCACCCGAGGTGGCGGGGGCGCCGCCGTTCGCGGGTGCGGTCGGGGCCGTGGTCCCGGTACCGGTGGTGCCGCCGGTGACGGTGGCGTCGTCGAGCACGGAGATGGCATTGCCGGTCACGCCGATGGGGGCGGTGATGGGTGCGACGACCTGCGAGCCGCCGACGACGCCGTCCTCACCCGAGGTGGCGGGGCTGCCGCCGTTCGCGGGTGCGGTGGGAGCCGTGCCGGTGCCGGTGCCGCCGGTGCTGGCGCTGTCGCCGAGCAGCGAGATGGCGTTGCCGGTCACGGTCACGGGAGCCGTCACGGGGGCGACGACCTGCGTGCCGCTGGCCGTGCCGTCCTCACCGCTGGTGCCCGCATCGACGCCGGTCGCGGGAGCCGGTGCTGCGGCCTCCGCGTCGGTCGAGGCCGACTCGCTGTCGCCCAGGAGCGACAGCGAGTTGCCCGACACGGTCACCGGGGCGTTCACCGCGAGCAGGGCCTGCGTGCCCGAGAGCACACCGTCCATGCCGTCGGTGTCGAGGGAAAGCACCCCGGCCGCGTCAGGGGCCTGGGGAGCCGCGCTCTGGGGTGGAGCGGCGGCCGGGGTGCTGGTCGTGGAGTCGTCGGTGAGGCTGATCGCGTTGCCCGACACGGTGACGGGCAGGTTCACGGTCACGACCGCCTGGGTTCCCGACGCGGTGCCCGAGCCGCCGTCCGTCTCCGCAGCGGGTGCGGGAGCCGGAGCGGGGGCCGGTGCCGGAGCGGGGGCCGGGGCCGGAGCCGGGGCCGGTGCGGGAGCCACCGCATCGCCGAGCACGGAGATCGCGTTGTCCACGACCGTGATCGGCGCCGTGATGGGTGCCACCGCCTGGGTGCCGGAGAGCAGTCCGTCGTCTCCGGATGTCTCGGCCGCATTGGCGGCCGTCGCGCCGAGCAGGGTGATCCCGCCGGCGAGGAGCGCGCCCCACAGGGCTCGCTTCGCGTAAGTACGCATGATGGTTCTCCTGACATGACTGGGGTGTCTGATGGGTGCACGCGATGAGGTGCGCGCGCAGCACGGCATCTGCCATCCGCGGGGATGGCGCGACGGTCAGTCAGTCAGGAGAGACGTCGGTGTCGGCGACGGGCGAGCCGGGGAGGGCATCGTCCGAGGCGCCGGCAACCCGCTCCCAGGCACGGAGCGGGAGCACGCCGTCGTCGCCGAGGCGAGCGTGGGCGTACGGGGTGCCTCCGCCGGAGGTGGCGGAGGAAGACGGGGCGGCGGGGGCACCGGGGGGTGCGTTGCCGGGCGTGGGGGTGTGATCGCCCTCGGCAGGGTCGGCGGGCGGCGTGGCCCCCTCGGCGCGTTCGTCGGAGGCGCCGGAGATCGCGGCGGACACGCCGGGCGTCGTCGCGCCGGGCAGCGCGGACGCGGGCGCGGAGGTGAGAGCCACCGCGGCGGCGGGGAGCGATCCGTCGCTCACCGGCGGAATTCCGGGCTGGAGGCCGTCGATCACGGGCGGCACGGTCTCGTCGACGGTGCCGCCGATCACGCCGGTCACGTCATCGACCACGCCCACCACCTCGGTCACGAGGTCGGACGCGCCGGAGTCCACGACGATCCCGCCGACGATCGGAAGGCGGCCGACGGCGTCGAGGATCGGTGCGGTCACGCGCGAGATGGGCGAGTCCGCGAGGAGGTCGGTGGTGGTGTCGACGACCGACGAGGTCGCGTCCGTCACCGTGCCGAGCACGGGCGCCGCGACCGACCCCACGACCGGCACGCTCTCGACCGTCTCCGTGACCGTCTCGACGACGGCGGGCGCGGCCTGCACGGGGGCGACCGCCTGCGAGACGACGGGGGCGACCACCTGCGTCACCACCGGGGCGACCACCTGCGTGACGACGGGCGCGGCCACCTGGGTCACGACCGGGGCGACGACCTCGTTCACGACGGGTGCCGTCACGGCGGTCACCGTCTGCGTGACCGCGGTGGTCAGGGAGTCGAGCGGGCCGGGCTTCTGCTCGTCCGCGTGAGCGGATCCGCCACCGGTGAGCACCGTGAGTGCGGCCCACGCGAGCGCGCCGAGGCCACCCCAGAGAACGACGGCGGGTACGCCGCGTCGGGTCGCTCGAGCGCTCACGTCGTCCTCCCCCTCTGAAGGCAACGCCATATCGATACGGGTGTGTCGATGGGGAGCAGAATACTCGCGGGGTCCCACCCTGTCCAGGCCCATTTACAACCGCGACGGGTGGTGTCAGATCGTGACGCGCCCGGCGGATTTCCGGCTTGACTTTCCCCAAGTTCTACACATGTCGCTCCGGCAGGGGAAACCTTCAACGCGCGATTTAAGCTCGTTTCCATCCACAGGGTGGGGAAACGAGAAATCCCAGTTCAAGCGTCATAAAAAAGTTCTTCTTCACCACACTCCACCGGGTTATCCACACCCGTTCTGCACAGACACTCCGCGTTTCTCCGCACGCTCTCCACATGGTTATCCACAGGCTGTGTTGCACCGTGTGGAGACCGCTCATAGCGTGGTCGAGCGACCGAATGTCGGGGGCCCCTGTTTGTCTGGAACCGGCCGCCGCGCGGGCGTGGAACCACCGACGACCACTCGTCATCCGCTGTCGGAGTTCCGCATCGGAACCGTCGCATCGAAGGGAACACTGTGTCGATCGCCGACATCTCGGAGGAGCGCCTGGGAGGGCAGCGTCCGCCCGAGCGCACCCCGCCGCACGACCTCCTCGCCGAGCAGAGCGCCCTGGGCGGCATGCTGCTGTCGAAGGACGCGGTGGCCGACGTGATCGAGACCCTCAAGGGCGCCGACTTCTACATCCCGAAGCACGAGCTGATCTTCGAGGCGATCCTGTCGCTCTACTCGCACGGCGAGCCGACCGACGTGGTCGCCGTCACCGACGAGCTCATCAAGACAGGCGAGCTGAGCAAGGCCGGCGGCGCCGACTACCTGCACACGCTCACCTCGATCGTGCCGACTGCCGCGAACGCAGGCTACTACGCGGGCATCGTGTCGGAGCGGGCCATCCTCCGCCGGCTGGTCGACGCGGGCACCCGCATCGTGCAGCTCGGCTACGACGGCCAGGGCGACGCGACCGACATCGTCAACAACGCGCAGGCCGAGATCTACTCCGTCACCGGTTCGGAGACCGCCGAGGACTACGTGCCGCTGACGGTCGCGGTCGACGCGGCGGTCGAGGAGATCGAGGCGGCGAACGGCCGCGACGGCTCCATGACGGGCATCCCGACCGGTTTCCGTGAGCTCGACGAGCTGACCAACGGCCTGCACGGCGGCCAGATGATCGTCGTCGCCGCCCGACCGGCCATGGGAAAGTCGACGCTCGCGCTCGACTTCGCGCGCGCCGCCTCCATCGGCCATGACTTCCCCTCCATCTTCTTCTCGCTCGAGATGGGCAAGAGCGAGATCGCGATGCGTCTGCTCAGCGCCGAGGGAGCCATCCCGCTGCAGAACATGCGCAAGGGAACGCTCGACCCGCGCGACTGGACCACGGTCGCCGCGACCCGCGGCCGCATCAACGACGCGCCCCTCTACATCGACGACAGCCCGAACATGACGCTCGTCGAGATCCGCGCCAAGTGCCGGCGGCTCAAGCAGCGTGCCGGGCTGCGCATGGTCATCATCGACTACCTGCAGCTGATGACCTCGGGCAAGCGCGTCGAGTCCCGTCAGCAGGAGGTCTCGGAGTTCTCGCGAAGCCTCAAGCTCATCGCCAAGGAACTGCAGGTGCCGGTGATCGCGCTGTCGCAGCTGAACCGTGGTCCCGAGCAGCGGCAGGACAAGAAGCCCGCCATCAGCGACCTGCGTGAGTCGGGCTCGATCGAGCAGGACGCCGACATGGTGATCCTGCTGCACCGCGACTCCGTGTACGACAAGGACGTGCGTCCGGGCGAGGCCGACCTGATCGTGGCCAAGCACCGTAACGGCCCGACGGCCACCATCACGGTCGCGTTCCAGGGCCACTACTCCCGCTTCGCCGACATGGCCCCCGGCGGCGACTTCAACTGATCTGCGCACGGAACGCCGGTCGCCCGGGCCCGTCGCGCTGGCGCGGGCGGGCGCATCCTGACAAGCTGACGGGATGAACCGCACCCGCGCCATCGTCGCCGTCGTCGCGGGGGTGGCGGTCGCCGGTGTCGCGGCCCTCGCCGTCCCGGCTGTCGTCTCCGCCGTCTCCGCGCCATCCGAGACGTTCACGCACGCGCCGGCACCGGCCCCCGCCGCGGTCGACGAGTCGGAGTCCGCACCGGGCGAGGGCGACCTGGTCGATCTCGGCGACGGCGTCTCCGTGCCCGCGGGCGGTCCGGGGGAGTGCACCACGAACTCGCTCATCAACATCGTCGCCCAGGACGGAGAGGCACCGCATGCGAAGCTGCTCGGCGACCTCGTCGAGATGGGGGCGTCCGACCTCGCGAACGGCACCCCCGTGCTCGGCGGCGACGGCACGGTCGTCGCCTACGAGGTCGCCCCGGGCGACAGCCTGATCGCGATCGGCCAGCGGTTCTGCATCGACTACGTCACCGTCTCGATGTACAACCACGTCGACGGCATGACCGTGCACCCGGGCGACGTGCTGATCCTCCGACCCGACCCCGCCCTCCCGTGGATCGACCAGTACGGGCCGTTCCAGGCGGAGGCTGGCACCTCCACCATCCCCTACGCCAACGCGTTCATCGAGTTCTCGAACGCGATCGCCGCGGGCGACCTGGGCGCGGCGCGCGTCGTGTGGCAGCGCCTCGGCCCCGACGTCTCGCCGGAGGGGCAGGCCGTGGTCACGCAGGCCCTCGCCGACGAGGACTGGGACGTGCTGCACCAGCTCTTCCCGTGACCTCGCGCCACAGGCCCTTGTGGCTCCCGCCCCGGCGGGTGTAAGACGGAGCCAGTCGATGGACTGGGGTTCGACATGGGGACGTGGACGCGCGCACGGCGTCGTGCGCTGGCGGTGGTCGGAGCGACCGTGATGCTGGTCGGCGCGCTCGTGCCCGCCGTCGCCTCCGCCGCCGACGAGACCTTCACGATCGTGGTGCTGCCCGACACACAGGGCTACACCGTGTCGAGCACGTACGAGCAGACGATGGCCGCGCAGACGCAGTGGATCGTCGACTCCCGCGCGCAGCTCAACACGAAGTTCGTGATCCAGGTGGGCGACCTCGTCGAGTCGTGGCCGAACGTGAACCACTGGGAGCGCGCGAGCCGGTACATGAAGACGCTCGACGACGCGGGCGTGCCGAACTCGGTGCTGCCGGGCAACCACGACCTCGACATCACGACCGGCGAGTCGAGCACGTACGACAGCTACTTCCCGCCGAGCCGGTACTCCGCCGCCTCGTGGAACAGCCCGACGGTGTCGTACGGCGGATACCTGGGGCAGAACCAGTTCGGGCCCGACGGCATCGACCGCAAGAACAAGGACAGCTACAGCCTGCTCACGGTCGGCGACACGAAGCTGCTGCTGCTGAGCCTCGAATTCGAGTCGCCCGCCTACACCCTCGCGTGGGCCCAGCGCGTGCTCGACGCCCACCCCGACCGCAAGGTCATCCTCGCCACGCACGGCTTCATCAACACGGGGGGCACGCGCGCCACGCACGTCATCCGCACCGACGTCACCCCGGTGTCCGCGGTGACGCTGTGGAACGACTTCGTGTCGCAGAACTGCTCCATCTTCCTTGTCGTCAACGGCCACTGGCACGACGGCGACATCGGCGAGGCGCGACGCACCGACCCGAACTCCTGCGGCACGCCCGTGCACCAGATCCTGTCGAACTACCAGAGCCGCGCGAACGGGGGCAACGGCTGGCTGCGGTACTACACGTTCGATCCCGCCGCGGGCACGGTCGACGCCTTCACCTACTCGCCGACCCTCCAGCAGTACGAGACCGACGCCGGGAGCCGCTTCACCCTCCCGGTCGACCTGGAACCCGGCACGGACGAGGTGCTGCTCGCGGGCGGGTCGACGTGGAAGTGGCGCAACTCGACGCAGGCGTGGCCGACGGGGTGGACGACCCTCGGCTTCGATGATTCCGGGTGGGGTTCGGGGAGGGCCCCACTCGGATGGGGCACCGGTGCCGTCACCTCGATCGACCTCGGGCCGCCGAGCACCAACCGCGCCCGCGCGATGCTCTTCCGCACCACCGTGACCCTCGCCGACATCGACGAGCTCAGTGGCGTGACCGTGAGCACCCGGGCCGACGACGGGGTGGCGGTGTGGGTCAACGGCACGCTGCTGGGCACCTCGCACCTGCAGTCGACCGCGCCGACCAGCGCGACCTATGCCGACGCGGTGCGCTCGACGAGTGTCGCGACCGCCGACCCCGCCGTGTTCGCGGTGCCGTCCGGACTGCTGCGCGAGGGGGCGAACGTGATCGCCGCCTCGGCCCACGTGAACTACCGCGGCACGCCGGACAGCACGTTCGACCTGGTGATGACCGCACGCCGCACGACCGTCGACCCCCCGCAGGACCCTCCGGGCGCCCCCGCGGCCACCGCGACCGCCACGTCTCCCACGAGCGTGGACATCGCGTGGTCGCCGGGCCCCGGAGGTGCGGTGAGCGGTGTGGAGGTGTCGCGCCCTGGCATGACGACGCTCACGGGGACAGGGGCGACGGGGGTGGTGACGGACGCGGCGGCACCGGCGGGGAGTGCGGTGTCGTACGCGGTGGTCGCGATCGGGCCGGACGGTGCGCGGTCCGCCGCGACCACGGTCTCCGTCACCACACCTCCCGCGGCGACGCCCGTGCCGGTCACGCTCGTGCGCAGCGACGCCGCCTGGCGCTTCCGCTACGCGGCCGGAGCCTGGCCGACCGGATGGACGGGCGTCGCGTTCGACGACACGGCGTGGGGGCAGGGCGCCGCACCGCTGGGCTTCGGCAGCGGCATCACGACGGTCGTCGACGTGCCACCCCCCACCACGCAGCGCCCCATCAGCATGCTGTTCCGCACGTCGTTCACGGTCACCGACCCCGCGAAGCTCTCCGAGCTGGTGCTCACGGCGCGCGCGGACGACGGGGCGGTGGTGACGGTCAACGGCGTCGAGGTCGGCCGGCTCCGCATGCCGACGACGACCGTCACCTCGACCACGTACGCCACCGCGGCGCCGAACACGGCCGCCGCGGTCGCCTCACCGCTCGTGATCCCGATCCCCGCGTCGTCGCTGCGCGCCGGCGTCAACGTGATCGCCGTGTCGACGCACCTGAACTACCGCTCGACTCCCGGCGTCTCGTTCGTCGCGACGCTGGAGGGCAAGACCCTTCCCTGAGCCGCGTGCTCGCGCAGGGCGAGGTGCACGCGACAGGAATGCGCGTCGGTGAACGGCAGCACGCGATCGATCACGACCGGTCCGCCCGCGCGCTCCAGCAGTGAGCGCAGCAGCTCCTCGTGCACGCGGCAGGCGACCGGTCCGTCGTCGGCGAGCAGGGCGTGGAAGCGGCACGGTGCGAGCTCGATCGTCAGCGCCTCCTCGTCGACCTCGGGCTCCAGCCCCACCTCGTCCAGGTGGTGGTAGAGCGCGTCGAGCTGGTGCGTCGCGTCGGTCGGCAGGGTGGACTCGGTCGCCGGGAGCACCGCGCGCATGAGATCGCCGTGCCGGATCGCCTCACGCAGATGCCGCTCCGCGACCTCGTTGCGATCGGTCGCTGTCACCACCGCGAAGCGCAGCCGGGGTCGTCCACGGCGGCCGGTGTGCTCGACCTCGGAGCGCACGTGCCCCTCCTTCTCGAGGATCCGGAGGTGATCGCGGAGGGTGTTGACGTGCAGGCCGGTGATGGCGGACAACTCGGCGAGACCGATCCCCGGGGTGTCGAGCAGGGCGTCGAGGACCCGCAGGCGACTCGACTGGGCAAGACCGCGGTAGGCGTCGATAGGACGTGGCATGTTACCTATTATCCGCGCAGGTCGGAAAACCGGCGAATTGCACGGCCCGCGTCTGCGCAGGCTCCCGGCCGCCTGGGTAGCGTGGGGCCATGACCGGCGGACGTCTGACCACAGCACTGCGACTGCTGCTGCCCGCGTTCCTGCTCGGCGCGATGGTCGCCATCTCGTTCCTCGAGGCGCCGCTCAAGTTCCTGGCGCCGGGCGTGACCATCCCGATCGGACTCGGCATCGGGCGCCTGGTCTTCACCGCGCTCAACGTGCTCGCGGGTGTCGTGCTCCTCGTGCTGACGGTCGTCACGGTGCGGGCGCGCGCCGGGCGCACCGTCGGGGTGCTGCTCACCGCGATCTGGGTCGTGTTCGCCGTCGAGGTCGCGGTGATCCGTCCCGTGCTCAACCGCCGCAGTGATCTGGTGATCGCGGGGTCTGCCGCTCCCGGGACCGACGGGGCGCACTATGCCTACATCGCGGCCGACACGGTCCTGGTCGTGCTGCTCGTGGCGCTCACGATCGTCACCGTGCGCTCGGTGCTGCCCGATCCTGCGGCGACGCCGGCTCCAGGAGCGTCCGCGCGCAGTCCCGGGCCACGAGGAACGGACCGTTGAACGTCCCCATCCCGACCGTGACGATCGCCCCTTCGTAGAGCAGCATCATCGCCTCGGCACGCCGGTCCGGATGGTCGAAGCCCGCCTCGGCGAGCAGCTCGTGGAACAGCGACAGCAGCCACGTCTTCTGCCGCGACGCCTCGGCGAGCACGAGGCGCTCGTCGTCTCCGCCGTCGATCTCCGCACGGGCGTTGATCGCGCTGCACCCCTTGGGGCTGTTCTCGTCGGACCAGGTGATGGCGGCATCGAACACGGCGAGCACGCGGTCGACGCCCGGTTCCGGCACGCGGGCGAGGTGCGCGGCGACGTGATCGCGCCAGCGGGCGTCTCGGTGCTGGAGGTAGGAGACGACGAGCGCCTCCTTCGAGCCGAACCGGTCGTACAGCGTCTTCTTCGTCACTCCGGCGGCCGCCGCGATGGTGTCGACGCCGACGGTGTGGATCCCCCGTTCGTAGAACAGCCGGGACGCCGCGTCGAGCACGCGCTGTGCTCCCGGGGTCAGGGGGACGAGTTGCGGGGTCTCCTGGGGCATGACACGAGTATACCGCCCTGTATAGTCAGGATCATGAGTAAACAGATCGGTGTACTTCACGGGGCGTTGACCGTCGCCGCCGCCGTCGCCTTCGTCGCCACGTGGAGCTCGGGTTTCGTGATCGCCGCCTTCGCCACGGCCGATACCTCCGCCCTCACCCTTCTCGTCTGGCGGTTCGTCCTCCTCGCGATCGTGCTGCTCCTTCTCGTCGGCGCGACCCGGGCGGCACGGGGTGTCACGCCGCGCGAACTCGGCGTCCAGGCCGCGATCGGGTTGTTCGCGCAGTTCGGCTACTGCGCCGCCGTGTGGGGCGCCGTCGCGGCCGGCATCGCCACCGGGACGGTCGCCCTCATCGACGCCGTGCAGCCGCTCGTCGTCGCCGCCCTGGTCGGCCCCCTCCTCGGCCTGCGCGTGCGCGGCGCCCAGTGGGCGGGGCTCGGGGTGGGTGCCATCGGCGTGGCCCTCGTCGTGCACTCCCAGCTCGGCTCCGCCGCGGCCACTCCCGCGGCCTACCTGCTGCCCGTGACCGCGATGGTGTGCCTCGTGATCGGCACGTTCCTCCAGCGGCGGTCGTCCGCGCACACGGGGGTCCTCGTGACCCTCGCCGTGCAGGTCACCGTCACGGCCGTCGTGCTGCTCGTGATCGCCCTGCTCGCCGGAGCGCTCGTCCCTCCGGCCACGGCGGGGTTCTGGACCTCGGTCGCGCTCGCCGCCGTGTTCCCGACGCTCGGCGCCTACGGCCTGTACTGGTGGCTGCTGCGTCGCGTGGGCATCACCGCACTGCAGGCACTGCTGTTCCTCATCGCACCGGCCACCGCACTCGCCGGGGCACTGCTGCTGGGCGAGCCGTTGACCGTGCTCACCGCCGCCGGCTTCGTCCTGTGCGCCGGGGGTGTGACGCTCGTGCTCGCGGGCGAGCGGGAGGCGCGGACCGAGGGGGCGGAGGCTCAGGGCCGGACGCGCACCGCCCGGCCCTCGAACGCGACCACGTCGCCATCGTGCAGTTGACGACCACGGCGGCGGTCGACCTCACCGTTCACGGTCACGAAGCCGTCGATGATGACCTCCTTCGCGTCGCCGCCCGAATCGAGCAGACCGGCGAACTTGAGGAACTGGCCGAGGCGGATGACCTCACCGCCGATGGAGACCTCGTCGATCGGATCGGAGTTCGTCATGCCTGCATCGTATCGGCCGCCCGCCGCGTCTCAGTCGTCGAGGTCCGTGCCGACCACGGCGAAGGAGGCATCGAACTCGATGTCGACCGAGCGGTTGTCCGCCGTGAGCACGGAGGCGTCGTAGGGGCTCACATCGTCGGCGTCGACGTCGAGGTCGGTGATCATGCCGTCGGCCTCCGCGAGCGCGGCCTCGACCAGCGCCCGGATGGTCTCGTCGTCGAGCGTGAGCGTCGGCCCCGTGTCGTCGTCGTCCGCCTTCTCGGTCGCCACGACGGACGCCTTCAGGTCGTCGTCCACGCGCACGTCGCTCTCGTCGCCCGTGGCCGTGGTCAGCTGCACCTCCCACGTGCCGTCGCGCTTCGCGTCGATCGAGGTCACCTCGCCGTCCGCGGCTCCACGCGCCGCCTCGGCGATGTCGAGCAGCTCGTCGATCGAGGCCGTGCCGATACCGGTCACCGGTCCACCCGCACCGGCCGGCCGGTCGTCGCGGTCGCCCTCGCGCGGACCGTCGTCGTCGCGGGGGCCGTGGTCGCCGTCGCGGTGGTCGCCGTGGCGCGGTCCCTCCATCGACGGGTGGTCGTCGTCGCCGAACTCATCGCCGATCGCCGCGCCGACAGCCACTCCGCCACCCGCGAGCAGCACGGCCGCGGCGATGCCACCGCCGATGAGCAAGGCGCGCTTGCGTCCGGGCTTCGCCGGGGGAGTCGCCTCGCCTGCGGGCGCCGTGGAAGCGGGGGCGGGCTGTGCGGCGGCGGGCGCGGTCGGCTCGACCGGAACGGTGGGGGCGTCGGCGGCGGGGGTCGCGTCGGGCTGCGCGGGGGCCGGGCTCTGCGCGGCGGCGGGCTGCTCCGGGGTGCCGGGCTGCTCCGGGGTGGGGTTCTCGGGGGTGGGGTTCTTGTCGTCCATGTCCCGATGGTCTCGCGGGGGCGCTGAAGCCACCCTGAAGCGTCCTGAAGCGCTCTTCAGGAATGCCGTGCGGCGTCTCAGTCCGCGGAGGGCAGGGTCACGACGAACCGCGCCCCGCCCCATCGCGAGTCGTCCACCGTGACGGTGCCGTGCGCCGCGGTCGCGATGCTGCGGGCGATCGCCAGGCCCAGACCGCTGCCGCCCGCATCACGGCTGCGCGCCTCGTCGAGTCGCACGAACCGCTCGAAGATCCGCTCCCGCTCGGCCGCCGGCACGCCCGACCCGTCGTCCTCCACGGTCAGGAACACGTGCTGCTGCACCGTGGTGACCCCGATCGCCAGACGACCGCGGGCGTGGCGGGCGGCGTTGTCGGCGAGGTTGCGCACGAGCTGCGCGAGCAGCCGGGGGTCGCCCGACACCCGGGCGGCGCCGATGCCCGACCCGTCCACGTCGAGCCCCGCCGCGCGCAGGCGTCGCACCTCGGTGAGGGCGATGTCGTCGAGGTCCACCGGCTCCGCGGCACCCGCCACCCCCTCGTCGAGGCGGGCCAGCAGCAGGAGTGACTCGACGATGCCCTGCAGGCGCAGGCCCTCCTCCGACGCCACGTCGGCGAGCTCGCGGATGCTCGTGACCTCGGGGTGCGACTGTGCCAGCTCGGCGTGCTGACGGATGGTCGCGAGCGGCGACCGCAGCTCGTGCGAGGCGTCGGACACGAAGCGGCGCTGGGCGGTCGCGGCGGCGTCGAGCCGGTCGAGCATGCCGTTCATCGTGGTCGCGAGGGACGCGATCTCGTCGCCCGTGTCGGGCACGGGCACGCGGCGGTCGAGGCGCTCCGCCGTGATGCCGTCGACCTCCGTGCGGATGCGCGAGACCGGACGCAGGGCCCGCCCCGTGACGAGCCAGGTGGTCGCGGCGACGAGCACCAGCAAAGCGGGGACGGCGACGGCCAACAGCGTCGCGACCGTGGCGAGCGTCTCCGCGTCGTCCTCCATCGGCACCGCCAGCACCAGGCTCTCACCGTCGTCGAGGTCGTCCGACACGACCACCATCCGCTCGCCGTCGATCACGAAGCTGCGCGGGTCGTCGTGCACGGGCAGCGACCCCGATCCGAGGAGCTCCTGCGCCTCCTCGCTCGCGCGACGCACGGTCCCGTCGCGTCCGATCAGCTGCACGATGTCGTCGTCGAGCAGCTCGGGACCGGGGCGCCCCGGACCCTCGAAGCGCTGCACCAGCTCCTCCAGGCGCTGCTCGGCGGCGCGCTCCCTGGCGCCGTGGATGCTCGCGCTGAGCACGCCGTAGAAGGAGAAGGCGCCGATCAGCAGGGCCACCGCCACGACTACCGTCGCGCCGAGCGTCGTCCGGCCGCGCACCGAACGGAGGAACCGGCTAGCCACCGTCGGCCGCCAGCCGGTAGCCCGCCCCGCGGATGGTCTCGATAGCCGCGCGCCCGAACGGCTTGTCCACCTTGCGCCGCAGATGGCCGACGTACACCTCGACGATGTTCGGGTCGCCGTCGAAGTCGTCGTCCCAGACCCCCGCGATCAGGTCGCGCTTGGAGAGCACCTGGCCGCGGTGCCGCATCAGGTGCTCGAGCACCGCGAACTCCCTGGCCGTGAGGCTGATCGGCGTGTCGCCGCGCCATACGTGATGCGCCGCGGGATCCAGGCGCAGATCCCCGGCCTCCAGCACGGTGGGACGGGCAACGGCCCCGCGGCGCACCAGGGCCCGCAGCCGTGCGACCAGGATCGCGAACGAGAACGGCTTCGTGACGTAGTCGTCGGCGCCGGTCTCGAGGGCCTCGACCTGATCCCACTCGCCGTCCTTCGCGGTGAGCATGAGCACGGGCGTCCAGTTCTCCTCCGCCCGCAGCGCCTCGCACACCTTCCAGCCGCTCATGCCGGGCATCATCAGGTCGAGCACGATCGCGTCGTACCGCGTCTCCCGTGCCCGCCACAGTCCGTCGACCCCGTTGTGTGCCACGTCGACCGCGAAGCCCTCGGCCTCGAGCCCCCGACGCACGCCCTCCGCCAGGCGCACCTCGTCGTCCACCACCAGGATCCGCATCACCCCAGTGTGGCGGCTCGACGCTGAATCGCCGCTGAAGCGCGGCGTGCAGCGGGGTCAGGCGAGTGCGGCCTGCACCCGCCGGATCACCGCGCCGAGGTCGCCCGCGGCCAGCAGCCCGGGGCCGAGCGGTCCGACGGTGTCGGTGCCGAGGAGGGGCAGGGAGCGCAGGGCCGAGGCTGCGGCGGGGGAGAGGAGGGCGAGCTGCTGCGTCACCTCCCGGTCGCGGGCGCGGGGGTCGTCGGGATGCGCGAGCCCCACGGCGACCGCGGCATACGCGGCCGCCCCGAGTGCATGCGCTCCCATGTGCGCCACCCCCGCGGCCTGGGCGGCGGCACGCGCGGCCGCTCGTCCGGCCGGGGTCGCGGCACTCCCCGCCGCCCGGCCTGCCACGAACCGCCGCCGGATCTCACCCGCGGCGGAGAGCTCCCCGCGTGCGAAGGCCCTGGTCCTGGCGATGGCGTCGCGTGGGCGGTCATCGCCGGGGGCGTCCGCCTCGAACAACGGCAGCACGCGGTCGGCGCAGTCCGCGGCCCACACGGCGACGGTCCGGCGCTGCCCCTCGGTCATGCCCTGAGCGGTGCCCACGGTCACCGCCCTCGGCCCCACGACAGCTCAGGGAACTCGCTCCCCGGCTGCGGTGTCATGGCGAGCGCGCCGTCGAACGATCGCACGGCCTCGATGATCTGCTGTCTGTCCATGCTTCAATGGTCCGGTTGCAG
This sequence comes from Microbacterium sufflavum, assembly GCF_023091155.1. Classification (NCBI taxonomy): domain Bacteria; kingdom Bacillati; phylum Actinomycetota; class Actinomycetes; order Micrococcales; family Microbacteriaceae; genus Microbacterium; species Microbacterium sufflavum. The sequence continues at coordinate 930,035 of NZ_JAHWXK010000001.1, read as the reverse complement.
TGCCTATGGAGTCTTGGCTGCGGAGAACAGGGGGTTACGGGTGAGCAACCCTCCAGAGCGGGTCAGGAGCACGGCGGAGATCGGTCGGAGCGTCGGCTACTCGGTGCAGCAGGTCCGCGACCTGGAGCGGCTCGGCATCATTCCCCCGGCGGTCCGCGCGGCGAACGGCTACCGGCGCTACGGTGCACGGCACGAGACCGCGGCGCGGGCGTACCGGGAGCTGGCCGCGGCCATCGGTCCGGTGGCGGCCCGCGCGCTCATGCCGATGCTCATCCGGTCCTCGGTCGAACGGGCCGCCGAGCGCGTCGACGCCCTCCACGCCGACCTCGCCGACGAGCGCAGCCGGCTGCGGGAGGCGCTGCGCGGTCTGGAGGTCGCGGTGTCCGACGCCGACGACGTGTTCGACGACGCCGACGAGATGACGGTCGGTGAGCTCGCCCAGGCCCTCGGCGTGCGGACCTCGGCGCTGCGCCACTGGGAGCACGAGGGGCTCATCCGCCCGATGCGCGACGGCAGGAGCGCCCGCCGCTACGGCTCGGGCGCGATCACCGAGGCCCGCGTGGTCGCCGCACTCCGGTCGGGCGGCTACGGGATCCCGGCCATCACCCGGATCCTGGAGGAGCTGCGGACGCACGGCGAGAACGGAGGGCTGCAGAGCATCCTCGCCGCCCGGCTCGACGCCCTCACCCGCCGCAGCGTCGCGCTGCTGGCGGCGGCGGGCAGCCTGCATGCACTGCTCGCCGACACCGACCGCGCGGGCGGCGCGGACACCGCGACGCCCGCCGGAGCCGGCGGTCCGGGAGGGGAGGATCCCGCGGCCCGCGCCCCTAGGCTGGACGTATGACCAAGAACATCTGGACCGTGCTCGGCGTGATCCTCGCTGTCGTGATCGCGTGGTGGATCGTCAGCGCCCTGTTCTCGGTGCTGTGGTTCATCGCGAAGCTCGCGATCGTCGCGGTCGTGGCCGTCGTGGTGTTCCTCGTGCTGCGGAACCTGTTCTCCCGCGACGCCGACTGACGCCGCTCAGGCCCGCGCCGCCGCCCCCACGCGGTACTGCGCGGCGCGGTGCGTGTCCTGCACGCGGTCGCCGCGCCCGTGGAGCTTGTGGCGCAGCGTGCCGGGCGTGTACTCCTCGGGGTACGCGCCGCGCTCGCGCAGCACCGGGATCACGTGCTCGATCACGTCCTGCCACGTGCCGGGCGTGACCGCGTAGGCGAGGTTGAAGCCGTCGATGTCGGTCTGCTCCACCCACGACTGCAGTTCGTCGGCGATCTCCTCGCCCGAGCCGACGACCGTGGGTCCGAGTCCGCCGATGGCGTTGTGTCGCCCGAAGTCGCCGACCGTCCACTCCCGGCCGAGATCCGCCTCCTCCTTCAGGTGCTGGAGCACCGACTGGATCGCGTTGGACTCCACGTTCCCCACGGGTTCGTCTTCGCCGTACTGCGACAGGTCGACGCCCATCCAGCCCGACATGAACGTGAGGGCACCCTCGGGACTCGCATACGACAGGTACTCCGCGTGCTTCGCGGTCGCCTCCTCGCTCGTGGCCGCGGTGATCACGGTCAACAGCGTGTAGATGCGGGCGTCGTAGCGGTCGCGTCCCGCCGCCTCGAGGGCGTCGCGGATGCGCTTCACGGTGCCGGCCAGCACCTCCTTCGACGGGGCGGCGACGAAGATCGCCTCGGCGTTCTCGGCCGCGAACCGCACGCCGCGGGGGCTCGCACCGGCCTGGTAGATGACGGGGGTGCGCTGCGGCGACGGCTCGGAGATGTGGATGCCCGGCACGCGGAAGTGCGTGCCCTCGTGCCGGATCGGGTGCACCTTGGCGGGGTCGGTGAAGATGCCGCGCTCGCGGTCCTCGACCACGGCGTCGTCCTCCCACGACCCCTCCCACAGCTTGTACAGCACCTCGACGTACTCGTCGGCGTGGTCGTAGCGGTCGTCATGACCGAGCTGATCCTCCTGGCCCATGTTGCGGGCGGCGCTGGGCAGGTAGCCGGTGACGACGTTCCAGCCGATGCGGCCCTGCGTGAGGTGGTCGAGCGTGCTGAGCCGCCGTGCGAACGGGTAGGGGTGCTCGAACGCCGTGCCGGCCGTGATGCCGAAGCCGAGGTGCTCGGTCACCGCGGCCATCGCGCTCACGAGCAGGATCGGGTCGTTCACCGGCACCTGGGCGCCGTTGCGGATCGCGGCCTCGTTGGTGCCGCCGTACACGTCGTAGGTGCCGAGCACGTCGGCGATGAAGATGCCGTCGAAGGTCGCGCTCTCCAGCAGTGTCGCCAGCTCGGTCCAGTACGAGATCGTGTTGTACTGCCGCGACCGGTCGTCGGGGTGCCGCCACAGCCCGGACGACTGGTGGGCGACGCAGTTCATGTCGAAGGCGTTGAAGCGGATCTGTCGGGTCATGCGACCCATGAAACGGGACACACGGGGCCGCGGTCGAGCACCGCCGACACGCACCGAAACAATCGCGAGGGCGGCGGGCGGGGTCAGCGGTCGTAGACGTCGCGGCGGGTCAGGGGGCGTCCTCGTCGAGGCGTCGGGGGCTGGGGTCGGGAGGCAGGATCTCGATCCCGTGGTCGGCACGGCGCTGCGCCCGCCACCAGATCACGAACCCGACCGCGGTGAACACGCCGTAGAACACGTACATGAGGCCGGTCGCGTAGTAGCCGGAGCTGAACAGCAGCGGCACGCCGACCACGTCCACGGCGATCCAGATGAGCCAGAACTCCGTCCACCCCTTCGCCATGCCGTACGTGGCCAGGAGCGAGCCGACGAACGTCCAGGCGTCGGCCCACACCGGCTCCCACGACCCGAGCGCGCGGAACACCGGGGTGAGCGCGACCGTGCCGGCGATCATCACCAGCACGATTCCGACGCGGGCGCTCGTCGGCGCCCACCGCGGCACCACGCGGCCGCCCTCGGCGTTGCGCCAGCGGATCCAGCCGTACACCGCGACGGCGATGAACATGACCTGCCGGCCGGCCTGGCCGAGCAGGTGGGGGAGCGAGGGGTCGGGGCTGAGCGCCGAACCGAGGAACACGGTCAGCAGCAGCAGGTTGCCGACGATGCCGACCGGCCACGCCCACACCTTGCGCCGCATGCCGCCGAGCGCGCTCGCCAGCCCGAACGCGTTGCCCACCACTTCGCGCACCAGCAGGGTCTGCCCGCCCGGCAGCAGCCACTGCGAATTGAAGGCGTCGACGAGCCACTGCAGCAGGTCCACCGGCGTCAGTCCTCGGTGCCGGGGCGCGCGTCGGGCGAGGGGCGGTCGTCGAGCACGAGCTGCAGCATGCTGAGGTCGAGCCAGCGGCCGAACTTCGCGCCCACCTGCGGCATGCGTCCGACCTCGCGGAAGCCGAGGCGCTCGTGCAGGGCGATCGACGCCGCGTTCCCGCTCTCCACCCCGCCGATCATCACGTGCATCCCGGCGGTGCGCGCGTGTGCGATGAGCTCCTCCATGAGCGCTCGGCCGATGCCGCGGCCGCGCTGATCACCCCGCACGTAGACGGAGTGCTCGACCGTGAGCCGGTAGCCGCTGTGCGGCCGCCACTGCGCGTACGACGCGTAGCCGAGCACGCCGGTGTCGTCGGCGGCGACGATCACCGGGTATCCGCGGGCGGTCCGGTCGGCGAGCCACGCGGCGCGGTCGGCGCGGTCCACCGCCTCCTCGTTCCAGATCGCCGTGGTGTGCACGACGGCGTGGTTGTGGATCTCGGTGATCGTGTCGAGGTCGGCATCGTGGGCTGGCCTGAGCTGCACGGCGGTCATGGGGCGCTCACCAGCAGGGTCGAGACGGGGATGCAGTCACGTTCCGCACTCTATCGGGGGTGACCAGCGCGTCGCGTCATGGACAGGGTGGGGAACAGGCCCGCGGGGTCGAGGCCGACCGATTCGGCGCGGCCCGCCGGGGGTGAAGCGCAGCGCCCGGGCTGGTCGGGCGACCCGCCGTGGCCCCGGCGGTCAGCCGATGCGCTCGGAGTCGGACAGCGCAGCGCGGACGAGGATCGCGCGTCGTATGTCGGCCACGATCGGTTCCGAGAAGCGGGCGCGGTAGCGGCTCTCGCTCACGGCCGAGAACACGAACGGCAGCGCCGAGACGATGGCGACCAGCGTCGCCGCCTTGAGGAGGTTGACCGTGAGCGGAAGTGCCACGCCCTGCACCACGAGCGGCTGCACCACGAGCGCATGCACCGACGTGGGATCACCCAGCCAGGTCTGCGCGAGATCCGGAGGAACGGCGATCACCCCGATGAGAACGAGCAGCACGGCGAGCAGCAGAGCGAAGACGGCCGCCTGGACGAGGTGCGCGAGGGTCATCGCGAGCAGCATGTTGATCCGCTGCGGATGGCCGACGGTCGACGCCGGATCCGTCGACGCCGGGCGACCCTCGGCCGGTGTGCCCCGCAGCAGGTCGCGCTCCTCGTCGACGGTGAGCGCGAGCGTCGCCGGGTCGACCTCGGTCGCGCTCACCTGCAGCACGACCGCGCCGGCGAGCGCGGCCACCACCAGTGCCAGGAGCCCGAGCGCGGACCACGACAGCACGGATGCCATCTGCCAGACCTCGACCGAGAAGAACGCGAACAGCACGAGCATGAGGATGACGGGAAGTGCGATGGTCGCCATGTGCCCGATCGCGGCGAGGTTGCGGGCTGCGAGCCTCGTGGCCCACGACAGCAGCGCGCCGCCGCCGAACGCGACCAGCAGCACGCTCCCCGCGACGATCGAGAGGGATTCCGCGACCGGCGCTGCGGGCGCGCCCTCGGTGACGCCTCCTTCGAGCATCATGCCGGCAGCGCAGAGAGCGATGACCACCATCGCGGCCGCCGTGCGTCGAACCCCGCGCAGGTGGCGGAGCGTGACGCGCACCACGGCGAACCCGGCCCAGGCGAGGACGAGACTGGTCAGCAGCGCGGCGAGGATCGCGAACGCGAGGCCCGTGCCGTCCTTGGTCTCCACGAGCAGGTGCAGGGCGAACGAGAAGTCGTCGATCCCGTCGCCCGCGAGGGTCCAGTAGACGGACGCGGCGGCGATGAGCGGCGCCGACCGCGGCACGATGTCATGGAACCAGCGACGCCAGGGCACGAAGGTCGGGAGCCCCTGCGCCCGGAACCACCGGTCTGCAGCGAAGGAGGTGACGGTGATCGGCGACGGCGGACGTGGGCGCATCGGTGAAATCTAACATTTCACCCCTGCCATCCCCTGGTACGACCGGTCTCCCCGGGTGCGATCCGCTCAGGCGTGGACGTCGGCGGGGGAGGTCTCGCCCTCGTGGAAGCTCGGCTTCTTGCCGAAGAGGCGCGCGATGCCCAGCACGATCCCGACGATCACGAGGCCCCACACGAGGCCGGCGATCGCGGAGATGAGGGTGTCGACGATCCACACCACGACGCCGCCGAGGGGTTCGAGCGCGTGCTCGACCGCGTGCAGCAGATCGGCGGGGGCGTGCAGGCCGACCTCGCCGAGGTTGATCAGCACCAGGTGACCGCCGACCCAGAGCATCGCGACCGTGCCCAGCACGCTGATGAAGCGGAACACCGCCGGCATCGACCGCACGATCCGGGTGCCGGTGTGGCGCACCCGCTGCACCGGGTTCTTCGCCATCTTCAGGCCGATGTCGTCGATCTTCACCAGCAGCGCGACCACCCCGTACACGGCCACCGTCATCAGCAGCGCGATCACGGCGAGGATCGCCAGTGTCGACCAGACGTCGAGGCCCTTGTCGAGGCTGGCCAGCGAGATGAGCATGATCTCGGTTGACAGGATGAGGTCGGTGCGGATGGCGCCGAACACGAGCTTGCGCTCGTCGCGCGCGCCCTCGTCGGCATGACCGTGCTGCACCCCGAACCACTCGAGCACCTTCTCGGCGCCCTCGAAGCACAGGTACGAGCCCCCCAGGATCAGCAGGTACGGGAGCACCCACGGGGCGAACGCCGTGAGCAGCAGCGCGATCGGGATGATGATGACGAACTTGTTCACCAGCGACCCGAGCGCGATCTTCCCCACCACCGGGAGCTCACGCGCCGGCGTGATGCCCTGCACGTACTGCGGGGTGACGGCGGCGTCGTCGATCACGACGCCGGCGGCCTTGGCGGAGGCCTTCATGGCCGCGCTCAGGATGTCGTCGACGACGGCGAGCAGTCCAACGGACATGGCAGTCCTCTTTCCGGTGGGGGGAAGGTCAGACTACCGACTCCCGGGGTCAGGCCCGTGCGTCCTCCGCGGTGGCGAGTACGCGCTGCAGCGGCTGGTAGTGCTCGATCACGGCCCGGCGGTACCGCTCCACGTCGCCGGCGCGTGCCGCGTCGAGCATGTCGCCGTGCGCCTGGGCGGTCTGGGTGATGTCGTCGGGCTGGGCGATGCCGAGCTGCGGGAGCACCGCGGTGTGCACGTCCCAGAACGCGCCGACGAGCTGTCCGACCAGGCGGTTGTCGATCGCGCCGAACAGCCGGGTGTGGAAAGCCCTGTCCTCTTCGAGGAAGTACTCGCCGCGCCCGGCCTTGTCGACCATGTCGGCCACGAGCTCGTCCAGCTCCGGATCCTCCTGTGCCTGGGCGGCCTCGACCACGCGCTCGGCCATCGACAGGTCGAGGGCGAGGCGCACCTCCACCACCTCGCGCAGCGCCTGCAGCGACCCCTCGGGCGAGAGCACGCCGCGGAACACGAGCGCCTCCACCATCGGGTCGAGCGACATCGGGCCGACGTAGGTGCCGTGGCCGTGGCGGACGTCGACGATGTCGAGCGTGGAGAGCGTGCGGATGGCCTCGCGGACGGAGGAGCGCGACACGTCGAGCTCCTCGCACAGCTCGGCCTCGGTGGGCAGCGGGTCGCCGGGGGTGAGCCCGCGCGTGAGGATGAGCTGCTTGATCTGGTCGGCCGTCGTGGCACGGCGCATGCGCGATGCCCTCCCCGTGGTGGACTTCATGGGGCCCCTCTCGTGCCTGACAGAAAACGCTCCGATCATCTCACTCTTGTGATCTGATCGAACGTGTGTTTAGAGTACATCAGACATCAGATGTCCTCAAGATGTCCCCCCTTCACCCTGGAGCACACATGAACCGACACATCACCCGCCGCCGCGCGGGTCGATTCGCGATGGCGGTCGCCGGCACGGTCGCCGCGTCCCTCGCCCTCGCCGGCTGCGGCGGCGGCGCCGCCAGCACGCCGGACGAGAGCCCCGCCGCGAGCGAGGTCGACCCCGACGGCATCATCGAGGCCGGCATCTCCTACACGCTCAACGGCAGCTTCGACCCGATGGTCGCCTCCGGCGCGGTCACGGTCTCCGCCAACTGGCACATCTTCGAGGGCCTCGTCGACCTCGACCCGGTCACGCAGGAGGCCGCCCCCGCGCTCGCCGCCGACTTCCCGACCAAGGTCGACGACACCACCTACGAGATCGACCTCCGCGAGGGCGCCACGTTCCAGAACGGCGACCCGGTCACCGCCGACGACGTGGTCTTCAGCTACGAGCGCGTGCTCGACCCGGCCAACAACTCGCTGTTCCGCTCGTTCGTCGACTTCATCGACACCGTCACCGCCGTCGACGAGGACACCGTCCGCATCACCACCGACTACCCGTTCTCGCTGATCGACGACCGCCTCGGCGTCGTCAAGATCGTGCCGAAGGCCGTGGTCGAGGCCGACCCCGAGGACTTCGGTGCGAACCCCGTCGGATCCGGCCCGTACTCCCTGGTGTCCGCGGTGCCCGAGGACAAGCTCGTCTTCGAGCGCTACGACGACTACAACGGCCCGCGCCCCGCGCTCGCCGCCGGCATGAACTGGAACCTGCTCGCCGACGCCTCCGCCCGCGTCACCGCGATGTCGACCGGCACCGTGCAGGCCATCGAGGACGTGCCCTACATCGACGCCGACGCGCTCGCCGCCTCCGCCGACGTGGAGAGCGTGCAGTCGTTCGGCCTGCTGTTCATGATGTTCAACACGAAGGCCGCGCCCTTCGACGACGTGCGCGTGCGCCAGGCGCTGCACTACGCGCTCGACATGGACAAGATCATCGAGACCGGCATGCTCGGCAACGCCACCCCCGCCACCTCGTTCCTGCCCGAGGACTACCCGAACTACCACGAGGCGTCCACCGTCTACACCTACGACCCCGACAAGGCGAAGGAGCTGCTCGACGAGGCCGGGGTCTCCGACCTCGCCATCACGCTCCGCATGACCGACACCGGCTGGGTCAAGGAGGTCGCCCCGCTCATCAAGGAGTCGCTCGACGCGATCGGCATCGACACCACGCTCGACATCAGCCAGTCCGCGTCGATGTACGAGAAGATCGACTCCGGCGACTACACCGTCGCCATCGCCCCCGGTGACCCGTCGGTGTTCGGCGTCGACCCCGACCTGCTCATGAACTGGTGGTACGGCGAGAACGTCTGGACCCAGACGCGCACCGCCTGGGCCGACTCGCCCGAGTACGCCGAGCTGCGCACGCTGCTCGACACCGCCGTGACCCAGGAGGGCGACGAGCAGCAGAAGACCTGGGACCAGGCGTTCGACCTGATCTCCGACCAGGCCGTGCTGTACCCGCTGTTCCACCGCAAGCTGCCCACCGCCTGGAGCAGCCAGGAGCTCGTCGGCTTCCAGCCCGTCCCCACCACCGGCCTGTCGTTCCTCGACGTCGGCGTGGCGGCGAAGTAGCCCCGGCCCCACCCCGCGGGGGCGCGCTCGCCCGAAGAGCGCGTCCCCGCCACCACCCCCACCCGGAAGGAGCGGCACGTGTCCAACACGCTCCGCCTCATCGGCCGGCGACTGCTGCAGCTGCCGCTGATGATCCTCGGCATCACGTTCCTGGTCTTCTTCGTGATGTCGTTCTCGCCCGTCGACCCGGCGCGCACCGCGCTCGGCGAGACCGCGTCCCCCGAAGCCCTCGAGGCCTACCGCGAAGAGCACGGACTGAACCTTCCGCTGTTCGTGCGCTACGTGAACTTCCTGTTCGGCCTCGTGCAGGGCGACCTCGGCACCTACTCCGCCCGCAGCCTGCCCGTGATCGACGAGGTGGCCCGCGCGTTCCCCGTGACCCTGGCGCTGACCTTCCTCGGCCTGCTCATCGCGGTGATCGTGGCGTTCGCGATCGGTGTGCTCGCCGCCGTCTACCGCGACCGCTGGCCCGACCAGGTCATCCGCGTGTTCGGCGTCGCCGCCCTCTCCACGCCCTCGTTCTGGCTCGCGATCCTGCTCATCCAGCTCTTCACGCTCGGGCTCGGACTGCTGCCGGCGTCCGGCCCCCTGCCCGACTTCTGGACCGATCCGTCGGGCTGGCTCGCCCGCATGACGCTCCCCGCCGTCGCCCTCGCCGTCCCCGTGATCGGCCAGCTCTCGCGCGTCGTACGCACCTCGATGGTCGAGGAGCTCGACCGCGACTACGTGCGCACCGCGCTCGGCGCCGGGATCCCCCGCGTGATCGTGGTCGGCCGCAATGTGCTGCGCAACGCCCTCATCACCCCCGTCACCGTGCTCGGCCTGCGCATCGGCTACCTGCTCGGCGGGGCCGTGGTGATCGAGATCATCTTCGCGATCCCCGGCATGGGAACGCTGATCCTCAACGGCGTCACCAACAACGAACCCAACCTCGTGCAGGGAGTGACGCTCGCGGTCGCCCTCGCGTTCGTCGTGATCAACATCATCGTCGACCTCCTGTACGTGCTCATCAATCCTCGAATCCGGGCGGTGTGACATGCGACGCAGACTCACGGAACGACTCTCCGTCCCCGGCCTCCGCTGGGGCCGCCTCTCCCTCGGCTCGATCATCTGCCTGACGGTGCTCGCGCTCATCGCGCTGGCCGCCGTCCTGGCGCCGCTGATCTCGCCCTACGACCCGCTGGCCTCGGGCACCCCCGTGCAGCCGCCGAGCCCCGAGCACTGGTTCGGCACCGACCGTCAGGGCCGCGACATCTTCTCGCGCCTGGTCTACGGCGCCCGCTACTCGCTCGTGATCGGCCTGGGCGCGACCCTCGTGGCCCTCGCCGTCGCCTGTGTGCTCGGCACGATCGCCGCGACCGCGCCCAAGTGGATCTCCGAGACGCTGATGCGCGTCATGGACGTCATCATGTCGTTCCCCGGCATCGCGCTCGCCGCCGTGTTCGTGGCCGTGTTCGGCAAGTCCCTCCCGGTGCTGGTCCTCACCATCGCGTTCCTCTATGTGCCCCAGTTGACCCGCATCGTGCGCGCCAACATCCTCGACCAGTACGGCGAGGACTACGTCTCCGCCGTGCGGGTGATGGGAGCGGGCACCCCGCGCATCATCGTGCGGCACGTCGCCCGCAACGCGATGGCCCCCGTGCTCGTGTTCGCCACGGTGCTCGTCGCCGACGCGATCGTGTTCGAGGCATCGCTGTCGTTCCTCCAGGCCGGGGTGCCCGACCCCGAGCCGTCCTGGGGCAACGTGATCGCCGCCGGCCGCAACCTCCTCATGAGCGGTGCGTGGTGGGCGACCTTCTTCCCCGGCATCCTCATCATGATCACGGTCCTGTGCCTCAACATCCTGTCCGAGGGCATGACCGACGCGATGGTGTCGCCGCGCGCCCGCAAGGTCACCGCGGACGCCGCGAACACCGAGGAGTCGACGCAGGAGCTGGAGGCCGCGGCCGCCCCCGACGACACGCACGTGATCCCCACCGTCGACACGTCCGTGAACCTGTCCGTGCCCAGCGGCGTGCCCGACGTGCTCGTGCCCACCGCCGAGGCCGTGCCGCTCGCCGCGCGCCTGGCCGAGCTGCGCGCCCGCGAGCTCGACCGCACCGACCGCCTCGTCTACACGGGCGACCAGGCCCCGCTGCTCGAGGTGCAGGACCTGTGCATCTCCTTCCCGCGACACGGCGACGTGAACGTGGTCGACCACGTCAGCTTCACCGTGCGCCCCGGCGAGACGATGTCGCTCGTGGGCGAGTCGGGCTGCGGCAAGTCCATCACCTCGCTCGCGATCATGGGCCTGCTCGACCCGAAGGCCGACCTCCGCGGACGCATCCTGTTCGACGGCAAGGACCTGCTGCAGATGTCCCCGAGGGAGCGCAACGCCCTCCGCGGACACGACATCGCGATGGTCTACCAGGACGCACTGAGCTCGCTGAACCCGGCGATGCTGATCCGCTCGCAGATGAAGCAGCTGACCTCGCGCGGCGGCACCCGCACCGCCGAGGAGCTGCTGGAGCTGGTCGGGCTCGATCCGCAGCGCACCCTCGCCTCGTACCCGCACGAGCTGTCGGGCGGTCAGCGGCAGCGCGTGCTGATCGCCATGGCCCTCACGCGCGACCCGCGCCTGGTGATCGCCGACGAGCCCACCACGGCCCTCGACGTGACCGTGCAGGCCCAGGTCGTGGAACTGCTGATGCGGCTGCAGCGCGAGCTCGGCTTCGCGCTCGTGTTCGTATCCCACGACCTCGCCCTGGTCGCGGAGCTGTCGCACCGCATCACCGTCATGTACGCGGGGCAGGTGGTCGAGCAGGGCACCACGCGCGAGGTGCTCACGCAGCCGGTGCACGAGTACACGCAGGGCCTCCTGGGGGCCGTGCTGTCGATCGAGGCCGGATCCGACCGGCTGCACCAGGTGTCGGGCGTCGTGCCGTCGCCACGCGACTTCCCCGCAGGCGACCGCTTCGCGCCGCGCTCGTCCGACCCCGCCCGGTACGCGGGTGTGGAGCCCGTGCGGCGGCACATCGAGGGCACAGAGCACTACTACTCCGCGCATCCCGACGATGCGCCCGTCGAGGCGATCGGAGCAGGACGATGAGCGACCCCGTCATCCAGCTGCAGGACGTGCACGTCCGCTACAAGACCCGGGCGTCATCGCTGTTCCGGCCCCGCTACGTCGACGCGCTCGACGGCGTCTCCCTCACGGTGCGCCGCGGCCAGACCCTCGGCATCGTGGGCGAGTCCGGATCGGGCAAGTCGACCTCGGCCAAGGTGCTGATCGGACTCGAGAAGCCCACCAGCGGGCAGGTCGTGTTCGACGGCGAGCCCGTGCGCTCGTTCACCCCCGCCGTGCGCAAGCGCCTCGGACGCATCCTCTCGGTGGTGTTCCAAGACCCCGCGACCGCGCTGAACGCCCGCATGACGGTGCGCGACGCGCTGCTCGACCCGCTGCAGGTCCACCGCCTCGGCACCGCCGCGACCCGGTCGCGGAAGGTGCGCGACCTGGTCGGGCTCGTCGGGCTCCCCGCCTCCGCGCTCGACGCCCTGCCCAGCCAGCTCTCGGGCGGGCAGCGGCAGCGCGTCGCGATCGCCCGTGCGCTGGTGCTCGACCCGCAGGTGATCGTCGCGGACGAGCCCACCTCCGCGCTCGACGTGTCGGTGCGCGCGCAGATCCTGAACCTGCTCACCGACCTGAAGGAGCAGCTCGGCCTCGGCATGGTCTTCATCTCCCACGACATCCAGACCGTGCGCTACCTCTCCGACGAGATCGCCGTGATGAACAGGGGGAAGGTCGTCGAGTTCGGCGACGCGGCCCGCGTGTTCGACGATCCCGCCGATCCCTACACCAGAACGCTGCTGGGCGCCGCGCCCTCGCTGCTCGAACCCCACCACTGAAACGACCGGAACACACACATGTCCTCTGCTTCCCCCGCCCCTTCGTTCTCCGGCGTCGTCCCTCCCGTCGCCACCCCGCTCCTGCCGGACGGCACGATCGACCACGCCTCCCTCACCCGGCTGGTCGAACGGCTGATCGACGAGGGCGTCTCCGGCCTCTTCGCGCTCGGCTCGACCGGGGAGACCGCGTACTTCACCGACGACCAGCGCGTCGAGCTGCTGCGCACGATCGTCGCCGCGAACGCCGGCCGGGTGCCGGTGATCGCGGGCGCCATCGAGCTGACCGCCCCGCGCATCATCGAGACCGCCCGCCGCCTGGTCGAGGCGGGTGCGCAGGCCATCGTCACCACCGCCCCGCTGTACACGCTCAACTCGGCCGCCGAGGTCGCCGACCACTTCCGCACCATCGCCGCCGCGATCGACGCCCCGCTGTGGGCCTATGACGTACCCGTCCGGGTGCACACGAAGCTCGGGGTCGACCTGCTCGTGCAGCTGGGCACCGAGGGCGTGATCCAGGGTGTGAAGGACTCCTCGGGCGACGACGTGTCGTTCCGCCGCCTGGTCGCCGCGAACGAGGCGGCCGGCCGCCCGCTGCAGCTGCTCACCGGGCACGAGGTCGTGGTCGACGCGATGGCCCTGGTCGGCGCGGCCGGCGTGGTCCCGGGCCTCGCGAACGTCGAGGCTGCGGGCTACGTGCGCCTGTGGAACGCCGCGCAGCAGGGCGACTGGACGGCCGCCCGCGCCGAGCAGGAGCGCATCAACCGCCTGTTCGACATCGTGTTCCAGCCGCGGGGCCTCTCCGGCGACGCGACCGGGGTCGGCGCGTTCAAGGCGGCCATGCACGCCCGCGGCATCATCGACCACGCGACCATGGCCGACACGGTGCAGGCGCTCGACGCCGACGCGGTCGCCGGCATCCGCGCCATCCTCGACGAGCTCGGGCTGCTCCCGGTCGCGGTGTGATGGGCGAGGTCGTCCTCGCCGTCGACATCGGCGGCACCAAGACGGCCGCGGCGGTCGCCGACCGTTCGGACGTGCTGCTGCGCACCGAGGTGGCCCCCACGCCCGCCGCCGAGGGGCCGGCCGCGGTCGTCGCGACCGTGGCCGCGCTGGCCGAGCGGCTGCTCCCCGATGGCACGACGCTCGCGGGTGTCGGCATCGGCACGGCCGGGGTCGTCGACGCGTCGACGGGCACCATCGTGTCGGCCACCGACACGTTCGCCGACTGGCCGGGCACCCCGCTCGCCGCCCTCGTGCGCGCGGCCCTCGGTCCGCGGCTGCAGCCCGACGCCGTGGTCGCCGTGCAGAACGACGTCGACGCCCATGCCGCCGGGGAGCACCGCCACGGCGCGGCGTCCGGGGCCGCGAGCGCCCTGATCGTCGCGGTCGGCACGGGCGTCGGCGCCGGGCTGATCCTCGACGGCCGCGCGGCGCGCGGCGCCCATCACGTGGCGGGCGAGATCGCGCACCTCCCGACACCCGGGGCCGAGCATCTGCGCTGCCCCTGCGGTCGCCGCGGTCACCTGGAGGCGATCGGCTCCGGCATCGGCATGCACCGGCACTTCCTGTCGCTCGGTGGCGACCCCACGATCCGCGACGCCCGCGGTGTCGCGACCGCGGCCGCCGCCGGAGACCCCGTGGCCCGGCGCGCGCTCGAGGAGTCCGCGGCCGCCGTGGGCCGTGCGCTCGCGGGTGCCGCCACGATCCTCGACCCGGAGCGCTTCGTCGTCACCGGGGGCGTGCCGAACATCGGCGAGGCGTGGTGGGGTCCGATGCGCGCCGCGTACCGCGCCGAGGCCATCGACGCGCTGCAGTCCACCCCGATCCTGCCGGGTGCGCTCGGCGATGACGCACCGCTGCGGGGAGCCGCCGCATCGGCCTGGAGGAACTCATGAGATTCACCGACACCATCGACCGGCTGCGCGGCGGCCTGATCGTCTCGTGCCAGGCCTACCCCGGCGAGGCCATGCGCGACCCGCGCACCATGGCGCAGGTCGCCGCGGCCGCCCTCGCCGGCGGTGCTGCGGGCATCCGGGTGCAGGGCATCGACGACATCCGCGCGGTCGCCGACCTCCCGGTGCCGGTCGTCGGCCTGTGGAAGGACGGCGAGTCCGACGTCTTCATCACCCCGACCCTGGCACACGCGCAGGCCGTGGCGGATGCCGGGGCCGACATCGTCGCGATCGACGGCACCCGTCGACCGCGGCCGGACGGCCTCACGCTCGCGCAGACGATCGCCGGGCTCCGCGCCCACACCGACGCGCTGATCATGGCCGACTGCGGCTCGCTCGACGACGCGGTCGCCGCGGAGGAGGCGGGGGCGGACCTGCTCGGCACCACGCTCTCCGGGTACACGGGCGAGCGGCCGAAGACCGACGGGCCCGACCTGGAGCTGATCGAGCTGATCGCCGGGCGCTGCACCCGTCCGATCGTGGCGGAGGGCCGCGTCCACCGCCCGGAGCACGCCGCCGCGGCCCTCCGCGCCGGTGCCGCCTCCGTGTGCGTGGGCACCGCGATCACGCACCCGTCCACCCTCACGTCGTGGTTCGTCGACGGCATCGCGGAGGCCAGGGCGTGACCGCACCGCTGCTCGTCAGCGCCTACCCGCTCTCGCCCGCCCACGCCCAGTGGGATCCGGCGCTGGAGGCCGAGCTGCTGCCGGCGCTCTGCGCCCTTCCCGGGGTCGCGGGGCTCGAGGTGCCGTGGATGGGCGGCCTCCACCCGCACGACGACGACTGGTTCCTCGCGCACGTGCCCGGGGTGCCGCTCGCGGTCACGCCCGTGCCGTTCGTGATGCGCCGCGTGGGGGAGGACCCCCGCTACGGTCTCGCGTCGCCCGACGCCGAGGGCCGCGCGGCCGCGGTCGCCGATCTGCGCCGGGTGGCCGCCGACGTCGTCCGGCTCCGCGACGAGAGCGCCGCCCACGTGGCGGTGGTCACGCTGCACACCGCGCCGCGCGCGACCGGAGACGCCGCCGCCCTCGCCCGGTCGCTCGACGAGGTGACCGCGCTCGACTGGTCCGGAGCCGTCCTGGCGATCGAACACTGCGACGCGCACGTGCCGGACCGGACGCCCGAGAAGGGGTTCCTGCCCCTCGCGGACGAGATCGCCGCGATCCGCCTCGCCGACGTCCCGGTGGGGCTGTGGCTGAACTGGGGGCGCTCCGCGATCGAGCTCCGCGATGCCGACGCGGTCACCGCGCAGATCGCCGACGCCGCGGCGTCCGGCCTGCTGACCGGGCTCGCCCTCTCCGGCGCCGCCCCCGTGGAGAGCCCCTACGGCTACCCGTGGATCGACGCGCACCTCCCGATCGCGGAGACCCACCCCGCGTCGCGCTCTCTGCTCGACCGCGCCCACGTCGCGGCGGCCCTCACCGCCGCCGGCGACGTCGCGTGGCTCGGCCTGAAGGTCGCGCGCCGCCCCGACGACCGCACGGTCGCCGACATCCTCCGCACCGCCTCCGCGAACCTGGACCTCGTGCGCGCCTCCGCCTGAGCCGTCGAAAACTCACAGCCCGCTCCCAGCCCCGCGGGACCGAAACGGGGACGGTACGGGTTCTCCTCTATGACGCCGCAGCCAGCGGCGCCGGACAAGGAGCCACTCATGTCGAACGACTACGGCAAGACCCCCGAGGCGGTCAGCGCCCTGACGAACCTGCAGTACGAGGTGACGCAGCAGGACGCCACCGAGCCGCCCTTCCGCAACGCCTACTGGAACACCCACGACGACGGCATCTACGTCGACGTGGTCTCCGGGCAGCCGCTGTTCTCGTCCCGCGACAAGTACGACAGCGGCACCGGCTGGCCGAGCTTCACGCGCCCGATCGACGCCGAGGCCGTGACCACCAAGACCGACCGAACGCTGTGGATGACCCGCACCGAGGCCCGCTCGACCGGAGCCGACAGCCACCTGGGTCACGTGTTCGACGACGGACCGGCGGCCGAGGGCGGCCTGCGCTACTGCATGAACTCCGCGGCCCTGCGCTTCATCCCGGCTGACAGGCTGGAGGAGGAGGGGTACGGTCGCTACAGCCGCCTCTTCGCCGCGGACCCCACCACGACACCCGACACCCCCGACACCGCTGAGGAGCAGTCATGACCGACACCGGAACCATCACCCGCACCCCCGGGACCGAGACCGCCGTGCTGGCGGGCGGCTGCTTCTGGGGCATGGAAGACCTGATCCGCCGCCAGCCCGGGGTGCTCGACACCCGCGTGGGCTACACCGGTGGCGAGAACGACCACGCCACCTACCGCAACCACCCCGGTCACGCGGAGGCGGTCGAGATCGTGTTCGACCCGACCCAGACGACCTACCGCGACATCCTCGCGTTCTTCTTCCAGATCCACGACCCGTCGACGCTGAACCGTCAGGGCAACGACATCGGGTCGAGCTACCGCTCCGCGATCTTCCCGCTCACCCCCGAGCAGGAGCAGGTCGCGCGCGACACGATCGCCGACGTCGACGCCTCCGGGCTGTGGCCGGCGAAGGCCGTCACCACCATCGAGCCCGCCGGGCCGTTCTGGCAGGCCGAGGAGGAGCACCAGGACTACCTGATCAAGTACCCGAACGGCTACACGTGCCACTTCCCGCGCGCGGGCTGGGTGCTGCCGAAGCGTGAGGACGCCACCGCGAGCTGACCGCGGTCAGCCTTCGGCGAAGAAGGCGAGCGCGGCTTCCTTGAAGTCGCGCGAGCCCGGCGCGTTGAAGTGATGCCGGTTCGGGATCTCCACGAACCGGCCGTCGGGGGCCGCGGCCGCCAGCGCCCGCGAGCCCTCGATGATCGCGTCTTTCGACCCGGTCGCGAACAGGATCGGCCGGGTCGGGGCGTCGGCCGGGTCGGGGTCGATCGTGCCGGAGCCGCGCAGCCCCTCCGCAAGCGCGACCAGGGCCCGCAGGTCGTTGCCGGGCACGCGCTCGGTCAGGGCGATGTAGTTCTGGGTGGTGCGGTCGGTCACCGGCGTGCCGTCGGCGAGATACGCCCGCACCTCGTCCAGGTCGAGCCGGGCCAGGGGGATGCCGTCGGGAACCCCTCCGAGCACCGCCCGGCCGATCCGGTGCGGGAGCTCCCGCACGACCTCCCAGCCGACGCGCGCACCCAGCGAGTAGCCCAGGTAGAAGGCGTCGTCGACGAGGTAGGTGTCCATCACCGTCTCCACGTCGGTCGCCAGGGCGCGGATCGCGTAGGCGTCGGCCTCGTGCGGCTTGTCGCTCTGGCCGTGCCCCCGCTGGTCCAGAGCCAGCACGCGGTAGCCGGCCGCGGTGAGCTCGCGCACCCAGCCCGTGAGCACCCAGTTGTCGCGCGCGCTCGACGCGAAGCCGTGCACCGCCACCACGACCGGGGCATCGAGCTCACCCCACGTGTAGGTCGCCAGCCGGGTGCCGTCGGGGGCGTACACGTGCTGGGGAGCGGGCATCGCGGTCAGGTCGGAGAGGGGAACGGCCACCCCTCCATCCTGCTCCCTCTCGCGCGGCAACGGCCGCACCGGCGACGAACCCCCTCCTGCGGGCACGGTGCAGAAGGGGGCGTTCGTCGGGGTCCCCGCCGGCGGCGCCCCTCCCCGGATGACGGAGGGAGGGGCGCCGACCCGGGTCAGACCCGGTCGCGGAGCGCGGCGCCGAGCTCGGCGTCCACGTTCGTCCAGTACTGGAAGAAGCGCTCGCGGATCGCGTCGATCGTGATCGAGCGGCCCTGGCCGGTCAGCGTCTCCAGGAAGCGGGCGCGCTGCTCCCCGTCGAACACCTCGCGGTAGAGCGTGCCGGCCTGGCCGAAGTCGTCGTCCTCGGCGTGCAGGGTCGCCGCGGAGCGCGTCAGCTCGCCGTCGGCCGCCCAGTTCGCCTCGACACCCTTCGCCGGGTCGGCCTCGGGGCCGCCGGCGGGGCCGAACGAGTTCGGCTGGTAGGTGCGGTGCGCGGCGTCGTTGTACTGATACCGCATCGAGCCCTCGTGCTGGTAGTTGCGCACCTCGGCCGCGTGCGGCTGGTTGACCGGCAGCTGGTTGTAGTTCGCGCCGATGCGGTGACGCTGCGCGTCGGGGTACGCGAAGATGCGGCCCATCAGCATCTTGTCGGGGGAGATGCCCGTGCCGGGCACCTGGTTGCCGGGCGCGAAGCCCGCCTGCTCGATCTGCGCGAAGAAGTTCTCCGGGTTGCGGTTCAGGGTCAGCGTGCCGACCTTGATGCGCGGGTAGTCCTTCTTCGAGATCGTCTTGGTCAGGTCGAACGGGTTGAAGCGGTAGTCCTTCGCCTCGTCGTACGGCATGATCTGCACGTACAGGTCCCACTTCGGGAAGTCACCCTGGGCGATCGACTGGAACAGGTCGCGGCGGTAGTGGTCGGCGTCGGTGCCGGCGAGCTTCTCTGCCTCCTCCGGGCTCATCGCCTCGACACCCTGGTGCGCCAGGAAGTGGTACTTCACCCAGAACAGCTCGCCCGCGGCGTTCACCCACGAGTAGGTGTGCGAGCCGTAGCCGTTCATGTGGCGCCAGCTGCGGGGGAGCCCGCGGTCGCCCATGAGGTACGTGACCTGGTGGGCGGACTCGGGCGAGAGCGTCCAGAAGTCCCACTGCATGTCGGCGTCGCGCAGACCGGAGTCGCCCAGGCGCTTCTGCGAGTGGATGAAGTCGGGGAACTTGATGGCGTCGCGCAGGAAGAACGTGGGGGTGTTGTTGCCCACGATGTCGAGGTTGCCCTCGGTCGTGTAGAACCGCAGCGAGAAGCCGCGCACGTCGCGCCAGGTGTCGGGGGAGCCCTGCTCGCCCGCGACGGAGGAGAAGCGGATCAGCGTCTCGGACGTGGCACCGGGCTGGAACACCGCGGCCCTGGTGTACTGCGACACGTCCTCCGTGACGACGAACTCGCCGAACGCGCCACCGCCCTTGGCGTGCGGGTTGCGCTCCGGCACCCGCTCGCGGTTGAACGAGGCGATCTTCTCGACCAGGTGCTGGTCGTGCAGCACGGTGGGGCCGTCGGCACCGACCGTGAGGGAGTGGGTGTCGCTCGCGATGGGCGTACCCGTCTGCGTCGTGGTGGCCGGACGGTTCGACCCGGTGGGGTTCGACATGGTGTTCTCCTTCTGCGCGCGGGCACGCCGAACAGCGCCGTCGGGGGACGGGCGGTCGGAGGCGGGCCTACGCGGCGTTCTG
Organism: Microbacterium sufflavum; assembly: GCF_023091155.1. NCBI lineage: Bacteria > Bacillati > Actinomycetota > Actinomycetes > Micrococcales > Microbacteriaceae > Microbacterium > Microbacterium sufflavum. The sequence goes on along the minus strand of NZ_JAHWXK010000001.1, from coordinate 910,353 downwards.
GCAGCTGGGGCACAGGCCCCAGAAGGTGACTTCGGCTGTCTGGACGGTGAATCCCCCCGTGGAGGAGGGGGTGAGGCACGGCGCCTCGCCGACGACGCAGTCCACGTCGCCGATCGCACCGCAGGAGGTGCAGACGACGTGGTGGTGGTTGTCGCCGATGCGCCGTTCGTAGAGCGCCGCGGATCCTGCCGGTTCGATCCGGCGGATGAGCCCCGCCGTCGTCAGGTCCGCGAGGATGTTGTGCACCGACTGGATCGACGTGGTCGGCAGCGACTCGGAGACCGCGCGGTAGACGCGCTCCGCATCCGTGTGGGCCATGGAGCCGAGAGCCTCGAGAACGGCGACGCGGCCCGCGGTCGCACGCAGCCCGGCGCCTCGCAGCGCCGAGTCGAGGTCTGTCTCCATGTCCTCGACTCTACACGTTCTTTTGAGTGACTCAAAAAGAGCATGCCGGCATGGCGAGTCGCCCCGGCGGCCGCGGGCCTCAGCGCCGCGTCACCGTGAAGCCCCGCCCCCGCACGCGCACGCGGCCGCCCGGGGTGCCGTTCCCGCGCGGTGCTCCGCTCTCGTCGTAGGCCGTGCCCGCTCCGGGCGCCAGGGGTGCCACGCGCTGCTGCTCCGCGGTCGCGTTGGCGTACAGCACCGCCGCGCCGCCCGTGGTCGCGTACACCGCCGTGGTCACGCGGGGTTGCACCACCAGCGCGTCCAGGCGCAGGTCGCCGCGGCTGGTGCAGCGCACGGTCACGGGGCCGTCCGGGAGTCCGCCGCCGAGAAGCTGCGGCACGAGCATGCCGTCCGCCTCCGTGAGTCCGCGGTCGCCCGTGCCCCCGGCCGCGGTCTCGGTGCTCCACAGCCGCCGTCCGCCGCGCCGCGCCTCCCACACCGCGGTCCCGGCGTCTGCGGCCTGCCGCCACACGAGCCCGTGCAGCACCCCGCCGGGCTCGGTGAGGTCGAACTCGACCCACTCGCCCTCGGGCACCCGCACGAACGCGCCGCCCGCGAGGTTGCCCTCGCCGGTCCACGCGCCGTCCGCGGGACGCTCGACCGTGCACCCGGGCGAGAGCCGTGCGGCCTCGGCGTCGAGCGCCCGCAGTCCCGCGAACGACGACAGCCCCGTGATCGAGGTCGCCAGCCGCGCCACGTCGGGGTTCGCGTCGAGCAGCTGCATCGTGAGCAGGCCGTGGATCGTCGACTCCGCGCCCGAGTTGCGGTTCACGCGGCCGTCGGTCTCGACGCCGTCGAAGGTCACGCCGGTCGCGGGGTCGTACACCGGCACGCCCGCGGTGTTGGCGCCGAAGAACCATCCCGCCGCGAGCCCCGCGATCACCCGCAGTCCCTCGCCGCCCGCGCTCGCCGCCTGCAGCGCCCCGGCCACGCGGCCGTGTGCGCCGTAGGCGATCTGCGCCTCGGCGGGCAGCGGCGCCCACGCGTTGTGCGGTCCGCCCGAGGTCAGCACCTGCGGCGTGAAGCGGGCCGCGTCTGCCACGGCGGCGGCGGAGAGGTCGGGGCGTCGCAGCACACCGCCCGCCCTGGCCAGCGCCTCGGGAGCCGCCGCGCCCCACGCGTGCCAGAACCCCAGCGAGCCCGTCCACGGCAGCACGGCCCCGAACGGCCAGCCCTGATCGGGGTCGGTCGCCATGGCCGCCACGCCCTCGGCGTACGTCTGCAGGGCCGTGCGACTGCGGTCGTCTCCGGCCTCCGCGGCGGCGGCGAGCCCGAGCATCGCCTCCGCGGTGGCGTCGGCGCCGCCCGCGATGAGCCACGCCGGCAGGTCGCGTCCGTCGCTGCGGACCCACTGCCCTGCACGGCCGAGCGACTCGCGCGCCAGCGCGTCCAGGCACAGGTGCAGCCGCGCTCGCAGGAACTCCGCGAAGGCGGGATCCTCCGTGCGGTACGCGGCGTATCCCTCTCCGAAGGCCCACACGGTGCGGGCCAGCCAGTACGACTCCGCCGAGTCCGAGGGGTCGGGCAGCTCCACCGGGATCGCGCTCGGCGTGAGTGTGCCGTCCTCCTGCTGCCACAGCACCACGCGTCCGGCGTTCGGCCCCGACACGGTCTGGAGGAACGCGAGGGAGCGGAGCACGTCGCGGGCGTCGTCGCGGCTCTGCGGGTCGCCCGTGGCGCGCCAGTCCCGCAGGAACACCACCGCGGCGCGGGCGATGTCGTCGGCGTTGTACGCGCCCTGCGACCAGTAGCCGGTGGCGGCGTCGCGCGTGCCGCCGCCGACGGGACGGTAGCCGCCCGCGCCGTCGGTGTCGGCGTAGGTCCACGGCGCCCGCACGACGGGGCGCTCCGCGATGCCCTCGGTGGTGTGCGTGTCGCTCGCGACCACCGGCACGTCGGCCAGCAGGAACCGCAGGTGCGCGAGGTTCGTGAGGCGGCGACCGCGGGCGCTGGCCGGGCGGAGGGCCGATCCGGCCGCGGTGCCCTGGGCCACCGCGGCGTCGACGGGCAGCAGCGCCAGGGCGGACGTGGTCGCGGCGAGCGTCAGGAAGGTGCGGCGCGTGGTCTCCATGGCCTCACTCCTCGCCCTCGGCCTCGCGCAGCGCGCGGCCCCACGGCTCCGCGGGGTCGTGGATCGCGACGGCCAGGGTCGTGTCGGACTGGCCGTAGTACGCGAACCACTTCCCGTGGAACTTCACCAGTCCCTCCACGAAGGTCACGTTCGACACCAGTCCGTGCAGATCCTCGAAGCTCTGCGGGCGCAGCCACGGCTCCTGCATCCGGGCGATGACCTTCGTCGGCTCGTCCGGGTCGATGGCGATCTGCCCGCAGCGGTAGTCGACGTCGACCGTGCCGTCGTCGTGCACCGTGCGTGTGGCGCCGTTGGTGAGCATCACCAGCAGCCCGTTGTCGGTGACCACGGGCGAGGTGCCGATCTCCACCAGCGCCTCGTCCCAGGTGCCGGGCGTGGGCGTGTACATCGGCTCGGTGTCGGGGGTGCCGGGTGTCCAGTGGATGAGGTCGTCGCTGGTCGCCCAGTAGATGCCGCCCTCGCCGAAGTACATCCACCACTTGCCGTGCATCTTCTGCGGGACGATCACCCCGGCCTTCGACCAGTTGAACCCGCGCGGGTCCATGGTCTTGAAGGTGTCGAAGTCGTCGAACAGCGGCCCGTGCCTGGTCCAGGTGCGCAGGTCGGTCGAGGTCGCCAGGCACAGCTGCGCGCTGTGACGGTCCCAGCCGGTGTAGGTGAGGTAGTAGGTGCCGTCGATCAGCGCGATGCGCGGATCCTCGCAGCCGTAACGCTCGTAGTCCTCGGCGGGGGAGAGGATCGGCGCGTCCTCGCGCGTGAACGTGACCCCGTCGCGGGAGCGGGCGAGCCCGATGTGCGACACGATGTCGTCGGCGTGCGCGCGGTACAGCAGCAGCACCTCGTCGCCGTCGACCAGGGCCGCCGGGTTGTAGAGGTTCGCCGACTCCCAGCTGTCGCCGCGCGGACGCAGGATCGGGTTCCCCTCGTAGGGGGTGAACGGACCGAGGGGGAAGGATGCTCCGGTGAACATGGATGCCCTTTCTGGCTAGCCCTTGACGGCCGCGCCGAGGTCGGTGGCCTTGAAGAAGCGCTGGAAGACGATGAACAGGATGACGACGGGGAATGCGAGTGCCGTGGCGCCCGCGAGGATCGCCCCGTTCGGGTTGGCGGTGGACTGCGCGACGTTGGAGATGTAGTTCGCGAGCGACACGGCGAGCGGCTGCAGCGACGCGTCCTTCGTGATGAGGAACGGCCACAGGAACTCGTTCCACGGGCCGATGAAGGTGACCAGCACCACGGTCACCAGCACGGGGCGGATGAGCGGGATCGCGACCGAGGTGAGCAGGCGGATCTCGCCCGCGCCGTCGATGCGCGCGGCTTCGAAGATCTCCGTGGGCAGCGCCCGGAAGAACTGCACGAAGATGAACACCGCGGTCGTGTTGATGAGGAACGGCAGGATCATGCCCAGGTACGAGTCGCCCAGACCGTAGTTGCGCGTGATCTGCACGTACAGCGGGATCATCAGCAGCTGGAACGGCACCATCTGCACGAGCAGCATCAGCACCCAGATCACGCCGCGGCCGCGGAAGTCGAGCCGGGCGATCGCATAGCCGGCGAGCAGCCCGAACACGACGGTGCCCAGCAGCACGCCGAGCGTGAAGATCATCGAGTTGACGAGCGAGCCGACCAGGTCGATGCGCGAGTCGATCGCGACGAAGTTGTCGACCGTCCACCCGCCCGTGGGGATGAGCTGGCTGGGCGAGTTCGTCGGGTTCTCCTGGAACGCGCCGACCAGCATGAAGTAGAACGGGAAGGCGAAGCCGATCGCCGCGATCGTGAGCGCGATCACGCTCAGCACGCGGGGCAGGGTGTTCTTCCGGCGCATCATCGCTCCCTCGTCGCGCGGTTGGCGGCCAGCGACAGCATCCCCACGAGCACCACCAGGATCATGCCGATCGCGGCCGCGGTGTCGGGGTTCTGCTGCTGGATGCCCAGCTGGTAGATGAGCAGCACCGGCGTGGTGGACGCGCCGTCCGGCCCGCCGCCGTTGGTGAGCAGGTACGGCTCGGTGAAGAGGTTCGCCCCGGTGATGATCGAGAGGATCAGCACGAGCGTGGTCGCACTGCGCACGCCGGGGACAGTCACGTTCCAGAACCGCGCGAGGGCGCCGGCGCCGTCGGTCTCCGCCGACTCGTACAGCTCCTTCGGCACGTTCTGCAGCGCCGCCAGGTACAGCAGGATGTAGAAGCCGAGCTGCTTCCAGGTGACGTAGAGCGCGATCATCGGCATGGCCAGCGCGCTGTTCACGAGCCACGACGGGTCGGGCGCGAGCGGCCCCAGGATCGTGTTGACGAGCCCGTTGCCCGAGAACAGCAGCATCCACACGCCCACCAGCGAGACGCTCGCGGTGAGGTACGGCACGTAGAAGGCCACGCGGTATGCGGCCACCCAGCGGATGCCGGTGTTCAGGGCGGCTGCGAGCACGAGCGCCAGCACCGCCGTGAGCGGCACGTTGATCACCAGGAACACGAGGGTGTTGCGGAACGCTCCGAGCACGCGCGGGTCGGTGAGCACCGTGACGAAGTTGTCGAAGCCGACGAAGGGCCGGTCGACTTCGGCGCCCGGCGCGGTGAAGAAGTAGTCGTGGAAGGCGATGTAGACCGCGAAACCGAGCGGATACGCGAAGATCGCGATCACGAACACGAGGTACGGCAGCGCGAAGAGGCCGCCGATCGGCTGCGCACCCAGCCACCGGGTGCGCAGCCGTCGGTTGTCGGTGGTCATGTCACTCGGCGACGAGCTCGTCGACCTTCGCGGCGGCGTTCTTCAGGAAGTCGGAGGTCGACTCCTTCGCGAAGATCACCGCGGACGAGTACTCGTCGCGGAACGCCTGCCAGGCCTCCACCGAGTTCGGGATGCTGGGCACGTCGGCCGTGTTCTCCGCCTGCTCCGCGAACGCCACATAGTTCGGGTTGGCGGAGAAGTAGTCGGCGTACGTGTCGGTGAGGTCCGTGCGCATCGGCATCTGGCCGGTCGCCTCGAGCAGCTGGCCGTCGGCCTCCTCGCTCGTGGAGAACTTCAGGAACTCCCACGCGGTCGCCTGGTTCTCGCAGGCGGTGAACATCGACACGCTCTTGGAGTCGGCGAACGTGGTGGGGTTCTCCCGGCCGTCGCTGGTCGGCACGGGCATGAAGCCCACGTCGACCGTCTCGGCGTACGACGGGATGGCCCAGGGGCCGGCGAGCTGCATGGCCGTGGTGCCGGCGGACATCGCGTCGTCGGTCGCCGCCTCGTTCGGCGCGAGCTTCTCCTCGTACACGGTGGCCCAGAAGTCGGCCACGGTCTTGCCGTCGTCCGAGTCGAACGTGGCCTTGCCGTCCTCCACGAGCATGGTGCCGTCGGTCTCGGCGAGGTACAGCGGATAGAAGTCGAACCACGGCTGGTAGAACTCGCTCGTCGGCGCGGGCCAGATGGCGCTCTGCACGCCCGAGTCGACGATGGCGCGCGCCCCCTCCAGGAACGCGTCGTACGTGTTCATCTGCGGGTCCTCGGGGTCGAGCCCGGCGGCCTGGAACAGGGTCTTGTTGTACATGACCATGACCGGGTTCGACTTCCACGGCAGCTGGTAGTACTTGCCGTCCGTGGCGTAGGGCTCGACGTCGCCGCTGCGCTCGGTGATGTAGTCGCTGCCGCCGTCCATCGAGCTGAGGTCGACCAGGCCGCCCTGCTTGACCCAGCCCGACACGGCCGCCGGCGCGACGTTGTAGACCAGGCACGGGGCGGTCCCGGCGGTGATCGCCGCGGTGATGGCCTCCTCCGAGGACGAGCCTGCCGGGATCTCCTGCGCGGTGACCTTCTCGTCGGGGTGCTCCTCGTTCCAGGCGTCGACGACCGCCTGACCCCAGGCGACCTCCTGCTCGTTGTTCGACAGCCAGATGTCGATGGGGCCGGTGCCCTCGGCGGAGCCTTCGCCGCCTCCGCCGCCGGACGAGCATCCGGTGACGACGAGCGCGACGGCGCCCACGAGTGCTGCTGCGCGGATCTTCTTCATGGTGTCCTCCTTGACGCGATGGGTGGTGCGGGGGGCTCAGGAGCCGGTGCTCTCCCGGAAGTGCACGACGTTGCAGTCCACGACCTCGGTGCGCGGTTCGGCGCCGAGGATGCTCTCCTGCAGCAGCCGGGCGGCCGCGCGGCCTCGGGCGGCCGGGTCGGACGACACGCTCGTGAGCGCGGGGGAGAGGTGGGCGGAGAGGTGGTCGTCGTCGAAGCCGGAGATGGCCAGGTCGCGGGGGATGGCGAGACCCTGCGAGCGGGCGAGGGAGAGCCCGGCGATGGCCATGGTGTCGTTCGAGTAGAGGATCGCCGTGGGGCGGTCGGGCAGCGCGAGCAGTTCCTCGGTCACGTCGCGCCCGCTCGCGGCGGTGAAGTCGCCCTCGCGCAGCAGCTCGTCGGAGCCCGCGGCCTCGGTGTAGGCGGCGGCACGGGCGGCCGAGTGCACGTAGTCGAGCGGGCCGGACACGTGGGCGATGCGGGTGTGCCCTGCGGCGCGGAGCCGGTCGAGGATCTCGCGCATCGGCGCGGCGTCGTCGGTGCGCACGCACGAGAACGGGCTGGGCTGGTCGTAGGCGCCGACGAGCACGGTGGGCAGCCCGAGCTCGTCGAGGAAGGGCACGCGCCAGTCGTCGGTGCGCAGGTCGAGCAGCAGCGCGCCGTCGGCCCGGCCGCGGGCGAGCGTGCGGTACGCGCGCTCCT